>NZ_JBEXYC010000058.1:0-45542 GCF_040630835.1 Kitasatospora sp. NPDC005751
GCACGCGGACGCGGTGCCGGGGGGGTTGGGCCCGTCGCGTGGAGGGGTGACGCCGGGGCCGGCCGGATCACGGTGATCCGCGCGGCCCCTGCCCGGTGGTGCGTCAGCGCAGGCTGCTGTCGATCGCGTTCAGCAGGGTGCCGGAGGCGTCGTCGTTCTCCAGGGAGAAGGCGAACATCCCGGCCAGGCCCTTGCTCTTGGCGTACGCCCCGCGGGCCTGGATGGCCTGCGGGGTGTCACCCGTCCAGAAGTTGGTCCCGTCGTAGACCCAGGAGGTCTCCGTCACCGGGTCCCAGTGGGTGTTCGCCGCGCTGGCGTTGAGCTCCTTCCAGGCGGCCAGGCCGGCCTCGGCGCTCAGCGGCTTGGCCGGGGTCGGACCGGTCGCGCTCTGGTACAGGCCGTAGTTCGAGCCGGCCGGCACGCCCGTCCAGCCGCGCCAGTAGAACGGGATGCCCAGCACCAGCTTGTTGGTCGGGAAGCCGCCCGCGATGCCGTACTCCGGCAGGCCGGTGGTGTACGCGGCGAGGGTGGTGTCCACGTTGTACTTGCGGGTGCCGGGAGTGATCGGCGTGGTCGGGTCGGCCGGGCTGTCGTGCAGCGGGTCCTGGTGGTTGGTCGGGCCCTTGGCGTCCCAGGCGCCGTGCATGTCGTAGGTCATGACGTCGGCGTAGTCCAGGTAGGCGCCGATCTTGTCGGTCTCCAGCTGCGCGATCTTGTCCTGGCCGCTGGGCAGCGCGGCGGTCAGCAGGAACCGCTTGCCCTGGGCGTTGCCGAGGGCGTCCAGCTGGGTGCGGAACTCCTTCAGCAGCAGGGTGAAGTTCTGCTTGTCGGCGGCGGAGTAGTGGTTGCCGGTGTGGCCGCCGGCCGAGCCCGGGTACTCCCAGTCGAGGTCCACGCCGTCGAAGAGTCCGGCCGCCGAGGCCTGGCCGCCCGAGGCGTCACCGGCCACGCCGGTCGGCAGGTTGCCCTTGAGGAACATGTCCACGCAGGAGGAGACGAAGGCCTTGCGGGAGGCGTCCGTCGCGGCCGCGTCCGAGAAGTACTTGGAGTACGTCCAGCCGCCGATCGAGATGGTGAACCGCAGGTTCGGGTACTTGGCCTTCAGCTGGCGCAGCTGGTTGAAGTTGCCCTTGAGCGGCTGCTCCCAGGTGTCGCTGCTGCCGTCGACGCTGGCCGCGCCGTTGTAGTCGGCCTGGTAGTCGGCGTAAGCGTCCCCGGCGCCGTCCCCGGCGTTGGGGTTGGACTCGTTGGCCGAGTCGGAGGCCTTCACGGCCTGGAAGCAGGTGTGCGTGGTCGGGTGGATGTTGGCGAAGGCGTAGGTGATCACGTCCAGCTTGCCCGCCGCGCCGCTGGTGTCCACGTTCTTCGCGTGGTACGCGTTCTCGTAGACGCCCCACTGGTCGAAGTAGGCCGAGCGGAACGGGCTCGCGGCCGGGGCGGGCGCGGTGGTGGTGCCCACCGGCGCGGACTGCGCGGAGGCGTGGCTGCCCGAGTAGCCCTGGACGGTGAACCGGTAGTTGGTGCTCGGCAGCAGCGAGCTGACGGCCACCGAGGTGCCCATCGAGGTCGCGACCAGCTGGCTGCCGGAGTAGACCTTGTAGGCCACCGGGCCGTCGCCGCCGGTCAGCGTGGACGGCTGCCAGCTGAGCACCACGGCGTTGCCGGTGACCTTGCCGACGGTGAGCCCGCCGGGCACGGTGACCTTGCCGTCCCCGGCCGGGCCGGTGCCCGTCGCCGTGGCGGTGGCCGTCGCGGTGGGGCTGGTGGTCGCCGTCGGGCTGTTCGAGGCCGTCGGGCTGGTGCTCGCGGTGGGGCTGTTCGAGGCGGTCGGGCTGGTGGTCGCCGTCGGACTGCTGGTCGCGGTCGGGCTGCTGGTCGCCGTGGGGCTGCTCGTCGCGGTCGGGCTGCCGCTGCTGGTCGGCCCGGCCGGGCCGGTCAGGCTGAGGTCATCCGCCCGGTAGGTGCCGGTGCCGTACCAGCCGTGCGTGATCACCGTCACCGAGGTGGTGGCGGCGCCGGTGGTGAAGGTGCTGCTCAGCTGCGTCCAGCCGGTCGCGCTGGGCGTCCAGGAGGAGGAGTTGACCCCGGTCCCGGTCGCGCCCAGGTAGACGTAGCTGCCCTGGACCCAGCCCGACAGGGTGTACTGGGTGTTGGGCAGCACGGTCACGGTCTGCTGGCACTGCGCGGTGTCGGAGGCCGATGCGGCCCCGCTGAGCGCGTAGCTCCCGCCGTGCACCGGCGTGGTGACGACGGATCCGTTGACGCAGGTCCAGCCGGCCAGCGAGCCGGTCTCCAGACCGGCGTTGGCGAGCAGGTTGACGGGCGCCGCGGAGGCCGTGTTCAGGGAGAGCGCGAGGGCGGCGGTGCCGGTGGTGAGCGTGGCCGCCAGGGCCAGTGCGGTGGCTCGCCGGCGTGGTGCGGCGGCCCGGCGCTCGGCGGGGCGCGCGGGCGTGACTCGGTCGTGCATGCGGTGTCCTCCGGATGAGTGGGGGTTCCGGCGGTGCGGTGGCCCGGGTGGGCCGAAGGGAGCCGAGCCGAGCGCTGTGGGGGCGCGCGGGCGGGGTGACACATGCTTCGGTACGACGCGTCGACACCGTCGGGCCGGGCCCGTACGCATCAACGACATCACAGATTGGACTGGACCAATATTCGCCGTCAAGGGTGTCCGCCCGCTGGACGGTCGGCGGCCCCCGCGCCGGTACGGTGGCGTACGGAGCAGCCCCGCCGAACGGAGGACGAGCCATGGACAGCCAGGACTGGAACGACCGCTACGCCGCGAGCGAGCTGGTCTGGGGCGCCGAGCCCAACCGCTGGGTGGTCGGCGAGCTGACCGGCCGCACTCCCGGCCGCGCCCTGGACGTCGCGGCCGGCGAGGGGCGCAACAGCATCTGGCTCGCCCGGCAGGGCTGGCGGGTGACCGGCCTCGACTTCTCCGCCGTCGCCCTGGAGCGCGCCGAGCGGCTCACCGCGGACCTGCCCGACGAGGTCGCCGACCGGCTCACCTGGCGCCACGACGACGCCCGCGGCTTCCCGCTCCCGGCCGAGGGCTACGACCTGGTGCTGGTCGCCTACCTCCAGCTCCCCGCCGCCGACCGTCGTACCGCGCTGCGCCGGGCCGCCGCCGCGCTCGCCCCCGGCGCCACCCTGCTGGTGGTCGGCCACGACAGCAGCAATCTCACCGAAGGGGTCGGCGGCCCGCAGGACCCGCGCGTCCTCTTCACCCCGGACGACGTGCTCGCCGACCTCTCCGACGCCGGGCTGCGGACCGTCCGCGCCGAGCGGGTGCTCCGCCCGGTGGCCGCGGAGGCCGGACACCGCGACGGAGCTGCCGGCGGGCGCGCTGCCGCGGTCGACGCCCTGGTGCGGCTGGAGCGGCCGCTGCAGCGGCCGTAGCGGGGGGCCGTCGGCGTCGCCGGGCGCCGCGTGCGGGACCGGCGCCGGAGCCCGCGTGCGGAATTGCGGCCGGGGGCCGGTGGGTCGTCGCGAATCCCTCCGTGTCCGGATGATGTGGTGTTGATCGTAGGAGCGGGTACGGGGATTCCCAGGACCGACCCTGCGCACCCGGGAATCTCTACAGTGCTGTAGATTCAGGACGCAGGGCGGAGCAACGAGGAGGACGCGATGAGCGTTTCGCTGGCCAAGGGGCAGAAGCTGAGCCTGGAGAAGCCGGGCGGGGGGCAGCTGGGCGTGGTGCGGATGGGCCTCGGCTGGCGGGCCGCCCAGCGGAAGGGGTTCTTCGCCAAGCTGTTGGCCTCGCAGGAGATCGACCTGGACGCCTCGGCGGTGCTGTTCGCCGCCGGCAAGCCGGTGGACGTGGTCTTCTTCCAGCACCTCACCAGCAACGACGGTTCGGTGCGGCACAGCGGGGACAACCTGACCGGCGGCGCCGGCGACGCCACCGACGACGAGTCGATCACGGTGGACCTCACCAGGGTGCCGAGCGAGGTCGACCAGATCCTGTTCACCGTCAACTCCTTCACCGGGCAGACCTTCCAGGAGGTCGAGAACGCCTTCTGCCGGCTGGTCGACGAGCAGACCGGCGCCGAGCTGGCCCGGTACACGCTCACCGGCGGCGGCCCGTACACCGCCCAGATCATGGCCAAGGTGCAGCGCACGGCCGGTGGTTGGCAGATGGCCGCGATCGGCCAGCCGGCCAGCGGGCGGACCTTCCAGGACCTGATGCCGGAGCTGGCCAAGCACCTCTGACGGTGCGCCGCGGGCCCGCCCGCGCCGCGCCGCCCGCGACCGGCCCTCCGGCCGGTCCGTCGACCGGCGGCGCGGGGGCCGTCCGATCTCCCCCCGGACGGGCCCCGCGCCCGCTGTCCCCGTCCCGCGCGGTCGCGCGGACGGCCCTCCGGTCCGCCGCCGTTGCCCGGTCGGGTGCACTTCCCCGATATCCCTGCGGCCCACTCACCGCGTCCGCTAACACTGGCCGCATGGACGATGACGCTGCGCAGCTGCCGGGGCACCTCACCATCCGG
Organism: Kitasatospora sp. NPDC005751; assembly: GCF_040630835.1. Lineage (NCBI taxonomy): Bacteria > Bacillati > Actinomycetota > Actinomycetes > Kitasatosporales > Streptomycetaceae > Kitasatospora > Kitasatospora sp. NPDC005751. Next base: position 4,482 of record NZ_JBEXYC010000058.1, read on the forward strand.
GTCGCGCACACCGACGACCCGGTCGCGGCCGTGGCCGGTCTGGAGGCGTGGGCCTCCCGGGAGCGGTATCCGAGCCTGATGATGATGGCGCCCGCCTTCGGCAGTCTGGAGCGCACCCCCGAGGGGACCTGGCGGATCCTCGGCTACCGCGCGACCACCCCGCAGATGGCCCGCGACGACCTCGGCCACCAGTTCCGATGCTGGGCGCGGGCCGAGCGCGGCGCCCGGTTCGCCGCCACCTGGGACATCACCGACGAGGAGCGGGCCGCCTACACGGCGGCGTACCGGCGGATGGAGTGGGAGGCGCTCGACGAGATCACCGTCGCCGGGCGGGAGTACCGGATCTTCCGGGCCGAACAGGTGCTGCGCTCGGGCCCCGAGGGCATCGAACCGCCGCGCCCCACCGACCCGGACCCGGCCGCCGTCGGCCAGGCCTACCGGCTGCCGTCCCGGGTCGACGGCTTCGTCGTCGACCCCGGTGCCGACGTCACCCTGGTCGACGGGATCCTGCGGCTGGACATGATGACGCTGGTGCCGGCCGGCCGGGGCATCCCCGAGAACGTCCGCGCCGACGCCCGGCACGCCTCCAGCCGCTATCCCAAGGTGTTCGTGCTCCCGGTGCACTGCGCCGTCGCCGAGTACGAGGACGGCCACTGGGGCCCGATGACCGGGGCCTACGAGACCCCGCAGGCCGCCCGCGACAGCCTCGCCGCCTACCTGCGCGACTTCGCCCCGCGGCTGCTGCCGGACCTCGGCGAGGACGAGCGCGCCCGGTACGCCGCCGCCGCCGACCGGCTGGACGCCGAGCGCGGACACGAACTCCGGGCGGCCGACCGGCGGTTCCGGCTGGTGCGGGTCGAGCCGGTGCTCCGTCTCGGCCCCGACGGGCCCGAACGGCCGCGGCCCTCCGACTGGGACCCGGACCTCCCGGTCAAGGCCCAGGAGGAGCAGGACCGGGCGGCCGGCCGCTACCCGGACGACGAGGACGACGAGGACTGAACGGCCGCCGGCCCGGTGCGCCCGCTGATCGGGGCGCCCGGGCCGGGGTCACGCGTGCTCCATGCGTGTTCCGTGCGTGCTCGGTTCGTACTCGGCGTGTGGTCAGTGCGCCGAGGGCGAGGGGGAGGCCGACGGGGAGGCGGCGGCCGAGGACGAGCCACTCGGGGTGGCGGTGGCCGACGGGGTGCCGGTCGGGGTGCCGGTCGGCGTCGGGCAGCCGGGCGCCGGGGGCGTCGCGGTGGCGGTGGCCGACGGGGTGGCCGTCGGGCTCGCGCCGTCGGTGGGCGTCGCCGTCGCCGTGGGGGTGGCACAGGTGGTGGGCGTGGCGGTGGGGGTGGCGGTCGGCGTCCCGGTGGGGGTGGCCGTCGGGGTGGTGCTGGGCGTACCGGTCGGCGAGGTGCTCGGCGTACCGGTCGGGGTGGCACTGGGCGTGGCACTCGGCGTGGCGCTCGGGCTCGGGCCGGCCGAGGGCGAGGCCGACGCGGTGGGCGTGGGCGCCCCCGTCGGCGTCCCGCTCGGGCCACCGGTCGGCGTGCCGGTCGACGGCGCCGGGGATGCCGGGGGCGTGGGCGTCGTGGGGCCGGTCGCCGGTGCGGGCACGGTCGGCGACGGTGACGGCGCGGTCAGCGCGCCGGCCGGGGCGGGCCGGTCCGGTGTCGTGGTCGCCGTCCCGCTGCCGAAGTGCGCCATCCAGTTCTTGACGGTCCGCAGGTACTCGCCCGAGTTGTTGTAGCCGAGGACCGCCCGGTCCAGCTGGGCCGGATTGCCGAGGTCGCGGCCGCCCGCGCAGAGGTAGCGGCCGGCCGACTCGGCGGCGTCGAAGACGTTGTTGGGGTCCGCCTGGCCGTCACCGTTGGCGTCGACCCCCCAGTAGGCCCAGGTGGAGGGGATGAACTGCATCGGTCCGACGGCCCGGTCCCAGAGCCGGTCGCCGTCGTAGCGGCCACCGTCGGTGTCGGAGATCGCGGCGAAGCCGTTGCCGTTGAGCGCCGGGCCGAGGATCGGCCGGTACGTCGTCCCCGCGGCGTCCACCCCGCCCCGGTTGGCCTGGCCGGACTCGACCTCGCCGATCGCGGCCAGCAGCTGCCACGGCAGGTGGCAGCCGGGCGAGCGGACGGCCAGCGCGGCCTCGGCCTTGCGGTAGGCGGCGAAGACCGTCGCCGGCAGGGCGGGCCCGGTCCGGAACGGTCCGGCGGACGGGTCGCCCGGCAGGGTCGTGGGCGGCTGCGGCAGCGGGACGGCGCCCCCGCCGTCGACCGGCACGGTCGGCCCGCCGGCGGGCGACGGCAGTTCGGAGCCGGGCAGCGTGGTGCCGGGAGCGGTGGCGACCACGGAGGTGGTCGGGTCGATCACGGGCGGCACCGGCTCGGCGGCCGCGACACCGGAGAGGCCGAGTCCCGTCACCTGAGAGCCGGTCAGGGCCGCGAGCGCGGTGAACGCGGCGGCCGTCCCGGTCACCCGCTTGCCCAGCCGTATCCGGCGCCCCGTCTGTCGTCCGCTGTCGACCCGTGCCTTCATGCCGTGCCCTCCCCGTCACCGTCCGGACCCCGGGGGAACGGACGGGCTGTCACCATCGTGCCTGCCAGTGCATGACAGTTCGTGCTACCGGAATGATTAGTATCACGATGATCTGACCGGACCCGGGTGAGCAGCGGCTGTCCCGGGCCCCACCGTCCGGTGAACGGGCAGGTGGCGAGGGTGCGCCCGGCGGTACCCGGCGGGCCGGGGAGCGGCGCCGGGGCTCAGAACTCGACGAGCTGACCGTCCTCGGCGACGGCCGCGCCCGCCGCCGCCAGGGCCGGTGCGAGGGCGGCGGCGCCGGGGGAGCCCGGGTGGGCCAGCGGGTTGGTGTTGTTGAGGTGGGTGTAGAGGTAGCGCGGGCCGGGGTGGCGGCCCAGGTGGGCCAGCGAGTCCCGGACCGCCAGGTGGCCCATGCCGCGGGAGGAGCGCGAGCCGCCGGTGCGCTCGGCGAGTTCGTCGTCGGTGGCGAAGGTGCCGTCGAGGATCACCACGGCCGCACCGGCCACCGCCCGGTCGAGCTCCGGCGTCCAGGCGGCCAGTCCGGGCGCGTACACCGCGCTCGACCGGCTCCCGGCGGCGGTGAAGCGGTAGCCGGTCACCCAGTCCGCCCGGCCGTCCCAGGCCTTGCCGGGCAGGTCGGCGGCGTACCGCGGCCGCTTTCCGCCCAGCGCCAGCGGCTCGGCGCGCAGCCCGCCGGCCAGGTCGAAGGCGGTGCCCGGCGCGACGGACTGCCAGCGGGCCTCGGTGTAGGGCGCGAGCAGCGGGCCGACCGGGAAGACGCCGTGCAGCGCGGCACGGACCGGTTCGGTGGCGTGCACGCTCAGCCCGGCGGCCTCCCGCAGGGTCAACAGGCCGAGCGTGTGGTCGAGCTCGCCGCTGGTGAGCAGGACGCCGCGCAGCGGGGTGTCCCGGGTGCCGGCGGCCGGAGCCAGCTCCGGGGCGGCCAGCAGCTGGCTCCGCAGGTCGGGCGAGGCGTTGACCAGGTACCAGGCGACGCCGTCCGCGCTGACCGCCAGGCAGTCCTGGCTGCGGGCGGCGCCGGTGCGGCGGGCGGTGGAGCAGCCCTCGCAGCCGCAGTTCCACTGGGGCAGTCCGCCGCCGGCGGCCGTGCCCAGGATCCGGATCTTCAGCGCGTCCTCCGGGGCACGGGGGCCGGGGTGGCCGCCGGGACCGGCCCGGTGACCAGGTGGTGGTCGGGGGAGAGGCGGCAGGCCGGGTCGGTGGCGCCGGCGTCCCCGGTGAACTGGAAGGCCTGGCAGCGGCAGCCGCCGTGGTCGACCTCGCGCAGCGCGCAGCCGCGACAGGGCTCCGGCATCCAGTCGGTGCCCCGGTACCGGTTGAACAGCGGCGAGTCGTGCCAGATCGCGGCGAGCCCATCGGTCGCCGCGTTCGGCAGCGCCGGACCGGGCAGCTGCGCGGCGGCCAGGCAGGGCAGCACGTCACCGGTGGGCGCGACCACCAGCTGCCGGCGGCCCCAGCCGTCCATGCAGGGCTTCACGGCGCCGCCGTGGTGGTCGGCCGCGACGTGCACGATCTCGATCCGCCCGCCGTGGCGCTCCCGGGCGGCGGCCACGTCCAGCTCGGCCTGGCGGACCTGGGCCTCGCTCGGCGCCAGGTGCGCCCGGTTCTGCCAGGCCCAGCCGTAGAACTGGGTGTGCGCCAGCTCGACCCGGTCGGCGCCGAGCGCCACGGCCAGGTCGGCGAGGGCGCCGAGCCGGGCCAGATTGCCCCGGTGCAGCACGGCGTTGACGGTCAGCGCCAGCCCGGCGCCGGTCAGCAGCGCCGCCGCGGCGAGCTTGCGCTCGTGCGCGGCGAGGCCGGCCACGGCGTCCGCGCGGCGCAGGTCGGCGTCCTGGAGGGAGAGCTGGACGTGGTCCAGGCCCGCCCCGGCGAGCGCGGTGGCACGCGGCTCGTCCAGCGGGAGCCCGCTGGTGACCAGGTTGGTGTAGAGGCCCAGGTCGTGCGCGTGGGCGACGATCCGGGTGAGGTCGCGGCGGAGCAGCGGCTCGCCGCCGGTGAGGTGGACCTGGAGGACGCCGAGCCCGCGGGCCTGGTCGAGCACGCGCAGCCACTGGTCGGTGTCCAGTTCGTCCCGGTAGCGGGCGAGTTCGACCGGGTTGGCGCAGTAGGTGCACTGGAGCGGGCAGCGGTAGGTGAGTTCGGCGATCAGGCCGAACGGCGCCGGCGCCCGGACGGCCGCACCCGGCAGGCCGGTGGCCGGGTACGGCAGTGCGGGTGCGCCGGAGCCGTCCAGGGTGAGCAGCCGGCGCTCGGCGAGGTCGGCGAGCAGCTCGCGGACCTGCCCGTCGTCCACCCCGTCGTACTCGGCGGCGAGCCCGGCGGTGATCAGGGCGGTTTCGCGCCGGCCGTCGCAGTGGCGCAGTACGGCGGCCGCGGTGTCGTTGAGCAGCAGGACGCCCTCGGGGTAGAGCAGGGCGGCCCGGTCGCGGACCGGGTCGTGCACCAGCCGCACCCCGCGCCGCAGGCCGGGCACCTGGGCGGCGGGGGCGGCCTGGGCGGCCTGGGCGGCCTGGGCGGTCGTCACCGGTCGGCCCCGTAGTCGACGGCGTCCAGCATGGCCCGCAGCACCTCGCACTTGAAGGCCAGGGCGTCGAGGGCGGCCTGCTGCTGGTGGGCGGTGACGCAGTGGTCCAGCACGAGCTCCAGGGTGCGGGCGCTGTCCTTGCGGGCGGTGGGGATGCGGTGCTCGAAGTAGGCGTACCCCGCCGGGTCGATCCAGCCGTAGTGGGTGCGCCAGGCGGTCACCCGCTGGGCCATGTGGTCGGGCGAGAACATCTCGGTGAGGGCCGCCGCGACGCCCTCCGTCCACGCTCTGGTCTGGCAGAAGTGCAGATAGCCGTCGACGGCGAAGCGGACCCCGCGGGTGACGTGCCGTTCGTCGGTGACCTCCGCGCGGTCCAGGCCGACCGCCTCGGCGAGGACCAGCCAGTCGGCGAGGCCGCCCTCGGCGGGTGCGGTGGCGTCCGGTGCGCCCCCGGCCGGTGCGCCGCGCTCGGGGCCGGGTAGGGGCGCGGCCGGTCCGTCCTGGTAGGCGAGCCGCTCGGCCCAGGCCCGGCGGACCTCCGGGAGCGGGCAGTTGGCGATGATCGCGGCGTTCTTGCGGGTCAGGCAGAGCTGGTAGTACCAGCGGTTGGCGACCCAGCGCCGCAACTCCGGTGGCGTGCAGCCACCGGAGTGCAGGCGCAGATGGAACGGGTGGCTGTCCCAGTAGCGCTCCCGCAGGTCGTACAGCCTGGCCGCGAACCGCTCGCGGGTCAGCGGCTGAGCCACTGGGCGGCCCGTCCGGCGTAGGCGGTGACCTCGGCGCCGGTGCGGTGGCACTCGACCGCCGGTGCGGACCAGGCGGGCTTCGGGGCGGCGTCGGCCGGGCGCTCGGGCGGTGCGGCGGCGGGGGTGGGCAGTGGAGCGGCGGTGCGGTTCATCGGGATTCCTCCTCGGGAGAGGGCGGGTGGGAGGAGCGCACGCGCGCGGTGGGCCGCGCGGCCCCGTGGGTCAGGACGCTACGAGCCGCCGGGCCCGGCCGCCGGTCCAACCCGCGCGATGTGCGGACAATCGCGCTCGAACGGGTGACGGGCCGGGGCCGGGGGTTCGACCGGCCACCGGGCGGTCGGGCCGGAGCGCTGTCGGGAGGCGGCGCGGTCGGGCGGGCGCGGTCGGGCCGGAGCGGCATCCGGGGGCGGCGCGCCGGATTGGAACCGTGTCAGGCGGCGGCGCGGCCGAAGGCGACCAGGTGGCCGTCCTTGGTGCCCACGAACACCCGCCCGCCGTCCGTGGCGGGTACGGCGAACCTGCTCACCGTGCCGAGCGCGAAGCTGCGGCGCAGCTTGAGCGCGCCGTTGACCGGCAGCGGGTCGTACACCCGCAGCTCGCCGTTCTGGCCGCCCGGACCGCTGCCGGAGTAGACGGTCCAGACGAGCGCCGAACCGGAGGCCGTCCCGTTGGAGGTGACCACGGGGGAGCCGGACGCGTAGCCGAAGCCCTCGGCGCTGGTGCCCGCGCTGGTCAGCTGGGGGTTCCCGGCGCTGTTCACCGAGTACTTGAGCGCGCGCAGCGAGCCGTAGTTCTCGACCAGGTAGACATAGCCGCCGTCCCCGCCCCAGACCCCCGGGTGGCCCCAGACGCCCTTGAACGGGCCGGTCGTGCCGACCGCGGCGTCGGTGCCGTTCGGGCCCTGGCCCATGCCGCCCAGCCGGTCGCGGTCCAGCAGGAAGATCCGGCCGTCCTTGCCGACCTGCACCAGCAGGTGCGGGTGGGCGGTCGTGCCGAAGCCGGACGGCAGGGCGGCGGGCCCGCCGGAGCCGAGGTCCACGTCGCCGTGGTCCATGTCCCGGTTGTCGGTCGGGCTGAAGAAGTCCTTCGGGGTGAGGCTGCCGTCGGCGTTCACACCCAGCCGCACGACGGATTCGGCGAAGTGGCCCTGCGGCTTGTCGCCGGGGCCCTTCGGCGGGGAGGAGCCCGTGCCCGCGCCGTTGCCGGTGGCGAGGAGGATCCTCCCGGCGCCGTCCGAGACCAGGCCGCCGCCGCTCATCCAGACGCCCGCGTTCTGCGAGGCCGAGCCGGACTGGGTGGACCAGAGCGTCAGCTTGCGGGTCCCGGTGTGGACGCCCGCGACGTGGCCGACGTACGTCCCGACGCCGCAGTCCGAGGCGAAGCCGAAGTAGACCGCACCGTCCAGCAGCAGGAGCCCGGCGCGCTGCGCCGAGGTGCCCGGGTTGAACGGGACCCCGGGGCTGTTCACCGGCGAGCCCTGGACGGTGACCGGCCAGTCGCCGCGCTCGGCGCCCGAGGCGACGTCCAGCGCGTGCACCGAGAAGTGGGCGCCCCCCTCGGTGGACTTCGCCACCAGGTAGATCGTGCCGGTCGACTTGTCGTACACGGGCGTCGAGGTGATGCCGGTGCCGGGGGAGAGGCAGGCGGTGGACGACGGGACCGGTGTGCCGAGCGCGCGCTGCCACAGGATCCGGCCGTCGGTCGCGCCGATGCCGTAGACGTGGTTCGTCTCGGTGGCGACCACCACGGTCGAACCGGCGACCAGGGGCTGGGCGAGGACGGCGCCGTCGACGGCGGTGGACCAGCGCCGGCCGAAGTCCGAGCCGGAGACCTGCGCCGGGCCCAGGCCCGGCTCGGCCGCGTCCCAGCCGGTGCGCAGGCTGTTCACCGAGACGGTGGGGTTGTCGGCGTGCGCGGGTATCGGGGTAACCAGCGAACCGGCCAGGGCCGGGGCGAGCAGCGCCAGTCCGCCCAGCAGGGCGGTGACGGCGTGTGACACCGGCGTTCGGCCCCCCGGAGGGGTGTCGCGCGGGCGGCCCGGGGGCGTGGATGGGTGGAGTCGGCTCATGCGGTCCGCCTTGGCTTTCGGGGGAGTACCGAGTACGGCACGGTGGCGTCATTCTGTGAACGCCCGTGCCGTACCCGCATCCGCCCGCAGGCCCCCGCCCGGCGCCGTTCACGCCCCGGAGGGAACCGGCTGCGCCGCCCGGCGTCCCCCCGGCGGCCGGTTCGGGGGCCGCCGGGCGGCATCTGCCGGTTCGTGGGCCGCCGGGCGGCATCTGCCGGTTCGTGGGCCGCCGGTTCGCCGTGGGCTCAGCCGCCGAGCGACTTGGCCAGCACCATCGCCAGCCCGCTCTCGGCGAGGGCCTCCGCCGGGGCGTTGACGCCGTCGCCCGGGCCGCGGTCCTTCACCACCTCGACGGCGTAGACGCGTCCGCCGGCCACGAAGAGGGCCCTCGGGTGGGTGCCGTCCTTACGCTGGGTCAGTACCGCCTCCTGGCCGACCCCCGGCAGGGTGGTGACCTGGAGCTGGCCGTCCGCCTTGGCCGAGGCCAGGGCGGTCGGGGTGGTCTCGCGGATCGAGGCGTAGGAGTCGGGCGAGCCCCAGGTGCAGCCCCAGACCGGGCTGCCGTCGCTCGCCGGGTCGGGGTGGGTGCCGCGGAACGGGCCCGAGGTGCCCACCGCCGCGACGACCTGGGGGGACTGCAGCAGCGTGCAGGCGTCCGCCGGCCGCCCGGCGGGCGCGGCGGTGGGTGCTCCGGTGCTCGCGGGGGCTGGCGCGGAGGCGCTGGATCCGGGTGTCGTCGCCGCCGTGGGCGCGGCCGCGCCGGGCGTCGTCGCGGCCGCGGCGGATGTGGTGGGCGGGGGCGCGGCCGTCGCCCCGCCGGAGGACGAGCAGCCGGCCACGGCGACGCCCGCGAGGGCCAACGCGGGCAGCCAGAGCTGCCGACGCCCGTACCGGACCGCTGATTCGAGCTGCATGGGACCCCCTCGTCCGGCGTCCGCCGGTGCGGCGGACTGTGGTGCTCCAGGGATCCTAGTGGCCGGGCCGGTCCGGTATTTCCCGTTCCGGAAACGGGAGTTGCACAGCTGCGTCACGAGCCCGACCCGGCGCGTCCGGCGGTCGGACCGGCGGTCCGGGGTGCGGGGGTGGTACGCGCACGTGCGGCCGGGCTCCCGGCGGCGCCCGGGACGGGAGGGTCTGACCAGGACCGATGCGACGCAAGTCCTTTACCAGTACCGGGCGGTCGGTGTCGAGCTCTCCTTCCTCAGCTCCCCGGACGGGTGATGTTCTGGTGAAAGTGGTCATGCCAGGAATGGCGGCCCGGCATCCTTGGGCCGGTGACCAGGCGGATCCCGCAATCGGCGGATCCCGAGACCAGGCGGATGGAGGCCCAGACGGTGAGCACGAACCTGCCGGAGACCGTGGCGGAGGGGCCGGTCCTCCCGGCGCCGCCCCGGGTCGTGGACGACCTGGCCCGTGACCTGACCCATGCCGCCGCCGCCGTCCGGGCGGTCTCGCGGGCGGGGCGCAGCGGCGGCGACGTCGCCGTCGCGGCGTACACCGCCGTGGTGTGCACCGGCCGTTCGGCGGCCCGGGCACTGGAGGAGGCGGCCGCGTGGTGCCGCCAGGCACCCGAGGCGGAGGTGCACTCGCTGGCCTGGGCCCGGGTGCCCGGGCACCGCGACGACGTCTACGAGTACCGCGTCACGCTGGCCGTGAGCTTCCCCGACCACGAGACCGGCGAGCACAGCGGCGACACCCACCACGCCCCGCGCTGAGCCGGATTATGATCGCTCCCACGGATGATGGGGGCACGAACGAGATACGGGCGACCACGGCCGGGGAGACCGAACTCTCCACCGGGGCCGCGGTGGTGGTGACCGTCCTGGCGGCGCTGGGGGCGGTGGCGGTCCTGCTGGCCGTCCTCCACTGGCTGGGCTGGACCGCCCCCGGGATCGGCTGGCTGCTTGCCAAGGGCGCCGTCAAGCTCTGCGCCGGCGGCGCGGTCGGCCTGATCGGTGCCCTCGCCTGGCTCCGCCAACGGCACGCCTCACGCGGGTAGTTCCGCCGTCGTCCGCACGCCGACGCCCGGGACGAGGGCCGGCGACCCGCTGGTCGCCGGCCCCCGTGCCGTCACGCCGGGGGCGGGACGGGGACCGGGGCCACGGCAGCTGGATGGCGTTCAGTCCCAGCCGGCGTTGGCGGGGACGGTGTAGGGGCCGGCCTGGAAGGCGGTGATGTGGCCGGTGGTGTCGGCGAGACCGGTGTAAAGGCCGATGGCGCCGTCGGTGCGGTGGTAGAGCGGGCCGAGGTCGCTCCGTTCTCGCGCCGGCGGTGGTCAGGGGACCAGGACGAGCCGGCCGCGCAGGCCGCCGCCGGCCAGTCGGCGGTGGGCGTCGGCGGCCCGGGCCAGCGGGTGGGTGGCGGCGACCCGGAGGGTGAGCCGGCCCGCGGCGGCGAGGGCGGACAGCTCGGCGAGCGCCGGGCCGTCGGCGGCGATCCAGACGGTGGCGACCCGGATGCCGCGCAGGCCCTGGGGCGCGCCCCCGGACACGGTGACGAAGCTGCCCCGGTTGCGGACGGCGCCGAGTGCGACCACCCCGAGCAGGGCGGCGTCCAGGGCGCCGTCCACCCCGCCCGGGACGAGCGCCCGGACGGCGGCGGCCGGATCGGCGGTACCGCGCGGCACGAACCACTCGGCCCCCAGACCCCGGACCAGCGCCTCGTCCGCCGCACCGGCCAGGGCCACGACCCGCAGGCCGCGCAGGGCGGCGAGTTCGACGGCGAAGCCGCCCACCGCGCCGGCCGCGCCGGTCACCAGCAGCGAGGCGCCGGCCGGGAGGCCGAGCAGGTCCAGTGCCTGGGCGGCGGTCAGTCCGTTCAACGGCAGCGTCGCCGCCTCGACGGCCGGCACCCCCGCCGGGGCCGGGGCGAGCGCCGAGGCGTCCAGCACCACGTACTCGGCGTAGGTGCCGAGCGGGACGTCCAGACGGTCGCGAAGACCGATCACCGGGTCGCCCGGGCCGAAGCCGGACACTCCCGGGCCCACCCGGTCGACCGTGCCCGCCACGTCCCAGCCCAGCCCGGTCACCTCGCGCGGTGCCATCAGCCCCGCCGCCACCAGGGCCCCGGAGCGGGTCACGGCGTCCACCGGATTGACCCCGGCGGCGGACACCCGGACCCGCACCTGGCCAGGGCCGGCCTCGGGGACGGGCACCTCGACCAGCTCCAGGGCTTCCGGACCGGCATGGCTGCGGACGACGACGGCGCGCACGGGGCACTCCTCGGGGAGGGGACGGCGGGACCCGGCGGTCCCGGGGCGATCGGACTTGCCAACGGCACCCACGCTAGGGAGAGTTGCCCTCCGGTCGGAAGCACGCACCGCGAAGTGCGTACCGTACGGGGAGGGAAGCCCATGGCCACCATGACCGCCGCCCAGCGCCGCTCGGCCGAGCGCGCGAGCTTCGACGCCTACCTCGCGCAGTGCCCGGCGCGGCAACTGCTCGACCGGATCGGCGACAAGTGGGTCAGCCTCCTCGTCAACGCGCTGGCCGACGGCCCGCAGCGGTACAGCGAGCTGCGCCGCAGACTGGCCGGGGTCAGCGAGAAGATGCTCACCCAGACCCTGCGCGCCCTGGAGCGGGACGGCCTGCTCACCCGCACCGTCACGCCCTCGGTGCCCGCCCGGGTCGACTACGCGCTGACGCCGCTGGGGGCCGGACTGCTGCCGGTGGTACGGGCGATCAAGGCCTGGGCGGAGGAGAACATGCCCGAGGTGCTCGCCGCCCGGGACGCCTACGACACCCGGCCGGACGTACGCGGCGCGGGGGGCTGAGGGCCCGGCCGGCCCGAGGGCGTGCGGAGCGCCTCGTCGAGGCGGACCGCGAGAGTGTCCCAGGGGCGGCAGTCGACCACCGGGAGGCCGTACCGGTCCGCCTGCTCGGCGAGCCAGTGCGAGTACCGGGCGCCGACCTCGGCCCGCCGCACCTGCGGGCCGCACCCGGGCTCGCGGGCGGCGTAGTTGGCGGTGATCCGGGCCGCGTCCGGCTCGTGCAGGAACACCGCCCGGACACGGCGCCCGGCCGCCCGGCCCGCCTCGACGGCCCGGGCGGCGGCGGCCGGGGTGAGGTAGTCGCCCTCGACGACGGCGGGCACGTCCACCGTCAGGCGGTTGCGGACGACACCGAGGACGGCGGGCTCCAGCGCCCCGGCGGTCGCGATCTGCAGCTGCAACTCCTGCTCCGCTGTGCGGGGTTCGGCAGGGTCAGGGCTGTCGAAGTGGTGCAGCCCCGGGTGCTGGTCGGCTGTGGTGATCTCCTGGACGGCGCTGACCACGTCGTCGAACTCCACCACGAACGCGCCCGTCTCCCGGGCCAGTCGCGCGGCTGCCCGGCTCTTCCCGATGCCCGAGGCTCCGCCGATCAGCACGATGTCCCACCACAAGGTCGTCATGCGGCGGACCGTATCGCGGGCCGTGGGACGGGATCACCCGCATTCCACCGGGCCGGTGCGGCGACGGGCCGGCCCGTCCGCATCGCGGCGGTGCCCGGCGGGCTCGGGCGGCGTCCACTAGCGTGGGGTGGATGACAGGCAGTGAGCACACCGTGCTGATCGTCCTGCGGGGCAACAGCGGATCCGGCAAGTCGAGCATCGCGGCCGAGCTGCGGGCCCGGTGCGGGCGGGGGAAGCTCGCGCTGGTCGGCCAGGACAACCTGCGCCGGACCGTGCTGCAGGAGCGGGACACGGACGGTTGCGCCTCGATCGGCCTGATCGACACCGTCGCCCGCTACGCCCTCGACCACGGCTTCCACGTCGTCGTCGAAGGCATCCTGACCGCTGCGCGGTACGGCCCGATGCTCGGGCGGCTGGCCGCGGACCACCGCGGCCGCACCCTGCTGTACTACCTCGACGTCGACCTGGCGGAGACTCTGCGCCGGCACTCGCTGCGGCCGCAGGCCGCCGAGTTCGGCTCCGAGGAGATGACCGGCTGGTACGTCGGGGGCGATCTGCTGCCCGGTGGTGCGGAGCAGGTCGTCGGCGAGGACAACACCCTGGAGCAGACCGTGGCGCGGATCCTGGCGGACGCCGGTCTGACGCCGCCGGCGTCCGGAGCCGGCGAGCCCTGAGCTGCCGACTCCTCAGCTGCCGAGCCCTGGGCCGTCGGAGTTCTGGACCGTCGGAGTTCTGGCCCGTCGGGGCTTCCCGGGGAGGGCGGGCGGATCCTCGTCACGCCTCGGTGGACTTCGGGGGGTGGTCCAGGCGGTACTGCCAGCTGGTCAGCAGGCCCTCCAGGGCGGTGGCCTCCTGGGGAGTGAGCAGCTCCAGCAGGCGGTGCTCGTTGCGCATGTGGGCGGTGAACGCCTCGTCGATCAGTCGCCGGCCGGCCGGGGTGAGTGCGACGACGCGCCCGCGCCCGTCCTCGTCGCTGCGACGGCGGGTGACCAGCCCGGCCCGCTCCAGGCGGTCGATCCGCTTCGTCATGGCGCCGGTGGTGACCATCGTGTGGGCGGCGAGTTCGCCGGGGGCCCGTTCGAAGGGGGGGCCGGCTCGGCGCAGCGCGGCGAGCACGTCGAACTCGCCCTCGCCGAGGCCGTAGCGGGCGTACACCAGGCCGAGCTCGTCGGTGAGGCGGGCGGCGAGGCGGTGCAGCCGGCCGATCACCGCCTGCGGCGAGACATCGAGGTCGGGCCGCTCCCGCCGCCATTCGGCCTGGATGGCGGCCACGTGGTCCGGGGCTCCGGGTGGCGGTCCGAGCGGGTCGCGCTGCTGTTCCATGGCGCCATCCTAGCCGGATAGCTTCCTGGGAAGTTATATTGCTTCCATGGAAGCGAATATTCGGTGGATCCTGGTGACCGCCGTCGCGCCGGTCGCCTGGGGTGCCAACTACTACGTCACCCGCGAATTCCTCCCGGCGGACCGCCCGCTCTGGGGTGCCGCCCTGCGGGCCCTGCCGGCCGGCCTGATCCTGCTCGCCCTCGCCCGGCGGCTGCCGCGCGGGGCCTGGTGGTGGCGCTCGGCGGTGCTCGGACTGCTCAACACAGGGGTCTTCTTCGTCCTGCTCTACGTCGCCTCGCAACTGCTCGCCACCAGCGTCGCCTCGACCGTCATGGCGGCCTCCCCGCTGGCGATGATGCTGATCGCCTGGGCCCTGGTGGCCGAGCGGCCGGCCCGCGCGCACCTGGTCGGCGCGCTGGTGGGGCTGGGTGGGGTCGGGCTGATGGTGCTCGGCCGGGCGGGTGCGGTGAGCCCGGCCGGGTTGGCCGCCTCGATGGCCGCCATGCTGGTCTCCTCCTTCGGTTACGTCCTCGCCGGCCGCTGGCGCGACGGTGCGGACGTCCTGGCCTCGACCTCCTGGCAGTTGATCGCGGGCGGGCTCGTCCTGCTCCCGGCGGCCGCGGTTGCCGAGGGGGTGCCGCCGGTGCCCGCCCTGGCGGAGCTGCTGGCGTTCGGGTACGTCGCCGTGGTGGCCACGGCGCTGGCGTTCGTCGCATGGTTCGCCGGTCTGCGGCACCTGCCGGCCGGGACGGTCGGCCTGGTCGGCCTGCTCAACCCGATCACCGGTGTCCTGCTCGGTACAGCGGTGGCAGGAGAGGAGCTGGGGCCGGTCCAGGCGGGCGGGTTGCTGCTGGTGCTGGTGGGAGTGCTGCTCGGGCGGCCGCGTGCGGCGGGGCGGCGTGCGGAACGCCCGCGGCCGGGGGCGCCGGTGGAGGGGGTCGAGACGGTCGAGACGGTCGAGGGTGGGGCCTGCCGGGGTGCGGGGCGCGGGGCGGGCGGGGCGTTCCGGGCCCGGCGACGTGGGTGAGCCGGTTCAGCTGGTTCACCCCGGCGGCCGGGTCCGGCAGACCCGTTCTGACCTGCGCGTCCTGCCCCGGCCGGGGTGGTCCGGCGGGCTACCGTGGCCGGGCGGCCGCACCCGGGTCGCGGCGGGTGCGACGGACGGAGGGACATGCAGTTCGACGAGCAGGGGGACCTCGACACCTCGCAGGTGGACGACCGGCGCGGCCGCCCGGGAGGCCGGGTCGCCATCGGCGGTGGCGCGGCGGGCCTGCTGATCGCGCTGGTCGCGGTGCTCTTCGGGGTCGACCCGAGCCTGCTCGGTCTCTCCGAGGGAGGCGGTCCCGGTGCGGACGCGCGCCCCAGTACCGCCGGCGAGGTGCAGCAGGTCTGCCGGAGCGGCGCGGACGCGAACCGCCGTCAGGACTGCCGGATCGTCGCCGTCACCAACAGCCTCCAGGAGTACTGGCGGGGCGAACTGCCCCGGCACGGCGCGCCCTACCGCCCCGCCGAGACGGTCCTGTTCACCGACCGCGTCTCCACCGCCTGTGGCGCGGCGACGTCCGCCGTCGGCCCGTTCTACTGTCCGGGCGATCGTCAGGCCTACTTCGACCTCGGCTTCTTCGACGAGCTCTCCACCCGCTTCGGCGCCCGCGGCGGCCCCTTCGCCGAGGCGTACGTGGTGGCCCACGAGTACGGGCACCACATCCAGAACCTCACCGGCACGACCCAGCGGGTCGGCGGGGACCGGCAGGGCCAGAACAGCGCCTCGGTGAAGCTCGAACTCCAGGCGGACTGCTACGCGGGGGTCTGGGCGCACCACGCCACCACCACCCCGCAGGCCTCCACCGGCCGGCCGCTGATCAGCACCCTCACCGACCAGGACATCGCCCAGGGTCTGGACGCCGCGGCCGCCGTCGGCGACGACCGGATCCAGAAGCGGGCGACCGGCCGGATCGACCCGGAGGTCTGGACGCACGGCTCCTCGGCGCAGCGCCAGGCCTGGTTCACCGCCGGCTACCGCACGGGCTCGATGAGCGACTGCGACACCTTCGCGACCCCGCGCTGACCCTGTTCGGGCTTCACACCGACCGGTACCGGTATCGGCCACCCGGCTGCTCCCGGCGCTGCTCGTGGGTGTCGTTCCGCGCGCCCCGCCGCCCGCCACACCCTGTCATCCGTCAGGGACCGTTGCCGCCGCACCGCTCCTACGCTGCTGATCAGTGGCCGGATCACTCACCGCCGGCCCCCGCGAACCCAGAGGGAGAACCACATGCGCAGGATCCTGCACGCCGCCGCCGCGCTCGCCCTGGCGACCGCCGCCGTCACCACCCTGGGTGCCACCGGCGCCCAGGCCGCCGGCAGCTGGGACGGCTGCCCGTCCGGAGCGGTCTGCATCTACGGCGAGGGGGCCCCCACCTCCACCCCGCCGACCGATGTCCTCTACAGCTACGGAGCCCACAACCTGAGCAACAAGACGGGCTGGCACTGGGTCCTCAACAACCAGACCGGTGGCGCCCACGCCCGACTGTGCCTCGGTTACAACGGCACCAACTGCAACTACGACATGGCCGCCCAGAACGGCGTCTGGGCCGACCTGGGCCCGGTCAACTCCATCACCCTCGACCGCCCCTGAGCTCAGCCGGCTCCGATCCGCCGAGGATGCGGTGGTGGCCGCCGGGCCCTGCGGCCACCACCGCACTCCGGGCAGGCCGCCCACCCGTCCGGCCGGACCGCCCCCGGCGCCGGGGGGCGCCTGGGTGCCGGTCAACCCGACTGCGGGGAGGGGCAGCTGAGATCACGGGCGGGGACGCGGCCGTCGAGCAGGTAGGACTCGACGACCTCGCGGACACAGGCGTTGGACCCCGGGTACTGGCCGTGGTCGCCGCTGCCGGTCACCGTCACCAGCCGGGAGCCGCGCAAGGCCCGGTGGGCCGAGCGGGCCGCCTCGTCGTAGGTGGCCGGGTCGTGCACCGAGTTGAGCATCAGCGTGGGCGGCAGGCCCGCCCCCGTCACCCGCACCCGGGGTGCGGTCGGCGCCGGCCAGGTGGCGCAGACGGCGGCGAAGGCCAGCGTCCGGGCGCCCGCCAGTGGCCAACGGGCGGTGAGTTCGCGGCCCCGCGCGACCCAGGTGTCCAGATCACCCGTCCAGGGCGTGTCGTTGCAGGTCACGGCGAAGTACTCGGCGAGGAACCCGGGGCTCAGGTACTGGCCGAAGACCTGCCGCGCCGTCTCCCGGGCGGCCGGGCTCGCGCCCGGCCAGTCGTCCAGTGCGGTCAGGGCGGTGGCCAGCGCGGGGAAGCCGTCGCTCGCCCGGTAGACGGCCTGGACGGTGCCGTTGTCCAGCTGGTTGGGGCCGACCGTCAGGGCGCCGTCGACGAGCGGACCGTCGTGCAGGGCCGCGCGCCGCCGCTCCCAGTGGGCCCCGGCCTCGGCGACGGTGGCGCCGTAGTGGTACGTGTCGTCCCGGGCCGCCAACCAGGGCAGGAAGTCCTCCTCGAAGCGGCGCTGGAAGCTCATCGGCTGCCCCAGCTGGAACCGCTCCCAGCTGCCGTCGAAGCCGACGTTGCTGTCCAGCACCATCCGCTCCACCCGCCGCGGGAAGAGCGTCGCGTAGTACGCGCCGATCATGGTCGCGTAGGACGGGCCGTAGTAGGTGATCCGCCGCTCGCCGAGCAGGGCGCGGAAGAGGTCGAGGTCGCGGACGGTCTGCTCGGTGGTCAGGAACGGCAGCAGACCGCCGCTGCGCCGCGCGCAGTCGGCGCCGAGGCGACGGGAGTTGTCGATCACGCGGGCGCGGGCGGCCGGGTCGTCGTCGCGGAAGTCCCCGGCGAAGAAGTCCTGGAACTCCTCCGGTGTCTGGCAGACGGGCCGGGTGCTCCGGCCCACCCCGCGCTGGTCGAAGCCCACCACGTCGTACGCGGCTCCGACGGCCGGCGCCGCGCGCACGAAGCTGCCCGGCCGCAGCAGCCCCGCCCCGCCGGGGCCGCCGGCGGCCATCAGCAGGGTGCCGCGCCGCTTCGCCGGGTCGTCCGCCCGGTGCCGGGACACCGCGACGGAGAGGTCCGGACCGCGCTTCGGGTGGTGCCAGTCACGCGGGACGGCCATCGTGGCGCACTCCAGCTCGGGCGCCTCCGCACAGGGCTGCCAGGCGAGTCGCTGCTGGGTGTAGCGGGAGGGGACGGGCGGTACCGGGGCGCCGGTGGCCGCGGCGGCGCCGGTGACGGGCAGGGACAGGGCGGCGAGGAGCGCGGCCACCGCGGTGGCGAGCGCCCCCCGGCGCCGACGGGTGCTGGGTACGGATTCGTTCACGTCTTGATCCTCGGGGCCCGGAGCGGGTGCGGTCGATCCGGCACGCACCACTTTTCGGGGTGGTGCGGACGACACCCGCCGAACGGCGGGGGCGCCGAGGGCGCAGGGCTCCTCCGGGTGGCCCGGGCAGCACTGTTGACGGGCCGTCGGCCGGGCGAACGGCGGGAGCGCGAGGGGGACGGCCCGGTCGTGTGTCGGGGTCGCGCCGCCCGGAGGAGCGATTGTCGGTGCAGGTCGTTAGGCTGCCGTCCGCAGTGATCGGAACGGAACCAGTACGGGCACGGGGCAGGCGGTAGCGGTATGACGACGACGGACGACGGGGTGGGCGGGGCCCGCGAGGCGCTGGCCGCGCTGCGCGCGCTGGCGCAGGAACCGTCCGGTGGGATCGAGCTGCTGGGCGGCTTCACGGACGAACAGATGGACGCCTGGCCGGTCTTCGTGCCGGCGGCCTGCCGCGCGGTGCTGCGCGAGGTCGGCGGGGTCGAGAGCGAGGAGTGGGGCACCTACGCCTTCGGTCCGGTCGGCGGGGAGGCACCGGGCGAGGGCTACCTGGTCGTCGGTGAGACCGGCTACGAGGGCGGGCAGCTGGTGGTCGGCGTCGGGGCGGCGGCGCGTGCCGACTGGGGCCCGGTGCTGCGCCTCGAACCCTGGGGGGACGAGGAGAGCGTCGTCGAGGCGCCCGGATTCGTCGGCTGGCTGCCGGAGTTGGCCGGCCGGCTGGCCGAGGGTGAGGACGCCTGGCAGCAGCCGGCCGGTGCCTCGACGGTGCTCGCCGTGCCCTCGCTGCGGGCGGCGGCCGCCGATCCCGGGCTCGCCCGGCTGGCCGGCCCCGGCGACAGTCTGACCGACGTCGTCGACCTGCGGGAACTGCCCGGCTACCCGTGCACGCTCGGCTGGGAGCCGTACTACTCGACCGCGCACGCCACCGCGGACACCAGCGGCAGCGAGGTCTCGTTCACCCTGGTCGGCGACGGGCGGGCGCTGCTGGTCCGGAGCCTGGTCAGTGGGGACTTCCTGGGCCGCCCGGTCGAGCGGCCCGCCGTCCCCGCCGACGCTCCCGAGCGGGCGGTGGCCGAACTGCGCGCCCTGGCGGCGGAGCTGCCCGGCCTGGTGGTCCTGGAGGGGGGCTGCACCGAGGCGGAGCTGGACGACTGGCCGGTGCCGCTGCCCGGCGAGGTGCGCGCCGTGCTGCGGGAGCTCACCGGAGTCCGGATCGCCGGCCTGGAGCCGGTCGAACTGCGCCCCGGTGCGGTGGCCGACCGGCACTCGCCGACGCTGGTGGACATGGTCGGCGGCCCGGGCTCGTTCTGGCCGGTGGCCTGGCTGGACCGGGGCCACGACCCGGTCTCCGTGCAGGTGCGGATCGACCGGGAGACGGGGGAGTGGGGCCATGTCGTCTCCGTCCCGGGGGACGCGGAGCGGCTCGCCGAATGGCCGGAGGTGTCCCTGCTCGCTGAATCGCTGCCGCACCTGCTGCTCGTCCTCGCCCGGGCCGCCCGCGGTGCGGCGCGCCGGGCGGCGACGGCGGACGGCGGTGTGGACGGCGCCCGGTTCGCGAGCCGGGTGCGGTCCGCCCTCCACCACTTCCTGCCCAACACGGGCGAGCCCTGGGTCTTCTCGGCCCCGGCGCGGGAGTGGGCCGCGGCCGGTGACGCACTGCGGGCCGCGGCGGCGGCCGCGCTCCCCGGGGACGCCCTGGTGGCGGACCTGCGGGAGGCGCCGATACCGGCCGACCTCTGCTTCCACCGGGTGCGGGCCTGGGGCTACCGGACCCGGGCCGAGCGGCTGTGCTTCCTGGCGGGCGGTCGGATCGTCGCCGTCGTCCCGGTCTCCTAGTCGTGGAACGTCGTGGTCGCCGTCAGTGCCACGCGTCCGGTGCTGACCCGGTTGACCGGCGCGGCGGCTTCGGCGTAGCCGAACGAGACCCCGACGAGCAGCTTCCCTCCGCTGACGCCGAGTTCGCCGCGCACGGTGTCGGCGTAGAAGCTCAGCAGTCCCTGGGGACAGCTGTCCACGCCGTACGCGGCCATCGCCAGCAGCAGTGTCTGCAGATAGGCGCCGACATCCGCGGCCGGCCGCGCGTCGGCACGGTCTGAGGAGACGAAGAGGAACGCGACGTGCGGTGCGCCGTAGAACCGCAGGCTCTCGGCGTCGTACGCCGCGCGTGCCGCGGCGTCGTCGCGGGCGATACCCAGCGCGCCGTAGAGCTCGGCGCCGAAGGCGGCGCGCCGTTCCCGCTGGATCGGGGCGTACATGTCCTCGCGGTACGGGAAGTCGGCGGAGGTGCGGCGGGCGGCGTGGGCCGCCCGCAGGGCGTCTGCCAGGCGGTCGCGCGGTGCTCCGCTGACCACCTCCACCCGCCACGGCTGCGTGTTGGAGTTGGACGGCGCGGCGCCGGCCAGCGAGAAGACCGCACGCATCGTCTCCGGGGGCACGGCGTCGGGCCGGAACGCACGTACGGCGCGTCGGCCGCGGATCAGCCGCTCCGCGTAACCACTCAGCTCGGTGTGACCGGACCGGCCCATGGGGCACCCCTCACTCGCACGAAGTAGACGCAACCGTTTACTTGGACGGGTGCGACTCTACCCACCCGCCGCAGCGGAAGTAAACGCCGCCGTATACTCGCCCCCATGACTGCGGCACCGGAGACGGAAGTGCACGTACCTGCGCGGCCGGGGCGGGGTGCGCGGGAGCGCATCCTGGCCGCCGCCACCCGGCTGTTCGCGGACCAGGGGATCACCGCGACCGGCATGGAGCAGATCGCGGAAGCGGCGCCGGTGTCCAAGCGCACCCTCTACGCCCACTTCCGGACCAAGAGCGACCTCGTGATCGCCTACTTGCGGGCGCTCGCCGGGTCGGGGAACACGCTGGAGAGCGTGCTCACCCGTGCGGATCTCGACCCCCGGGAGCGGATCCTTCGGCTGTTCGACCCACCCGCCGCGGCGGCGGCCCCGGCTCGGGGGTGCCCGTTCATCGGTGCCGCGGCGGAGTTCCCCGACCCCCTGAGCCCGATCCACGCCTACGCCCGGGAACGGAAACTGCTGATGGCCCATCTGGTCACCACGCTCGTGGCGGAGCTGGGGTGCGCCGAGCCCGCCGCGCTCGCCGAGCAGTTGGTGACCCTCGCGGACGGCGCGGCCAGTCGCGCCATGGTGTTGAACGAGGCGGACTACGGCCGGCACGCGCGCGCGGCAGCGGAGACCATCCTCGCCCACGCCCTCACGCCTCCCCTCCGCTGATCGCGCCCGGACACGTTCCCCGGGCGCGGCGGGCGGGTCGACGGGTCGGGCTCGGGGGCCTTCGGGGCGGGACGGCGGTTCGAGGGGGCGGGCGGGTTCAGTAGCGTGGCGGGCATGACTACGCACAAGGCCGCACCGGTGAACGTCGACGAGATGCTCAAGGACCTCAGGACACTCGTCGAGGTCGAGTCCCCGTCACGTGACCTCGACGCGCTGAAGGCCTCGGCCGAGGCCGTGGCGGGTGTGGTCGAGAGCCGTCTCGGAGGGCGCGCGGTGCTGGTCGGGACCGACGCCGGGCCGCACGTCCACTGGTCGGGCGGCGGCGAGCCCAAGGTCCTGATCCTCGGCCACCACGACACGGTGTTCCCGTTGGGCACCCTCCGGCGCCGCCCGTTCACGGTCGAGGGCGGGCACGCGACCGGTCCCGGGGTCTTCGACATGCTCGGCGGCCTGGTCCAGGCCGTGCACGGGCTGGCGGCCCTCGACGACCTGCCGGGCGTGGAGATCCTGGTGACCGCCGACGAGGAGGTCGGCTCGGGCTCGTCCCGGGCCCTCATCGAGGAACGCGCGCGGGCCTGCGGCGCCGTGCTGGTCTTCGAGGGGGCGGCCGACGGCGGGGCGCTGAAGACCGGCCGCAAGGGCTGCGGCACGTTCGAGGTCTCCGTCGTGGGCCGGGCCTCGCACGCGGGCCTCGAACCCGAGGCGGGCGTCAACGCCCTGGTCGAGGCGGCGCACCAGGTGCTCGACATCGCGGCGCTCGGCCGGCCGGAGGTCGGCACGACCGTGGTCCCGACCGTGGCCTCGGCGGGCACCCTGGACAACGTCGTGCCGGCCGGGGCGACCGTCACCGTCGACGTCCGGGTCGAGTCGGCCGGGGAGAAGGAGCGGATCGAGGCCGCCTTCGCGGCGCTCGCCCCGCATCTCGACGGGGCGCGGATCACGGTGCGGGGGAGCGTCGGCAGGCCGCCGATGCCCGCGTCGGCGTCGGCCGAACTCTTCGCGCTGGCGGAGCGGTTGCTGCCCGGTGTCGGGAGCATGAGGGTCGGCGGTGGGAGCGACGGCAACTTCACGGCCGCCCTGGGGATCCCGACACTCGACGGACTCGGAGCGGTCGGCGGGGGTGCCCACGCGGACCACGAGTACCTGGAGGTCGCGTCGATGGCCGAGCGGGCGGATCTCGTCGCCGGTCTGGTGACGGCGATCCGGAACGCGTAGGACGCTCCCTCGGCCGGCCCCGCCACCGACCGGCCCCCGCGGCCGGCCCCGCCACCGGCCCGCCCGCGACGTGCGGGTGCCCGGTGCCGAGGGCACCGGGCACTCCCGGGGGCGGTGACGGCGGGGCTCAGTAGGCGACGGTGAAGCGGGTGCGGTGGTGGACCGGCCGAGCGGCCTCGTCGAGGAGGGCGACGGCTAGGTCCTCCATGGAGATCGCCGAGACACCGGCCTCGTCGACCAGCAGCTCGTCGCGCCCGAGGCGGTAGTGGCCGGTGCGCCGGCCCGGTTCGAGCAGCGCGGCGGGGCTGAGGTAGGCCCAGTCGACCTCGGTCTCGGCCCGGTAGAGGGCGAGCTGCTCGCCGCAGGCGAGGGCGATGGGGAGCCAGGCGGCCGGGAAGTCGGGGTCGTCGATGACGGTGGCGCCGTCGCCGCCGGGCAGGGTCAGGCTGCCCGCGCCGCCGACCACGAGCAGGCGGACGTCCGTCCCGGCCAGGCCGGCCAGCAGGCCCTTGGTGGCGAGTGCCAGCTCGGGCTCACTGCCGGGGGCGGGGCGGGTGGCGCTGATCACCACGGACCGGCCGGCGGCGAGACGGGCGACGTCCTCCGGGTTGCGGGCGTCGCCGGTGGCGATCTCGGCGGCGGCCGGCAGCGCGTGCGGCCGGGACGGGTCGCGGAGGACGGCGGTGACCTCGTGGCCCCGGGCGAGGGCCTCGGTCACCACCCGGCTGCCGACGTTGCCGGTCGCGCCGAAGACGGTGATGCGCATGGGATGGCTCCGGTTCTCTGGTGGTGTGGGTGAGGGGTGGTGTGGGTGAGGGTTCTGCGGGAGTGCCTGACGACGGTTCAGGCGCGTACGGCGGCGGACTCGCTCGCGGGCCGCTCGCCGTCCCGCGCGGGTTCCGGGCCGGCCGGGCCGGCCGGGCCGGCCGGGTCAGCGGGGTCGGTCGGGCCGGTCGGGTGGGCCGGGTCGGCCGGGTCGGCCGGGGCCGCGGCGGTGCGGGGCCGCTGGGTCTGGGCGGCGACCAGCGAACCGAGCACGATCACCGCGCCGAGCCCCTGGACGGGGGTGAGGTTCTGTCCGAGGACGAGCCAGCCGAGGGCGGTGGCGACCACCGGGCTGAGCAGTCCCAGGAAGGTGACCGAGGTGGCGGGCAGCGCCCGGATGCCGCGGAGCCAGAGCGCGTACGACAGGGCCGCGCCGATCAGGCCGAGGTAGCCGTAGCCGAGCAGGTTGTCGCCGGTGAGGTGGGAGGGCGGGGCGCCCTCGACGACGAGGGCGACGGGCAGCAGCAGCAGTCCGCCCGCGGTGAGCTGCCAGCCGGTGGTGGCGAGCAGTGGTGCCGGTGAGGTCCAGCGCTTGGAGAGGACGACGCCGGTGGCCATCACGACCGCGCCGCCGAGCGCGGCCGCGACCCCGAGGGCGTCGAGCTGGGCGCCGGCGCGCAGGACCAGCAGGCTGACGCCGGCGATCCCGGCGATGCCGGAGAGGAGGGTGCGCAGTGAGAGCCGGTCACCGAGCAGACCGGCCGAGAGCCCGGCGGCGATCAGCGGCTGGACGGCGCCGACGGTGGCCGCGACTCCACCCGGCAGTCGGTAGGCGGCGATGAAGAGCAGGGCGAAGAACGCGCCGATGTTGAGCGCGCCCAGGACCAGTGAGCGCCACCACCAACTGCCCTTCGGGAGCCGGCGGGTGAGGGCGATGAGCAGCAGCCCGGCGGGCAGGGCGCGGATCACCCCGGCGAGCAGCGGGCGGCCGGGCGGGAGCAGTTCGGTGGTGACGAGGTAGGTCGAACCCCAGATGGCGGGGGCCAGCGCGGTCAGCAGGACGATTCCGAGTCGTCGATTCCTTAGCACTAAGCCAATGTATCTCAGCGCTAAGGCATCTCGCGTCGGCGTCGGCCGTTCGGTCGTGTGAGGTATCTCACCGCTAAGGCATCGTTTAGGCTGGGGGTGTGGCAGATCATGTGGACCGGCTGGTCAAGCAGTGGGGCGCCGAGCGTCCCGACCTCGACGTCTCCCCGATGGAGGTGATCGGCCGGCTGAAACGGCTCACCTACCTGGTGGAGGCCGAGCTCAAGCGGAACTTCGCCACCCACGGTCTGGACGCCCCCTCCTTCGACGTCCTCGCCACCCTGCGCCGCAGCGGCCCGCCCTACCGCCTCACCCCGACCGGCCTGATGCGGACCGCGATGGTCACCTCCGGTGCCATCAGCCAGCGGCTCGACCGGCTGGAGGCCCGCGGTCTGGTCACCCGCACCCCCAGCGGCTCCGACGGGCGGAGCCGGGACGTCGAACTGACCCCCGAGGGCCGCGCCCTGGTCGACCGGGCGCTCCCGGACCACCTGGTCACCGAACGGCGGCTGCTGGCCGGCCTGGACGAGCGGCAGACCGAGGCGCTGATCGACGCCCTGCGCACCCTCCTCGCCTCCCTCGGGGACAGCCCGGAGTAGCACAACCGAGGCCGGGGCGGGACCGGGACCGGGGTGGGACCGGGGCGCCACCGGCCCCGGGCGGCAACGGCAGCCGGACGGTCAGGGGTTGACCGCCACCGCCTTGAAGAAGGTGTAGTGGAACGTCCCGCCCTCCTCCGCCGTGCGCCGCAGGTCGGCGATGCCGCGGTCGAACGCGGCCGCGGTGCTGAGCCCCGCGGCGAGGGCGTCGGGGCGCACGGACTCGACCATCGCGACGAAGGTCCGCCGGGTGAACCCCTCCACCAGCGCCGGCCGGCTGTCGTCCACCGAGACGGTGAGCGGGCGGACGGCGATGTCCCGGAAGCCCGCGGCCGCCAGGACGGGGTGCAGCCGGCGGCCGAGGAGCGCGTCGCCGCCCGCGTCGGCCTGGAGCCGGACCAGGTGGTCCACGGTCGCCCGGGCGGCGGCGCTGTCCGGGTGGAAGAACGTCGACCCGTGGTCCCCCTCGATCACCGTGACGGTGCCGCCGGGACGCAGCACCCGCCGCAGCGCGGTCAGCGCGGCCGACGGATCCGCCAGGTGCTCCAGCACGAAGCAGACGAAGAGGTGGTCGAACGAGTCGTCCGGAAAGGGCAGTTCGTGCAGGTCCCCGTGGTGCCAGGTCACCTGCGCGCCGGGCGCCTGCGCCGCCACCCGGGCGCGGGCCTGGGCGAGCGAGTCGGCCGAGATGTCGGCGGCCGTCAGCTCCGCGCCCGGGCTGGACGCCAGCAGGTGCACGGTCTGCGCCCCGACGCCGCAGCCCGCCTCCAGGACCCGGCTGCCCGCCGGGTAGGCCGTACCGGCGTGCAGCAGTTCGGCGAGGGTGTCGGCCTGGTCGCCCAGCCGCAGCGCCTCGGTGGGCGAGTAGCCGTGGACGTAGGAGTGCTCGCCGGCCTGTTCACCGCCCCGCTCGTGGGCGCGTGCGTGGGGCTGGCGGTCGTCGTGCGGGAGCGGGGTGCTCGCCGGTCCGGCGGTGGGGGCTGCTGCGGTGTCCGTCGTCTCCGTGGTCATGACCCCACCCTGGCCCGCACAATGGCCCGGTGAACAGGTCCAAAGTGACGCCCATTCAGGGGTCCATAACCGCCGGTGCGGACTTCCTCCAGCTCGACGCCGCCGACGCGCCGCCCGGCGGCCTCGGCGACTGGCTGGCCCACCGCCTGCGCGAGGCGATCTCGGACGGCCGGCTCCCGGCGGGCAGCCGCGTGCCCGCGACCCGGGTGCTGGCAGCGGAGCTGCGGATCTCCCGGGGGGTCGTCACCGACGCGTACCGGCGCCTCACCGAGGAGGGCCGGCTCGCCGGTCGGGGGCGCGGCGGCACGGTCGTCCTCGCCGCGGCCGTCTCCGTACCGCCGCCGCCGTTCGTGACCCCGGTGCCGGCCGCGCCGGAGCCCGCCCTGTTCGCGGCCGACCCCGTCCCCGCCAGCTTCGACGCGCTGCGGGCCGCGCCCGCCCGGATCGACCTCTCGCCCGGCGTGCCCGACCTCGCCGCCTTCCCCCGGGCCGCCTGGCTCCGGGCCGAACGCGCCGTCCTCGACGCGCTCCCCGCCCACGAGTTCGGCTACGGCGACCCGCGGGGCAGCGCCGCGCTGCGCCGGGCCGTCGCCCGCTGGCTGGCCCGCAACCGCGGCATCGGCGCCGACCCCGACGAGGTGCTGATCGTCGCGGGCGCCGCCCAGGCCCTCGCCCTGCTCGGCCAGGTCTTCGGCCGGGCGGGCATCAGCGAGGTCGCCGTCGAGGACCCGGGCTCGCTCGGCACCCGCCAGCACCTCGGCCACTGGCTCCGCGCCACCCCGCCCGTCCCGGTCGACGCGGAGGGCATCCGGATCGACGCACTGCGCGCCACCGGTGCCCCGGCCGTGCTGCTCACCCCCGCCCACCAGTTCCCGACCGGCGTGGTGCTCGGTGGCCGGCGCCGCCGCGAACTGCTGCACTGGGCCGGCGAGGGCGGTCTGGTGATCGAGGACGACTACGACGCCGAGCACCGGTACGACCGGCCGCCGGTGCCCGCCCTGCGCGCGGTCCTCCCCGAGCAGGTCTGCTACATGGGGAGCGTCTCCAAGCTGCTCGCCCCCGCGCTGCGGACGGGGTGGCTGCTCGTCCCGCCCCGCTACCGCGAGGCCGCCCTCGCGGCCAAGCGCTTCGCCGACCTCGGCAATCCCGTGCTGCCCCAGCTGGTGCTGGCCCGGCTGATGGACTCCGGCGAGCTGGAGCGGCACCTGCGCCTGCTGCGGCCCCGGCACCGGCGCCGCCGGGACGCGATGATCGCCGCGATCGGCGCGCACCTGCCGGGGGCCGTCGTGCACGGCGCCGCGGCCGGGCTGCACCTGATGGTCACCTTCCCGGCCGGGCTCGGCTGCGGTGACGCCGAACTCGCCACCGCGGCGCTCGCGCACGGCGTCAAGGTGCAGCCGCTCTCCTGGCACGCCCGGCTGCCGCACCCGCCCGGGCTCGTCCTCGGTTACGCGGCGGGCACGCCGGGCGGGATCGAGGAGGGCATCGCCGTCCTGGGCCGGCTGCTGCGCGGGCCGGGGTGACGGGCCGTGGAGGCGCCCGGGGCCGGGGGAGGGCGGGTGCCGTCCGCCGTGCCGGTCGGCCGCCACCCCGGTAGCGTGGCGGACCGGGCGGGCACCTCGCCCGGTCCGCTCGAACCCGTCCGCCCGTACCCGTCCGCACTCGTCCCAGTCCCGGGGAGGCCCGATGCCGTCGCTGCCGCGGACCGCCGGTGTCGTGCTCCCGGCGCTGCTGCTGACCGCGGCGGCCCTGGTGCCGGCCTGTTCGGCGCAGGGAGGGCAGCGACCGCCGTCCGCGGCGGAGAGGACCTCGTCGATGGCCACCGGTCCGGATGCCGCGTCGCCCACCACCGCGGGCTCCCCCTCGCCCACCGACCGGACCGCCGGTCTGGACTCCCGGCAGCTCGCCGGCCGGCGGATCGTCTACTCCTACCCCGGCCCGACGCCGTCGCCCACCGTGCTCCGGGCGATCCGCGAGGGCCGGGCGGCCGGTGTCATCCTGTTCGGCGAGAACGTCACCTCGCCGGATCAACTCAAGGCAGCTGTCGACGAGTTGCGGCAGGCCGCGGCCGAGGCGCCGGACCCCCGCCCGCTCCTGCTGCTGACCGACCAGGAGGGCGGTCAGGTGCGCCGCCTGCCCGGCGCGCCCGTACTCTCCGCGCGCCGCACCGGGGCGTCGGCCGATCCCGTCGGCGAGGCCGCCCGATCGGGAGCCGGGGCGGCCCGCACCGTCGCGGACGCCGGCCTGAACGTCAACCTCGCCCCCGTCCTCGACGTCTACGACGCCCCGGACAACTTCATCGACCACCGCGAGCGCTCCTACGGCCAGGACCCGGCCTTCGTGGCCCGGCTGGGGAGCGCCTTCCTCACCGCCCAGCAGGACCTCGGCGTCGCCGCCACCGCCAAGCACTTCCCCGGCCTCGGCTCCGCCCCCGGGGGCCTGGACACCGACGAGGGCCCCGTCACCCTGCCCGTCCCCCTCGCCGACCTCCGGGCCCGGGGCGAGGAGCCGTACCGGGCCGCCATCGCCGCCGGGGTCCGGCTGGTGATGACCTCCTGGGCGGTCTACCCCGCCCTCGACCCCGACCGTCCGGCGGGTTTGTCCCCGGCCGTGGTCCAGGGCGAACTCCGCGACCGGCTGGGCTTCCGGGGCGTCACCGTCACCGACGCCCTGGAGGCCGGGGCCCTCGCCCCCTACGGCGACACCGGCGCCCGCGCCCTGGCCTCCGCCGGGGCGGGCATGGACCTGTTGCTCTGCTCCGCCCGCGACGCCGGCCAGGGCGAGGCCGCCGCGACCGCCCTCGACGCGGGCGGCCTGGACCGGACGGCCTTCCTGGAGTCCGTCCGGCGGATCGACGCCCTCCGGGACTCGGTCGGCGGGAGCTGAGCGGGAGCCGGGGGAGGGCGGCTCAGCCGTCCAGGAGGGTGCGCAGGTCCAGGATGCGGTAGCCGCGGTCGCGGACGGCGTCGATGATCAGGGGGAGCGCCTCGGCGTCCAGGCAGCGCCGCTCGGCGCTCGCGTCGGACGCGCCGACGTGGAGTTGGAGGATGGCGCCGGGGGCGAGGGCGGCGAGGGCGCGGTCGACGGCCCGGGCGGTGGTCATGCCGCCGGCGGTGCCGAGGTAGCCGTTGGTGTCGGTGGTGAACTCGAGGTCGGCGAAGCCGAGCGCGTTGACGTCGGCGATCCGCTGCGGCGTCGTCTCGCTGTAGGGGAAGCGGAAGAACGGCAGGGGGTCCGTCCCGGCGGCCTTGCGGATCGCCGTGTCGGCGCGCAGCACCTCGGCCCCGGCCTGCCGGGCGTCGAGCTCGGTGAACAGCGGGTGGCTGTACGAGTGGTTGCCGAGCCCGTGCCCGGCGGCCGCCATCGCGCGGACCGCGTCCGGGTGCCGCTCGGCGTACTGGCCGGTGGGGAAGAAGGTGGCCGGCGCCCCGCGCTCCCGCAGGGTGCTCAGCACGGTGTCCAGACCGGTCTCGTCCCAGGCGGCGTTGAAGGTCAGGGCCAGGACGCGATCCCCGGTGGGGAGCAGGCGCACCTCCGCACCCATCAGCGGTGCGGGCACCGGCCGGGCGGCGACGAGGGCGAGGGCGGCGAGCACGGCGGCGAAGGTCGTGCGGAAGGGCTTCACGCCTGCCCAACGCGTCCGGACCGGGCGGGGCACGCGGCGCACCGCCGACCGGGTGTCCCGTGCGCCCGGACCCCGGGCGGCTCGGTCGGTCTCGGTCGGGACGGGTGGGGCGGGCGGGGCGGCAGTGATCGCGCCATCGAAGGTCGATTTCTGGTCTGTTCAGGTTTTCCGGGGTGGATCGCCACTCAGGTATTCGAATCCCATGCCAGGGTTGAGGCATGGCACATGTGAAATGTCACATGTGAATGAGTCGATGTTTCAGAAGACGGAGAATCCGATGAACCGAATCGCTCTGCTCGCCGCCGGGGTCGCCGGGGCGGCGACCCTGCTGGCCGTTCCGGCGCAGGCCGGTGCCGCCACCACGACCGCCACCGGCACCGTCACCACCTGCGGTGCCTCCGGGCTGCAGGCCGGCCTGGCGACCAAGGTGTGCGTCGAGGTGACCGGTGACCAGGTCCAGCTGTACGGACAGGTCTCGCTGGCCGGTCCGCCGACCCCGGGCGGTCCCGCCCCGCAGACCAAGGAGCTGCTGACCACGCTGTCCGGTGAGGTCGTGGGCGGTGCCTCGCTCGGCTCGTCGAACGGGCGCACGCTGTTCACCGCCAGCACGGTGCAGGTCCGTGGCGTCGGCGGCACGGTGCCCTGTGGGTCCACCGTCCACGGCAGCTTCGGCGTGGCGTCCTTCCCGTGGAACCCGGCTCCGGTGACCGTGGACGTGGTGGTGGCCTGCTAGGCGACGCGTGCGCGGCGGCCGGGCCCGGGGGTGGTGCGAACCCCCGGGCCCGGCCACCGCGTTTCCCGGGGGCGCCCCGGGCCCGGCCCGGCGCGCCCCCGGGGTGCTCGGGCTCCGATGATGATGACTTGAAGAAATCTTCATCTGCCAGGATGATGCTTCCCGGCCGTGGCGGCCGGGGCACGGCCCCGCCGGCGCGGGCGTGCACACCGGCACCACCGAGCAGCAGGGAGCGAGCGGACGATGGCGGTCCCGCTGTACCAGGCCAAGGCGGAGTTCTTCCGCACCCTCGGGCACCCCGTCCGGATCCGGGTCCTGGAGCTGCTCCAGGAGGGGCCGCGGCCGGTGCGCGAACTGCTGGCCGAGATCGGGATCGAGCCGTCCAACCTCTCCCAGCAGCTCGCCGTGCTGCGCCGCACCCGGCTGGTCACGGCCACCCGTGAGGGCAACACCGTGGTGTACGCGCTGAGCACGCCGGACGTCGCCGAACTCCTGCGGGCCGCCCGGCGGATCCTCACCGACCTGATCACCGACCAGGGCGCGCTGCTCACGGAGCTCCGGGAGCCGGACGCCGCCGGGGTGCCGGGCCCCCGCGCCGAGCGGGTGACGAGCGGATGACGGCCGTCCGGTCCGAGGCCGCCGCCCGGCCGTCCGATCGCGCACCCGGCCCCCGACCGAAGGAGAACCCGGCCATGGCCAGCGGCACCAGCGACGAGAAGAGCAGGCGCAGGGCGATGCTGATCCGCGCGGGCATCTACATCTTCGCCACCCACCTGTTCGCCGGGTTCGTGCTCCTGCTGTTCACCCTCGGCGACCGTCACTGAGGTAGCGGCGACTGGTGCTGGTCCACGCGTAGACGCCGTCGACCAACTCCCGGCTGCCGTCGAGGTACCAGTGCCCGGCGGGGTGGCGGCGCCGCAGCCGGCGGCGCAGCGTCCGGCTCTCCTCGCGCAGCCGCGCGATCCGGGCGCGCACCGACAGCTCCGCCCGGCGGCGGGTGCAGCCGCGGACCCGCTGCAGGGTCAGCACGGTGTTGAAGGCGGCGGCCGGCTGGCGCTCCTCCCGCTCCAGTGAGTAGAGGTCGTTGATCAGCGTCGCGGCGTCGGCCGTGTGGGCGCGCAGCCGGTGCAGTTCGGGATCGGCGTGCAGCCCGGCGGGCGCGTCGGCGCCGTGGACGCGCTCCAGTATGTTCATGAACGGGTAGAGGCAGCTGGCGTGGCGGCGCAGCCGCATCGTCTCGGGGAGGCCGGGGGAGGTGCCCCGCGACCGGTGCACCGCCTCGGCGATGAAGGTGTCCAGGCAGGACCGCCACTCGGTGGCGCCGCGCGCGCGCCAGGCCGGTGACATGCCCTCGTTCTGCCGCAGCCACAGCTCCCGCCAGGCGCCCAGGAGCCGGTCGTCGCCGGGGGCCGGTCCGGCAGGCGCGGTCGCGCGGTCGGGGCCGGTGAGGACGGCGAGCAGCGGATCGACGAGGGCGCGGGCCCGGTCGGGGTGGCGGCCGGGGGCACCGTCGAAGCGGTCGTCGAGGATGGTGAACCAGCCCAGGACGTCGACGAGCAGGTCGAGTTCGGCGCCGCGGGCCCGGGGGTAGGCGTGGCCGATCAGCTCGGGGAGCGCGTAGGCCTGGTAGCGCGGCAGGTCGGCCGGGGTGAGTAGGCCGTGGCCGACCACCCAGTCGGCGTGCCGGGCGGTGGAGGCGCGCAGTTCGGCGGGCCGGCGCGGGCCTCCGGGGGCGGGCGGCCGGGCGGCGGGGTAGGCGGGCGGAGCCGGCCGGGGGCCGAGCGCGGCCCGGGCGGTGACCGCGGCGGGGCGGGCCGGCACCTCGTGCGGCACCCGGCCGTCGGGCCGGCCGGCCGGTCGGCCCGGGGTGGCGGCGGTGCGCGGGGCGAGGCGGACGCGCAGGTCCTGGGCCTGGACGGTCGTCCAGACCACCTCGCGGGCCCGGGATCCCGCCACCGCCGTCGGCCGCCAGCGGCGCAGGATCGCGGCGGCGGCCACGGTCAGCTCCGCCCAGGCGAACGCCTCGCCGATGCACTTGTGCTTGCCCGCGCCGAACGGCAGGAACGCCTGCCGCCCGGCGGTCGCGGCCGCGCCGCCCTCGCGCCAGCGGCCGGGGTGGAAGCGCAGCGGCTCCGGGTAGAGGTGCGGGTCGCGGTGCAGCGCGGTGAGGCTGTACAGCAGCTCGGTGCCGGCCGGGATCCGGTACGGGCCGAGCTCGACCGGCACGGTCGCCGTCCGCATCAGGAAGGCGTTCGGCGCGTGCAGCCGGACC
This sequence comes from Kitasatospora sp. NPDC005751, assembly GCF_040630835.1. NCBI lineage: Bacteria > Bacillati > Actinomycetota > Actinomycetes > Kitasatosporales > Streptomycetaceae > Kitasatospora > Kitasatospora sp. NPDC005751. The sequence continues at coordinate 36,929 of NZ_JBEXYC010000058.1, forward strand.
ACCTCCTGGGTGACGCTGCGGGTGTAGCCGAGCCGGGCGAGCGCCTCGGGGGTCGGGACGGTACCCGCCGGGAGGTGCTCGTCCAGCTCGGCCAGCACGCGGGCCTCCACCGCGGGGTGGCGCAGCAGTTCGTCGAGCAGCCAGGTGAGCGTGGTGGAGACGGTCTCGGTGCCCGCGCCGAACATGGTGATCGCCTCCGACCGGACGTCGGCCTCGGTGAGCGGCCGGCCGGTGGCGGGGTCGGTGGCCGCGCGCAGCAGCGCGGGGAGGGTGCGGTCCGCCGGGCCGGAGGGCCGCCCGCCGCCCGCGGCACCGCCGAACGGGCAGCCGCCCGCTGGCGTGCCGCCGGGCCGGGCACTGCCGTCGACAGCCTGGTCGACGACCTGGTTCAGCACCCGGACGGCGGCGTCGAACCGCCGGTTGACCGGCAGCGGCAGCCGGGCGAACGCCGGGTGCGGGTACAGCGACTGGACGATCTGGCCCTTCACCAGGTCGGGCAGCGCCCGGTGGAAGGCGAGCGTGGCGTCCTCGCTCAGCCGGGCGTCGAACAGCGTGCTGGTGACGATCTCCAGCGCGAGGTGGTTCATCTCCTTCGCGACGTCGAGGACCTGGCCCTCCCGCCAGCTCCCGGCCCGCTCCTCGGCGACCCGGTGCATCACCGCGAGGTACTCGGCCGTCCGCTCCGGGCCGAAGGCGGGCTGGACGGTCCGGCGGCGGTCGCGGTGCGCCTGGCCCTCGGACATCAGCAGGCCGTCGCCGAACGCCGTCCTGAGGGTGTCCTGGACGGCGCCGCGCGGGCAGTCGTACGCGAGCGCGACCAGAAGGGTGTGGACCAGGCCGGCGTCGGTGACGACGCAGACGGTGCGCGGGCCGAGCCGGATCCGCACCACGCCGCCGTGGCGGGCGAGCGAGCCGAGGAAGCCGAGCGGGTCGCGCAGCAGGGCGGGGGCGTGGCCGAGGCCGGGCAGCGCGCCCGGCGCGAGCGGGGGAGGGGCCGCGGGGGTTCTCCGTGGGGTGCTTCTGGGGGGAACGGTCGATCTCCGGGTCTCAGTCGTCAGGACCATGACATTACCTCTCACCAGATGAACCGTCGCGGCGGCACCGCCGGTGTCGTCGCCGCGACCGGGGGGGAATCGGGGGCTCCGCGGAGCGGACCCCGCGCGCACCACTGCCAGAGGGCGCACGACATGGGAAACGCGCCGGTCCGGCGGGCGTTGCGCCGTACTCCGGCGGATCACCCCATCGGTGGAGCGCGCGGCGTGCGGCCCGCGAGCGGCGCCCCGGCTGCCGGGGGCACGGCGGAGGCGCGTGACGGGGACGCCCGGAGGCCCGTGCGGCCCGGCCGGTGCGGTCCGGTGCGGTCCGGTGCGGCCGGGCCCGGCCCGGTCGTCCGGCCCGGGCCGGGTGGTCCCGGGCTGCCGCACAGACCAGGTCTTTCGGCCCTCGGCGGGAGGGCCCCGGGCGGTCCAGCATGGTCCCGGACCGAGGAGGACCTGATGACCCGTCTGCACCACCCGCCGGCCCCCGACCTGCGGGTGGAGATCCGCGGCGAACTGCCGCGCGCGGATGCCGAGTACGCGCGGGCGCGGGCACGGGGGCTGGGCGCGGCCCTCGGGCCGGGCGCGCACGCCGTCCGGATCCGGCTCACCCGGCTGCGCCACCGCTCGCTCACCCGGCCGGTCGTGGCGCAGGCCGCGGTCGAGTTGGACGGTGTCGGCCCGGTCCGGGTGCAACTGGCCGCCGCGACCGGGACCGAGGCGGTGGACGTCGCGCTCGGCACGCTGGCCGGGCGCGCCACGCGGCTGCGCGAGCAGGGGGAGATCGGACTGGCCGCGGTGTACGAGAGCGCCTACCGGCCGCAGTACGCGCCGCGCCCGCTGGCCGAACGGCAGCTCGTCCGGCGGAAATCGGTCACGCCGGCCCGCTGCACCCCCGACGAGGCCGCCCGCGCGATGCTGGCCCTGGACCACCGCTTCCACCTCTTCGTCGACGCGCTCACCGGCCAGGACGCCGTCGTCCACCGCGGTGCGGTGAGCGGCGGCCTCCGGGTGGTGCGCGCCCACGCCGGCGCGCGCGCCGGCGGCTCCGGGCTCCTCACGACCGAAAGCCCGCGTCCCGCGCCCACGTCGGACCTGGCCGAGGCGGCCCGCCGGCTCTGGCTCACCGGTCGGCCGTTCGTCTTCCACACCGATCCCGGCGATGCGCGGGGCCGGGTGCTCTACCGCCGCTACGACGGCCACTACGGCTTGATCACGGCGGTAGCGCGGCCCTGCTGAGGGGCAGGTATCGGACGGCACCGGTCGCCCGGGACGACCCCGGCCGGTCCGGTACCGCAGGACGCAGGACGCAGGACGCAGAAGACAAGGCGCAGGACGCAGGACGAACGAGGCGAGACGCAGGACGCCGGACGAACGAGGCAAAGCGCAGCACGCGGGACGCGGCACGGCACCGCCCCGAACGAGTGGCGAGCAGACGAGCACCCGACCGACCGGCACACCCCTAGCGCAAGACGGGAACTGGGACCATGGACTGCGAAGAAGTCATGCTGACCGTCCGGATCTCCGCGGCCGAGCGGGCCCTGCTGCGCGCACTGGCCCGCGGCCACCGCGGTGACGTGTCGGAGGTCGCGGTGGACGGCCTGCTGGACGTCATCCCCGCCCTGCACGACGACGCGGGCGTGCCGGGGCTGTTGCGCGTTCTCGCCCGGCCCGCGCCCTGCGCCGTCACCCTCTGGCTGCCCCTACCGGTCGCGGACCTGCTCCCGCTGGTCGGTGAGCGGGTCACCCGGGCCGCCGGGCTGCCGGTCGGCCCCGCCAGTGCGGCGCTGGCGGCCGGGCTGCGGCTCTGGTTGGCGGGTGACCCGGACCGCCTGGCGGCCTCCCTCGCCGCCATGCACGCGCAGGGTGTCCACTCCTACGGCGTGGGACACCTGGGCGTCGCGGCCTGAGCAGCCCTGAGCAGCCCTGAGCAGCCCCGAGCAGCCCCGAGCCGCCCCGAGCCGCCCCGAGCCGCCGTGAACTGCCCTGAGCCCGTGCCCTTCGTGCGGGGGCCGCGGTTGTCGTACCCCTCTGGTACTCCTGACGGCATGACGGAGCACGCCTCGGCCGCCGACCTCGCCCTGCTGCGCGCCGCGTTCGGTGCCGACCGGGCCAGGTCGCCCGTGCGGACACCACCACTCGGCGGCGGCGGGGTGCGCGCCTTCGAGGCCGAGCACGGCATCGTGCTGCCCGAGCCGTACCGGACGTTCGTGGCCGAGATCTGTGACGGCTTTTCGGACGGCCCGCCGCACCACGGGCTGATACCGGCCGCCGCGCTCCCGGCCGACTGGGGCGCCGGCCGTCCCGGGCAGGTCCTCGCCGAGCCGTTCCCGCTGTCGGCCGCCTGGCTGTGGGACGACGATCCACGGCCCGAGGAGGAGGTCAAGGCGCTCTTGGAGCGGGTCTTCCACCACGGCTCGATCGTGCTGGGCACCGACGGCTGCGGGATGTACTGGTACCTGGTGGTCTCCGGCCCCCGGCGCGGCGAGATCTGGCTGATCACGGGTGAGGGCGCCGTCCCCTACCGCGCCCCGGACGGCGGGTCGGCGGGGGAGCCGGGCTTCGCGGGCTGGGTCGCGCGCTGGGCGGCGGGCCTGCCGTGGTGGTCGGAGTGACAGCAGGGGCCGGGTGTGCCTGCCGAGGCGGTCCGAATGGCATGTCCTGGGCGGGAAGTTGGCTGGTCGGAGTTCTGGTCACGGCGCCGGCTCAGGTCTAGCATTCCGGTCACGGCAGCCGTGGTCCGGGCATTCGGACCAGCCGGCCGGGTGGCTCCGCCACCTCATGCCGGGGAGCGCGTACCCCCCGAGCGCGCTTCCCGGCGCCGCCGGCCGACCGTCGGCGGGGCCGTCGGCGACCGGGGCCGGGCGGTCGGTACGGGCCGGTCAGAACAGGTCGGTCGGTACGGTCGGGTCAGTACGGTCCGGTCAGTTCGGCCACCCGCGGGAACCGGGCGATCGCCTCGCCGAGGGTCGGTGGGACGGTCCGGCGGGGCCGCAGCGTGGCGAGGGCCACCGCGGGCGAGGTCAGCCGGCCGGCGGGGGCGGCGAGCGAGAAGACGTCGAAGTAGGCCGCCGAGACGGCCGGGTCGGTGAGGGCGGCGCGCAGCAGCCGCTCGGTGTACCAGCGGCCGAGTCGCGCGGTCGGCCGCTGGGCGGGAGGTTCGTTCGACCGTGCGCCGGGGAAGTCCCGGTCCTGCTCCTCGGCCATCTTCCACGGGGTGTCGACGGCGCGGGCGATCCGCCGCTGCACGGTGGCGCTGACGTGCGGGTGGAGCCCTTCGGCGTCGAGGGTGGTCCGGATGGCGACGGCGCACTGCGCGGCGACGGCCATGCCGTGGCCGTAGACCGGGTTGAGGGCGGCCAGCGCGTCGCCCGTCGCGGCGAACCCCGCGGGTGTCCCGCTCTCGTAGCAGCGGCGGCGGTTCAGCGTGCCGCGACACGTGCGGATCGGGCCGACGGGGCGGGCGGCGCGGGCCAGGTCGTGCACGACCGGGTGGGTGAGACCCTTGAGGAAGGTGTGGAACTCGGCCTCGGTGCGGGAGGGTTCGCCGGCCCGGGTGCCGGAGAGGGTGATGATCCAGCGGTCGTTCTCGATGGGGACGACGGTGGCGCCGCGCCCGGGTGTCCGCCGGCCGGGGACGGGGACGATGCTGACGACGGGGAAGCCCTGGTTGCCGCGCGGCGCGTCGAACAAGCGGGCGGCATAGGCGAGTCCGGCATCCACGGTGACCTCCCGCGGACCTGTCGAGCCGAGTGCGCGCAGCCAGCGCGGGGCCTGGGAGCGGCGGCCGGTCGCGTCCACGACTAGGTCGGCCGGGAGGGTCTCGCGCGATCCGTCCGGGTTCCGCACCAGCGCCCCGCGGACCTGGGCCGCGTCGCCGGTCAGGCCGAGGACGGAGGTGCCCTCGCGGATCGTGACGGCGGCCCGGCCGCGCAGCCGCTGCCGGACGATGTGGTCGAGCAGGTGCCGGCTGCAGGCGATCAGATAGGCGGTCGACTCGAAGGCCTGGAGCCAGCCCGGGCCGAGGCGCATCAGCATGCCGGAGGGCATCGGCCGGCGGTGTGCTCCGGCGGCCAGCAGCGCGTCGACGGTTCCCGGCAGCAGCGCGTCCAGGGCATCGGCTCCGCCACCGAGCAGGATGTGGCTGAAGTCGCCCTGCGGTAACCCCCGGCGCGGGTACGGCCCGTCGGGGAGGGTGTCCTGCTCGACGACGGTGACGCGGCGGGCGTGCGGTTCGAGGGCCGCGGCGGCCAGGAGCCCGGCGAGTCCGCCGCCGAGCACGACGGCGGTGCTCACCGCGCTCCGGCGGAGCGGTCGGACGCGCGGTGGTCGAACAAGCGGTGGGTGGGCGTGCGGTAGGCGGACGTGCGGTGGGCGGTGAGACGCTCGGAGCCGGGGTGCGCCGAGCCGCGGTGGGCCGTCGGGGGTGGGGCGTCCGGCGGGTCGTGCGGGAGTGGCACCAGGTGCCCGACGGGCGGCCGGGGGATCATCGAGGAGCCTCCGTGCGGTAGCGGACGGCGGGGCCGCCCAGTGGACGAGGGCGCGGACGAACGGGTTCCGCTCGTGCACGAACTCCGTTTCGGGGGAGCCGACTTCGCGAAGCAGCGAGGGGTGTGCCGGCGGGGTGGGGCGCCGGGCAGCCCGTGGCGGTGGCACCGGTGACGGCCGGACGGGCGTCCGCCCCGACCCCCCGGCCGGAGCCCGGCGTACCCGGCTCCATGCCCCCACCCCCGCTCTTCGATCGCCGGTCCCCGGCCGCCGGTCACCGGATTCCGGCGGTCACCGGTCGGTCGACCGAGGAAGCCCATTCTGGCCAGCGGCCGCAACTGTTCAAAGGACAACCTTCGTTCTTCCCTCGCACGGGTGACCACGGCCCCCGGGTGAACGGCGGTCACGCGGGCGACCGGACCGGTCGGGCGGGGCCGTCCGGGAGCCGGTGCGGTGCGGGCCGAGCGGCCCGACCACCGGCCCGCGCCGAGGGGTTCGCCGCGTGCTCGGTGGGGCCGTTCGCGCGCCGGTTCGAAGCCGTCCGCAGATCTGCGCGAGTTTCGAAAGGAGGTTTCTGTTATCCGGCCCGGTGGGCCGTGATCTCCCTGGTGTCGGACGGTCCGGCCGCCGCGAGCAGCGGCAGGCGGACCGTCACACCGAGGAGAGGAGACGAACACATGGGAGACCGGAGCAGCGAGCGCCGGAGTACCGAGCGGCGTCGCCGCCGGAGCGGCAGGCCGGGGCGCCGGACGGCGCTCCTGGCCGCAGCCGTGGTGGCCGGGCTGGTCGCGGGCGCACTGGGGATCCAGACCGCGTTCGAGCCGGCCGCGGACCGCAGCGTGTCGGTGGCGGCCGACGCCGCGGCCGACCGGGCGGCGGGTGGCATGGCCGGAGTGGTCGCCGACGGCGACCCGGGGGAGACCGGCACCGCGGAGGGGGCCACCCAGGCGCCCGCTCCGCAGCGGGAGAAGAAGGCCGCCCCACTGCAGGAGATACCCAAGGACCAGCCGGAGCGCGGTCTCGTCTACGCCGGTCTGGCCCTGCCGAGCGGCGACCGGTGCGCCGGCTCGCTGGAGGTCTCGGGCGGGCAGCTCTGCAGCCACGGGCCGGACGCGCCGCCCAAGGACGTGGACATCCGCAAGGACATCCCGCCGGTGGCCGCCACGGCCGACCGGGCGCCGGTGCTCACCCCGGCCCCGGACGCCCAACCGCCTTCCGCCGCTGACCTGTTGAAGGGTGCGGCGCCCGTCCTGGACGCCGGGCAGAAGGCCCTGCTGGGTGACGCCGCCGCCGGAGCGCCCGCGCCCCAGCAGGCCGCGGCCGCCGCCGGCTCCGCGCTCGTCTGCGAGGGCGACGGCAGCACCGGCAACCGGGTCCAGGCGGTGTACGTTCACGCCCCCGGCAACGACCGGTTCGCCCAGTACCTGGCCTCGTTCAAGAAGTGGGCCGCGGACGTCGACGTCATCTACAACGCCAGCGCCCAGGAGACCGGCGGCGTGCGGCACGTCCGCTTCGTCACCGAACCCGACTGCACCGCCTCGGTGCTGAACGTGCAGATCTCGGACTCCGAGATCAAGGACTTCAACGCGAGCAACCGCGCGCTCGCGGCGCAGGGCTTCAACCGCAAGGACCGCAAGTACATGATGTTCACCGATGCCAAGGTCTACTGCGGCATCGGCACCTTCGCGGGCGACGAGCGCCCCGGGCAGGACAACCTGAGCAACTTCGGCCCGTCGTACGGCCGGACCGACTCCGGCTGCTGGGGCGGCTCCACGGCGGCGCACGAACTCGGCCACAACCTGGGTGCGGTGAGCAACAGCGCACCCAACTCCAGCAAGGGCGGCCACTGCGTCGACGAGTGGGACCTGATGTGCTACTCGGACACCCCCTACTACCCGGCGATGAAGACGGTCTGCCCGGACAACGCCAGTGACAACCGGCTCGACTGCCACCACGACGACTACTACAACACCGCTCCCGCGTCGGGCAGTTACCTGGCCACGCACTGGAACGTCGCCAACAACCGGTTCCTGATCCCCGGGGGCGGCACCGGCCCGAACCCCAACCCGAGCCCCACCGCCACCCCGACGGCCACGCCGACCCGGACCACCACGCCGAGCCCGACCGGCACGCCGACCAAGACGCCGGCGCCGACCCCGACCGGGAGCCCGACGGCGACCACCACCCCGTCGCCCACCGGTACGCCGACCCGGACCGCCTCGCCCACGCCGACCCCGACCGCCTCGCCCACCGGTGGCACCGCGCCTGACGTGACGGCCAGTCAGCTCACCCAGAACTCGGTCATGCTGAGCTGGACGGCCGCGCCGGCCGCCGCCGGGTACGACGTCCTGCTGAACGGCCAGACCATCGGCACCGTCCGCTCCACCGTCGTCGGTGTGGTCGGGCTGGCGCCCAACACCGCGTACACCGTCGCCGTCGCCGTCCGCGACAGCGCGGGCAGCGTCTCCAAGCCCGGTCGCGCCGCCACCTTCCGCACCCTCGCCGACGCCGGCCAGCCGCAGCCGGGCACCCGCTACACGATGGTCAACGGGCTGACCGGTCAGGCCGCCGACCTCTGGGGCAGCTCGCTCAACGACGGCACGGTGGCCATCGCCTACCAGCGCACCGGCTACGCCAACCAGAAGTGGAGCTTCGAGGACGCCGGTTCGGGCACCGTGCGGATCAAGTCGGCGCGTTCCGACAAGTGCCTCCAGCTGGGCGGCACCCCGGTGGCCGGCCAGTACCTCGCGCAGCAGCCCTGCTCCGACTCCGGCGCGCAGAAGTGGCGGCTCACCCAGTCGGGCGGTGGGGCCACCCTGACGGCCGAGGGTTCGAGCCTCGTCCTCGGGGTCAGCAGCCGCTGGTACTACGGCGGTTGGCTGCTGGAGCTGCAGAAGCCCAACGGCCAGGCCTACCAGTCCTGGACGCTCCAGAAGACCAGCTGACGGCGGCCCCGCCGAGGACCGTCCGACGGCGGGTCGCCCCGCCGTACCCGTTCCCCCGCCCGTCCCGATGACCCTCCGCAAGGGATCGCCAGGATGCCCCCGTTGTGTAGCGGCCTAGCACGCTGCCCTCTCACGGCAGTAGCG
>NZ_JBEXYC010000059.1:0-44385 GCF_040630835.1 Kitasatospora sp. NPDC005751
CGCCCGGGGGCGGGGGGCGGGGGCCCCCGCCTTCGCGTCTCCGGCCGGGCCCGCCCGGTTGGGGCGGGCCCGCCCCTACCGCCCGGCCCGGCCGGCCTCAGCGACTGAAGAACGGGCAACGCCTCCCTCCCCGGTGCGGGCGCCGCCGGGACGACGAGCGGCAGCCTGGGGCGCTTCTTCGGGGCGATCTTCGCCGGGTACGGACTGGCCTGGTTGTGGGTCGCCCGGCAGCGGCCGATCCCGGCGACGGCCGTGCGCGGGCCGGCCGGGGCGGGAGCTGGAGCTGGAGCCGGGGGTGCGGCAGCGGTGGGGGACGGCTCCGGTCGGCGGGTCGTGATCTTCACCCGGGCCACCGAGTACGAGTCCGATCGGGTCGACGTCCTCCACGGTCAACCTCCGCACCATGGTCCCCTGGCGTGCCGGCAACCCGACCGCGGCCCTCCCGACGGTGTTCAAGCTCGTCGAGTCCGCACCGGTCGACGGCGCGCAATCACCGGCGCTCACCTGGTCCCCCCGGTTCGTACCGGCACCCGCTTCGACGATGGCGTCCGGGGCCCGGCGCGGTGCGGGTCACCTCCGTCGCGCTGCGGGTGGCGCGGCCGTTGAGGCCCACCTGGGTGGGAGTCAGGGCGAGGGCGTGCCGGGAGGTGATCTTCTCCGGCAGGTCGAGGGCCACCTCGGGGCCGTCCTTGCGGTGGCGCACTGCTCCTGGTCCGCGGCTGGCCACTGACCCGGCCGGGGGACGAGGAACCTCGCCTACCTCGCCCGGTTCCCGCAGATCGGCCCGGCCGTTCCCGACTCGGCACCCGATGAGTACTACCGCAGCGGCCGCCGCCAGGCGGTGGTGCTGTCCGTTCCCGGGTACGCCGCCGAACAGGCAGTGTTGGCCATAGCCGTCCACACCCATCCGTCGGGGGCGACGGTCCTCACCGTCACCGGGGAGCTGCTGGAGGGCGCCGCTGACCGATCGAGCCATCGGCGCGGTGGACCGGGGGTTCGGGGCCCCGGACTGTTCCAGAAGCATTCGGCATCCGTCACGTCAGAACGCTCCACAGCCCCGGGGCCGACCGGAGAGACCAGCCCACTGTCGCACCGTGACAAGATCCGAACCACGGGGGAGACGGCCCGCACCGCATGGTGTCGGCAGGAGTTGTTCAAGGCATCCCGGCCTACTCCTGCCCGACCTTCTGCAACAGGTCTCAGGTGCCCATGATCCTCGCGAAAGTCGCCGGATCGGCATCGAAGCCGTAGACGCCGGGCTGGAATCCCCAGGCCCCCGAGCTGTCCCGGACGAACTCCGCGACCCTCGCCGCTGTTGCCTCACCGGCGCCGGCGAAGTCCACAGCCGCGAACTCATCGCGCCCGTTCCGGATCTTCACCACGGGGTTCGCTATGTCCCCGAACGTCAGTCGGCCGGCGTTCTGTTGGATGGCGACGCCCACGACCACCCGGACGTAGCGGTCGGCCAGACGGTCGAGCTCCAGGACGAGGCGTTCGTCGACGCCGAGGCCCTTGCCGTCAAGGCTGTCGCGGGTGAGGGTGATCGTGCCGTCGGGAGCGCGGTTGTCGAAATGAACCAGGTAGGCGGGGGCGCCGGACGGGGCGGCGGCGGTGTATGTCGCGGCGACGAGGTCCAGATCGTGGCGGGCCGAGCCTGCGGGACTCGGATCCCACAACAGGCCTACTTCGATCCGTTCCAGACCCTTGTTGAGACTGCTCACCGGACTGTCCCTTCGTCGTCGCACCGACCGGATCTGCGCTGTTGCGTACCAGTCCTTGGCGGTTAACAGCATTGCCATAATATGTAATTGACATACTATCAATAGCAGTCGGCGCCTCGGGCCGACACGGGCGTGACCGTGCTCATCATCGAACCCCAGATCCGCCCTCTGACCTACCCAGACTTCGGGCCCCGCGAGACCTTCGCCGCCCCGCCAGCGGCCGCTGGCTGACCGGCGGGGTGCGGCCCGTCCGGACCGGCCAGACCCTCCACGGTCGTGACGGCGGCGCCGTCCTGGGCGACGGCCGGCAGCAGGCAGCGGTTGACCCGCCGTCCGTCCAGCAGCACGGTGCAGGCGCCCCACTGGCCGTGGTCGCAGCCCTGCTTCGCGCCGGTCAGTACGAGCCGCTCGCGGAGCACGTCGAGGAGCGTGGCCCGGTGGTCGACCACGAGCGTGTGCGCCCGGCCGTTCGCGGTCAGGGTGATCTCGCTGCCGGTCGGCAGCGTGTGGGTGGGGTCCATGGGCCACGCATTCCACCGGGTGTCCGGGAGGACAACTGTGGATCCTCGCGACCACCGCTTCGCCGCACGTTCCGTCCCCCTTCAGGGGCATCCGGCACCCGCGGGCACCCGTCTCCCGTCGGCACCCGGTGGTGGCCGGTGGCCCTGGTCCGCCGTCCGGTGTCCGCACGGCCTGGGGACCGTGTCGGGGCCCCCGTCCCGGGTAGGCGCCGTGCGGTGCTCCCGCCGGCGAGGAGAGGGCCGTGCCCGGCGCGGCGGGATCCGGGACACCCGGGGGCGCCGCGATCCGGGCCGGGTGGCGCCGGCCCGAGGAGAGGACCCGTGGTGCCATGGACCCGACCGAAGCACTCCGGCGGATCGCCTTCCTGCTCGAATGGCGCGGCGCCTCCCCTTACCGGGTCCGGGCCTTCCACACGGCGGCCGACGCGGTCGGAGCACTGCCCGTCGGCCCGGTCGACGCGGCGGCGGCGGGCCGGCTGCGCGGCGTCGGCCCGGTGACCGCGGAGGTGATCGCCCAGGCTTCGGCGGGCGGGACACCCGCCTACCTCGCGCGGCTGGAGTCGGACGTCGGCCTGGCCGCCCGGTCCGGCTGGGAGCTGGTGACCGCGAGCGCCGGGGACTGCCACATGCACTCCGACTGGTCCGACGGCGGCAGCCCGATCGAGGAGATGGCGGATGCCGCCCGCGCGCTGGGGCACCGCTGGGCCGTGCTCACCGACCACTCGCCGAGGCTCACCGTCGCGCACGGCCTCGGCCCGGAGCGGCTGCGGCTCCAACTGGAAGCGGTGGCGGCCGTCGACAGCCGCCCGGGGGCGCTGCGGCTGCTCTCCGGGATCGAGTGCGACATCCTGGACGACGGCTCGCTGGACCAGACGGAGGAACTGCTCGGCCGCCTCGACGTGGTCGTGGCGTCGGTGCACTCGAAGCTGCGCGCCGAACCGGGCCCGATGACCGCCCGGATGGTGGCGGCGGTGGGCAACCCCTACACCGACGTGCTCGGGCACTGCACCGGTCGGATCGTCACCGGCCGGGGCCGGCCGCAGTCGCGTTTCGACGCCGCTGCCGTCTTCCGGGCCTGCGCCGAGGCCGACACGGCGGTGGAGATCAACTGCCGGCCCGAGCGGCGGGACCCGCCCGACGACCTGCTGCTGCTGGCGGCAGAGGCGGGCTGCCTGTTCGCCGTGGACACCGACGCCCACGCGCCGGAGCAGTTGCACTGGCAGAGCTCCGGCTACGCGCGCGCCGCACGCATCGGCCTGGGGCGGGACCGGCTGGTGACGACCTGGCCGCGCGAGCGGCTGCTGGAGTGGACCGGCCGGTCCCGCGCCCGGGCCTGAGAGCCCTGACCGGCCGAGCGGGTCGGACGACCGTCACCGGCCTGCCGGGGGCGTGCCTGCCGTCGCCGCGGGCCGCGGCCGGAGGGGCCGGCTGCTCACCCCGCGCCGCTGCGCGTCCGCGCCGGGCGGATGTCCGCCGCCCCCGGGTGGACGGCGAACACCGTCGCCGTCCCGGTCGTGTCCAGGACCCGCCACACCCTCGGCCGTACTCCGGCCAGGCGCAGTGACGTACCCGCACGCTCGGCCTCCGACCGCAGGAGCAGGAGGGCGTTGAGCCCGGTGGAGTCGCAGAAGCCCACGCCCCGCAGATCGACCGCGAGTACCTCGGGCGGCGGGGTCGCGGCCAGCCGTTGTCGCAGTGCGCCCTGGAGCGTCTCGGCGGTCTGGATGTCCAGTGCGCCGTTCACGGTGCACACGACCACGCCGTCGCGTTCCTCGGAGCACGAGACCGCGAGCAGTCCTCCCGTGGAAGCCCTTCCGGTCATGGTGAACACCTCCAGCCGCGACGTCTACCCTTGCGGGCCCATCCGAACCGCGGCCGCCGCCCTCCGGCTGCTCCCCGCCGGCCGGGCCGGCGGGGAGCAGCCGGGGCGCAGGGGGTGCCACGGCCACCAGGAGTGGACGCCGGAGCGGCGGGTATGCGCGAGACATGATCACCCTTGGAGTGGAGGAGGAGTACCTCCTGCTCGACCGTTCGGCCGGCACCCCCGTCGCACGTGCCGCACAGGTGCGCCGGGCGGCCGACCTGCAGCCCGCGATGGACCACGGCGAGGTGCAACGCGAGCTGCTGCAGGCGCAGTTGGAGGTAGCGACGCCCGTCTGCCGGGAACTCGACGAGATCGGCGGACACCTCGTCCGGATGCGGCACGCGCTGGGCGAGGCGGCGCGCCAGGACGGTTGCCTCCTCGCGGCCTGCGCGAGTGCGCCGTTCACCGACCGGCTGCCCGTGCCGGTGACCGACACCGCCCGTTACCGGGCCATCCACAGCGACGCTCGGCGCCTCACTGACGAGCAGCTCATCTGCGGCATGCACATCCACCTGGGCATCCCCGACCGGGCCACCGGCGTCGCGCTGCAGAACCGACTGCGGCCGTGGCTTCCCCTGCTGGTCGCGCTGGCCGCGAACTCGCCGCTGTCCCAGGGCACCGACACCGGCTTCGCCAGTTGGCGCACGGTGGTCTTCAACCGCTGGCCCGTCAGCGGTCTGCCGCCGTTCATCGACGGCCCCGAGGAGTACGACCGGCGGATCCGGGCCCTCGTGGAGGACCGGTTGATCCCGGACACCGGCCAGATCTACTGGCACATCAGGCTCTCGGAGCGCTACCCGACCGTCGAGATCCGCGCCATGGACGTCCAGCTGCGCCCGGACGAGGCGGTGATGCTCGCCGGTACCGTCCGTGCCCTCGCCACCCGGCTGCTCGGCGAGGAGATACCCGGCCCGCCGGCCGCCGCGTTCCGGCCGGAGACCCTGGACGCGGCCCTGTGGCGCGGCGCCCGCCACGGTTGCGCCGATGAGGTCTTCGACCCGCTCCACGGCGGGCTGCGGGCGTTCGGCGACGCGGTCGCCGCCCTGGTGGAGTTCACCGCCCCCGCGATGGGGGACGACGGCAGGCACATCACCCCGGTGCTGGAGCGGGCCCTGCGCGAGGGCAACGGAGCGGTCCGCCAGCTCGGCGAACTGCGCCGCGCCGGCCGCGAGGGTCTGGTCCGCATGATCGCCGACCAGACCACGGGGGCCTGAGCCCCCGCCGGGCCGCGTCCGGCCCGCGCGGGGCCGCCGCCTCACAGGGCGTGTTCGGCCGCAGCGGGGGAGGCTTCAGGCGGCCTCCCGGGTGTCCTCGGCCACCTCGGCGTCCCGGCGCAGCCGGATGGGCTCGCCCTCGGCGCAACCGTGCAGGTCGAGCGTGCAGCACTTGGCGGCGCCGCCGGCCTTGAGGAACTCGCCCATCCCGACGCCGATCGGCTGGAACCCCCGCTCCTCCAACTGCGCGGCCAGCCGGACGGCGGACGGGGGCAGGACGACGTGGCGGCCGTCGGAGACGGCGTTGAGGGCGAAGGCCTCCGCCTCGGCGCGTTCGGCGAGCAGGGCGTCCGGGAACAGGGCCTCCAGCGTGGCGCGGGCCGCCGGGTCGAAGGCGCCGGGGTAGTACATGGCCTCGGTGTCCCCGAGTACGGCCAGCGCGGTGTCCAGGTGGTAGAAGCGGGGGTCGGTCAGGGTCAGTGTCACCACGGGGAGTCCCAGGAGGGCCTGGACCTCGGCGTGGGCGGCCGGTTCCGTACGGAATCCGGTCCCGGCCAGGAGCAGGCCGGCGGCCGGCAGGATGTCGCCCTGGCCCTCGTTGACGTGGCCGGCCGTGGCGACCCGGCGGAAGGTCCGCTCGGTGAACCACTGCCGGTAGGCGTCCGCCTCCGCCGCGCGCTCCGGGTGCCGGAACCTGGAGACCAGCACGCGCTGGTCGACGACGCTCGCCGCGTTCGCCGCGAAGACCATGTCCGGCAGACCCGGGCGCGGCTCCACCAGGCTCACGCTGTGCCCCAGGTCGCGGTACAGGCTCACCAGGCGTTCCCACTGGCGGACCGCCCGGGCCGAGTCGACCGGCCGGGCGGGATCCATCCAGGGATTGATCGCGTAGTCGACGGCGAAGTACGTCGGCCGGCACATCAGGTAGTGGCGCTTCCGTGCGGTTCGCAGAGCTGGTGACATCGACGCCCCCTGTGGTCGTGGCGACGCGCCGGGATCGGCGCCCGTCCCCGAGGGCCGCTGAGCCGGCCGCTCGGGCGTGTGCCCGAGCGGGCCCGGGCCGAAACGGCGCGTCCGGGCGCCGCTTGGGAGCGGCCGCGACTGGGCAGCCGCCAGGGTGCCGATCCCGCTCACACCGATCCCGTCCACACCGACGCCGGACGGACCGGCCCCAGTCACACCGGCCCCGGTCACAGTGGCACCGTGCCGTCCGAGCGCGGTCCGCCGCCCGGACGGTCGGGAGCGGTGCACCCCGGCCGGCCCCCGGGCGGTGCTCGGCAATCGACGGAAGGCGGTCGGACCATGGTCTGGGTTCTGTTGCTGGTGATCGCGGCGATCGTGCTCGGCCTGATCGGCGCGGTCGCCGAAGGTCTGGCGTATCTGCTGGTCATCGGCGTCGTGGTGTTCCTCGTGGCACTCGCGGTGGCCGCGTTCCGGGTCCGGCGAGCCGGTCGGCGGCCGATGCGCTGACCCGGTCCGGCGGGGCCGGGCCGGCTGCTCACTCCGACGGGCCGCAGGTTAGTCCGGGCGGATGCCGGGCAGCCGCTCGGACGGACAGGGACGTCCGACGACAGGAGACGGGCATGATGCGACAGCGGGGCCGGACGGCGTTCACCGGGACCGAGGAGCGCCGGGCAGCCCGGCGAGGGGCCCCGGACGGCCTTCGGAGCGGGCGGTGAAGGCTCTGCCCGAGGCCCGGGGCCCGCTCTCCGGCGCCGTACTCGAAGCCGTCGCGGCCGGCCCGCCGGGCTCCGGCCGGCCGGTCGTGGCACCGGGGCCGCCCTCGGACCCGTGGGGGGAGGACCACCAGCTCGCCCTCCACCTCTGCTACGACCTGCACGACCGCGGTCTGGCGGGCGTGGACCCCGACTGGGAGTGGGATCCCGCCCTGCTGGCGTTCCGGCGGGAGCTCGAAGTGCCGTTCCTCGCCGCCGTCCGGGAGCAGGCGAAGCCGGCGGAGCGGGTCGGTGACGCCCTGGAACAGCTGCTGACCGAGCCCGTCGACGGCTCCGGGCCGTCGCACTACCTGCTCGCCGAGGGCGAGCGCTGGCAGGCCCGGGAGTACCTGGTGCACCGCTCGGTCTACCACCTCAAGGAGGCCGACCCGCAGCTGTGGATGATCCCCCGGGTGCACGGTCCGGCGCAGGCGGCCCTGATGGCGGTCGCGTTCGACGAGTACGGCGCGGGCCGGCCGGACCGCGCCCACGCCCTGCTCTTCGCCCGGATGATGGCGGACCTGGGCCTCGACCCCGGCTACGGGCACTACCTGGACCGCGTTCCGGCCCCCGCGCTGGCGGTGGTCAACCTGATGACCCTGTTCGGCCTGCACCGGTCCCTGCGGGGCGCGGCGGTCGGCCTGTTCGCCGTCGTCGAGGTCACCTCCTCGCCGGGTTCCGCCCGGCTGGCGGCCGCCCTGGAACGGCTGGGCGCGGGGCCGGACGGCACGCTCTTCTACCGCGAGCACATCGAGGCGGACGCCGTTCACGAACAGCTGATGCGGCGCGGTGTCATCGGAGAGCTGCTCGCGAGCGAGGCGGAGCTGGAGCCCGACATCGCGTTCGGCATCGCGGCGGCCGAGGTGGTGGACGACCGGTTCGCCGCCCACCTGCTGGAGCACTGGAAGGCCGGCCGCAGTTCGCTGCGCTCACCCCTGCCGGACGGGCCCGCCTGAGCCCGGCCCGACCCGACCCGACCGGGCGGCCCCCTGACGGACCGGAGGGCCGGGGCGCCGTCGCCGACCAGCCCGACCGCCGCCCACGCACGCCGGACGCTCGGCCGGGAAAGCCCCGGCCGAGCGTCTCTGCGCGCTGCTCGCGGCCTTGGCCCACCGGTCAGGTGGTGCGACGACCGCTGGAAACCGCCCGAAACGGCCCGGCCGCCCGCTCGGCCGGCCCGAGCCGCCCGGCGTCGGGAGGATCCGGCGCCGGGCGGCTCCGGCGTCAGGGCGCCCGGACGTCCGCCCCGGGAGCCTCCGGCTCGTCGTCGTCCTCCTCCGAGCCCTCGGCCTTGGCCCGCACGTCCGCCGGGGTGGGGGCCGTGACGGACCTCTCCTCCGCGGAGCGGTCCCGTGCCTGCTCACCGTCCCGTACCTGTACCTGCTCGTCGTCCGGGGTGCTCATGGCGTGTTCCTCTCGCTGCGCCGCTTCCCCCGCCGGGGGAGCGGGGCGCCAGGCGGCTTCCCCGCTCCCTCTGTCCCGCACGGAGCCGGGGTCGCGTAGGCACCCGGCCGGCGGACTCCGCGAAGCTCCGGCGGGGCCCGACGGCTCAGCGGACCGTGATCCCGATCAGACAGGTGTCGTCGTCGGTGTCGGAGCTGCTGTACCGCAGGAGGTGGTCGAGCCGGCGGTCGAGCTCCGCGACGCCGTCCGCGTCCCCGGCGGTGCTCAGCAGGTCGGCGAGCGACTGCTCCAGGGAGCGGTCCCGGCGCTCGATCAGGCCGTCGGTGTACATCATCAGGGTGTCCCCGGCCTCCAGCCGGATCTCCCCCTCGTCGTAGTCGGCCTGGTCGATCGCACCGAGCAGGATGCCGGCGACGGTGGGCAGCTCGGTCGCGCGGCCGTCCCGCACCAGGATGGGCGGGAGGTGACCCGCCCTGGCCCACCGAAGGGCCCGGGTCCGCGGATCGTAGAGGGCGCAGACGGTCGTCGCGGTGACGTTGTCGGTGAGGTGGTGGGTCACGGTGTTCAGCCAGCCCAGGAGCTGGCCAGGGCCGGCACCGGTGGCGGCCAGCCCGCGCAGGGCGTTGCGCAGCGCGACCATCCCGGTCGCCGCTTCGATGCCGTGTCCGGCGACGTCGCCCACGCACAGCAGCACCTGGCCGGTGGGCAGGGCGAGGGCGTCGTACCAGTCGCCGCCGACCAGGTGGTCCTTCTCGGCGGGCCGGTAGCGCACCGCCACGCGCAGGTCGTGCAGGTCCAACGGGCCGCGGCTGGGCGGCATGATGGCGTGCTGCAGCTGCAGGGCAAGCCGGTTGCGTTCGGCGGCCTGCTGTTCGGTGTGGGCGAGCTGGTCGCGGGTGGCGGCGAGGGCGACCTCGGTCCAGTGCTGGGCGGAGACGTCCTGGTAGGCGCCGCGGACGGCGACGATGCGGGCGTCGGCGTCGAGGACGGGCTCGGCGACCACCCGGATGTGCCGGGCGATCCCGTCGGCGCGCTGGAGGCGGAAGGCCGTCGAGGCGGGCCGCTGGTGGTGTAGCAGGGTGCGCAGGAACCGGCCGATGGCATGCCCGTCGTCGGGGTGCGCATGGGTCGGCAACTGCTCCAGCGGGACGGGTTCGGCGTGCGGGGGGAGGCCGTGGAGGTCGAACAGGGTCTCGTTCCAGGCGATCTCGCCGGTGTGCAGGTTCTCCTCGAAGCCGCCGATGCGCCCGAGGCGCTGGGCGTGCTGGAGCAGGTTGGCGACCCGGGCGGTACCGTCCTCGGTCCGCCACACGACGACCGCGTAGGCCCCGTGGCGGCTGATGCTCACCCGGGCCCGGGTGGTCAGCCGGACGCCGTCCACCAGCGCGGACAGGATCATCCCCGGCGAGCGGAAGGACTCGCCGGTCGCGAGGACGTGTTCGATCATCTCGAAGAGGCCGCCCGGCTCGGCGGCCAGCGGGTAGGCCTCCAGCAGCCGGGCGCCGACGATGGCGCTGCGCGGCCGCCCGGCGAAGTCCTCGAAGCTCGGGTTGAGGTGCTTGATCAGGTAGTCGGTGGCCCGGCCGGACGCGTCGACGTCCGGGTGCATGATCAGGCAGGGGTCGTTCAGGCCGTGGACCAGTTCCAGCAGGTCGGTGGTCTCCGGGTCGGTGCCGCCGTTGGTGTCGACGACGGCCGGGCGGGACTCCAGGGCGGTGACGCACAGTTCCGCCAGGGCCTCGAACTGCCGTTGCAGCGACTGGGACTGCGGAGGCAGGCCGCCGCTCCAGCAGACCTCCAGGACGCCGGTGATCCGGCCGCCCGCGCCCGCCGGTACCGCCAGCCGTCCGCCGCCGAACTCCCGCTGCCCGATCGAGGGGAGGCCCGCGGCGGCCAGCGACTGGTAGGTCGCGGTGGCCCGCTCGGTCAGCGCGCGGCGCGCGGGGACGGGCACCCCGGGCGGGACATGGCGCCAGCGCCTCGCCTCCTCCTCCGCGAAACCGGCACTGCCGGCCAGTGTCAGGGACTGGTCGGAGTTGGCCGCCCAGATCGCCACCGCCTGCGCTCCGAGCGGCCGCAGCGCGTGTTCGAGGGCGGACTGCGCGACGGCCTGGACGTCGTCGGCCCCGAGCATGCCGGTCTCCGCGCTGCGCAGCCGAACGCCCACCGACGGCTCGCCGGTGGAGGCCAGGAACTCGCGGGCGAGGTCCGCGATCCGGTCGTGCGAGGCCTGGTTGACCAGGTCGGCCGCCAGCTCCAGGACGGACACGTTGGACTGGCCCGCCAGGTCTTCGAGCTGCCGGAGGGCGTCGGCGGGGCCGTAGCCCAGGCGCTCGACCAGGATCCCCTTGGCGAGTTCGATCAAGGCCCGGCCGTCCGCCTCGGCCCGCGCCAGGGTGAGTTCGCGGCGCAGGCGTTCGACGGTGGTGGTCAGCCGGCCGATGACACCGGAGTCGGCCGGCTTGTCCGGAGGCCGGCCGACCGGCGACCGCTGGGCGACGACGGACTGGGCGGGCATCCGGTTCACCACGTCGCCGTGGTGCGGCGCGGGGTTGGGGCGGTCGTCTGCGTCCCGAGGCGGTTGGCGGTCGCGCATCGGTATCTCCTCGGGTTGCACGGTGTCGGGTCGAGTGGCCTGGTCCGGTGGGGGTCGCGCTACGGCCTCAGCCACCGCTCGATGCAGGTGATCAGGTCGCGCGCGTCGACCGGCTTGGTGACGTAGTCGCTGGCCCCGGAGGCGAGACTCTTCTCCCGGTCACCCATCATCGCCTTCGCGGTGACGGCGATGATCGGCAGATCGGTGTACGCGGGCATGGCGCGGATCGCGGTGGTGGCGGCGTAGCCGTCCATCTCCGGCATCATGACGTCCATCAGGATCAGGTCGACACCGGCGTTGCGGGTGAGGGTGTCGATCGCGGCGCGGCCGTTCTCGGCCTGCAGCACCCGCATGCCGTGCAGTTCCAGGATCCCGGTCAGTGCGTACAGGTTGCGGTCGTCGTCGTCGACCACCAGGACGGTCCGTCCGGCGAGCGAGCCGTCGACGTCCTGGGCGAGCGGGGTGGCCGGGTCCTCGGCACGGACCAGCGGCAGCACGTCGCCGGGCTGCTCCGCGCTCAGGTGCAGGGCGATGCGCTCGCGCAACTCGTCCAGGCTGGAGAGGAGTTCGAGCGGCTGCACGGTGGCGCGCTGTTGCAGGAGCCGCTCCTGCTCGGCCCCCAGGCGCCGGTTGTTGTGCGCCAGGACGGGCACGCTGTGCAGCGCGGCGTCCCGTGCCATCTCCTCCAGGAAGTCCAGCGCCGCGCCGTTCGGCAGGTCCAGTTCGAGGACCACGCAGTGGCACGGCGTCGCGGCGAGGGTCTCCGCCGCCTCCTGGGCCCCTACCGTGGTGATGACCTCGACCGCCCCGCGCGGTCCGCCGAGGTCGGCGTGCCCGGTCAGGTCGGCGACGGCGCTCTCCGCGACGAGGGAGAGCAGGCCGCGCTGCCGCTCCTCGATGACCAGCAGCCGCTTGGGCTGGGCGACCTCCGGCGTGCCCGGCTGCCCGGCCTGCTCGTCCTGGCCCGGCCGGGCCGATTCGGCCGGGCCGGGCTCCAGGGCCTCCCGCGGGGCCTGGCCGCTCAGTTCGACGAACTCCGCCCTGGCCGCGGGCAGGTAGAGCGAGAAGGTGCTGCCCTGACCCGGGGTGCTCTGCGCGGTGATGGCGCCGCCGAGGAGGAAGGCGATCTCCCGGCTGATGGACAGACCCAGGCCGGTACCGCCGTACTTGCGGCTGGTGGTGCCGTCGGCCTGCTGGAACGCGCCGAAGACGCTCTCCAGGTGCTGGGGGTCGATCCCGATGCCGGTGTCCACGACGTGGAAGGCGACCACCGGACCGTCGTCGCGGCGGGCGACCTCGGGCAGCTGCGCGCCGTCCGCGAGCTCGATGCGCAGGTCGACGCTGCCCCGCTCGGTGAACTTCACCGCGTTGGACAGCAGGTTGCGCAGGACCTGCCGCAGCCGGTAGTCGTCGGTGAGCAGTTCGGCGGGTACTCCGGCGGCGGTGGTGACCTGGAAGGCCAGGCTCTTCTGGCTGGTCAGCGGCCGGAACGTGGCCTCGACGTAGTCGAGCAGCTGGCGCAGCGGGATGCGCTCCGGGGAGACGTCCATCTTCCCGGCCTCGACCTTCGAGAGGTCGAGGATGTCGTTGATGAGCTGCAGCAGGTCGGAGCCGGCGGAGTGGATGATCCCGGCGTACTCGACCTGCTTGGCCGTCAGGTTGCGGGTCGGGTTCTGGGCGAGCAGCTGAGCGAGGATCAGCAGGCTGTTGAGCGGCGTGCGCAGCTCGTGGCTCATGTTGGCCAGGAACTCCGACTTGTAGGTGGAGGCCAGCGACAGCTGGTGTGCGCGGTCCTCCAGCTCCTGGCGGGCCTGCTCGATCTCCAGGTTCTTGGTCTCGATGTCCCGGTTCTGGGCGGCGAGCAGGGCGGCCTTGTCCTCCAGTTCGGCGTTGGAGGACTGCAGCTCCTCCTGGCGGGCCTGCAACTCCGCGGATCGGACCTGCAGTTCGGAGGTGAGGCGCTGGGACTCGCCGAGCAGCTCGTCCGTCCTGGCGTTGGCGACGATGGTGTTCACGTTGACGCCGATGGTCTCCATCAGCTGTTCCAGGAAGGCCTGGTGCACCGGGGTGAAGTCCTGGAGCGCGGCGAGCTCGATGACGCCGAGCACCTGCTCCTCGACGACGATCGGCAGCACGATCAGCGAGGTCGGCTCGGCCCGGCCCAGGCCCGAGGAGACGCTCACGTAGCCGGCCGGCAGCCGGTCGACGGCGATCGTGCGCCGGCTGCGGGCGGCCTGGCCGACGAAGGACTCGCCGAGCCTGAACCGGGTGGGGCTCGCGCCGGCGGGGAAGGCGTAGGACCCGATGAGGTTGAGGAAGGTGGCGCCGCCGGTGTCCTCGGCCAGGTAGAAGGCGCCGTACTGGGCGGCGACGAGCGGGGTGATCTCGTCCATGATCAGCTCGGCGACGACGGGCAGGTCGCGCCGGCCCTGCATCAGGGCGGAGATCCGGGCGAGGTTGGACTTGAGCCAGTCCTGCTCCTCGTTGGCCCGGGTGGTCTCACGCAGGGACTCCACCATGAAGTTGATGTTGTCCTTGAGGTCGGCGACCTCGCCGGAGGCGTCCACGGTGATCGAGCGGGTCAGGTCGCCCTCGGCGACCGCGCTGGTGACCTCGGCGATCGCGCGGACCTGGCGGGTGAGGTTGCCGGCCAGCTCGTTGACGTTCTCGGTGAGCCGCTTCCAGGTCCCGGAGACGCCCTCGACCTCGGCCTGCCCGCCGAGCCGGCCCTCGCTGCCGACCTCGCGGGCCACCCGGGTGACCTCCGCGGCGAAGGCGCTCAGCTGGTCGACCATGGTGTTGATGGTGGTCTTGAGCTCCAGGATCTCGCCCCGCGCGTCCACGTCGATCTTGCGGGTGAGGTCGCCCTTGGCGACGGCGGTGGTGACCTGGGCGATGTTGCGGACCTGGCTGGTGAGGTTGTGCGCCATGAAGTTGACGTTGTCGGTGAGGTCCTTCCAGGTGCCGGCCACGTTCGGGACCCGGGCCTGGCCGCCCAGGGTGCCCTCGGTGCCGACCTCGCGGGCCACCCGGGTCACCTCGTCCGCGAACGCGGAGAGCGTGTCGACCATGGTGTTGATGACGCCGGCCAGCGCGGCGACCTCGCCCTTGGCCTCGACGGTGATCTTCTGCGAGAGGTCGCCCTTGGCGACGGCGGTGGCCACCTGGGCGATCGAGCGGACCTGGCCGGTGAGGTTGGAGGCCATCACGTTGACGTTGTCGGTGAGGTCCTTCCAGGTGCCGGAGGCACCGCGGACGGTGGCCTGGCCGCCGAGGTTGCCCTCGGTGCCGACCTCGCGGGCCACCCGGGTCACCTCGTCCGCGAAGGCGCTCAGCTGGTCGACCATCGTGTTGATGGTCTCCTTCAGCTCCAGGATCTCGCCGCGCGCGTCCACCCGGATCTTCTGGGAGAGGTCGCCCTGGGCGACGGCGGTGGTCACCTCGGCGATGGAGCGGACCTGGGCGGTGAGGTTGTCGGCCATGACGTTGACCGATTCGGTGAGGTCCCGCCAGGTGCCGGAGACGTCCCGGACGTCGGCCTGGCCGCCCAGGCGGCCTTCGGTGCCGACCTCGCGGGCCACCCGGGTCACCTCGCCGGCGAAGGCGCTCAGCTGGTCGACCATCGTGTTGATGGTCTCCTTCAGCTCCAGGATCTCGCCGCGCGCGTCGACGTTGATCTTCTGGGACAGGTCGCCCTTGGCGACGGCGGTGGCCACCTGGGCGATGGAGCGGACCTGGGCGGTGAGGTTGCCGGCCATGAAGTTGACCGAGTCGGTGAGGTCGCGCCAGGTGCCGGAGACACCCTTGACGTCGGCCTGGCCGCCGAGCCGGCCGTCGGTGCCGACCTCGCGGGCCACCCGGGTCACCTCGCCGGCGAAGGCGGACAGCTGGTCGACCATCGTGTTGACGGTGTTCTTGAGTTCGAGGATCTCGCCGCGGGCGTCGACGGTGATGGTCTGCGACAGGTCGCCCTTGGCGACGGCGGTGGCCACCTGGGCGATGTCGCGGACCTGGGTGGTGAGGTTGCCGGCCATCGCGTTGACGGAGTCGGTGAGGTCCTTCCACGTCCCCGACACGCCGGGCACCTTGGCCTGGCCGCCGAGCCGGCCGTCGGTGCCGACCTCGCGGGCCACCCTGGTCACCTCGGAGGTGAACAGGGAGAGCTGGTCGACCATGCCGTTGAACACGGTGGCGATCTCGCCCAGCAGCCCGTCGGCATCGTCGGGCAGCCGGGTGCCGAAGTCGCCGTCGCGTACGGCGGTCAGCCCGGCCAGCAGCCGCCGCAGGTCCGGTTCGCCGACCTGCGCGGTGTCGCTCGTCGTGCGCTGTGCCTGGGACTTCGTCGTGCCCGCCATCGGGACGTCGCTTCCTCGTCAGGTGCCGGGCCGAAGGCCCGCCACAGTCACCGCCCGCTCCGGCCTCGGACCCGGCCGAGGGCCGGGCCACACGGCCGCGCAAGGCACCAGTCCGTACCGTCAGGGACGGTACTCCACCTGTTCCGCCAGGGTGAACTCCCCCGTCGGCCCGGGGCCGTGACCCCGCTCACGTCGGGCCGCACGCCCCCACGGGGTGCGTCCGCCCTGGTCCGCGGGCCAGGGCGGACGCACCCGGCACCCCCGCAAGGCCGTGCGTTCCGTCGGCGCCGGCCGGAGGGCGACCCCGCGCCGCGGTGGCGCGTCGCCCCGGCCGACCTGTCGCCGCCGTTCTCCCGCGACGCCGGGCCGCTCCGGAAGCACCGGGGCGGGTGCCGGTGATCCTGATCACCCGCTTCGCCGCCGGTGCGACCGACGCCGCCCGCTCCCGCCGCCGCACGGTCGGGAACACCCCGGGACCCCCGAAAGGGGCGCCCGACGGCTCGTCGGGCGCCCCTCCCATGCCGTCCGCGAGTGGCTCGGGAGCATCGCTCAGGCGTCGGCCAGGAGTTCGGCGCGCAGGCCGGCCAGGATGCGGTTGAGCAGCCGGGAGACGTGCATCTGCGAGATGCCGAGCCGGCGGCCGATCTCGCCCTGGGTCAGCTCGGCGCCGAAGCGCAGGGAGAGGATGGTGCGGTCGCGCTCCGGCAGGGCGGCGATCGCCGGCTTGAGGGTCTCCAGGCAGAGCATGAGCTCGTAGGCGCCCTCCTCCTGCGCGACCCGGTCCGCCAGCGGGTCGCCGCCGTCCGCCCCGAGGGCCGGGGCGTCGAGGGAGCTCGCGCTCTGCGCCTGGGAGGCGATCAGGCCCTCGCGCACCTCGTCCTCGGTCAGGTCCAGCTCGGCGGCCAGCTCGGCGGGCGCGGGGACGCGGTCCAGCAGCTGCTCCATCGCGTCGCTGGTCTTGGCCAGTGTCAGCCGCAGCTCCTGTAGACGGCGGGGGACGTGCACCATCCAGCCGGTGTCGCGGAAGAAGCGCTTGATCTCGCCCCGGATGGTCGGCAGCGCGAACGTGGAGAACTCGACCTCGAACGACGGGTCGAAGCGGTTGACGGCCTTGATCAGACCGATCGTGCCGACCTGGACGATGTCCTCGATCGGCTCCTTGCGGTGGGCGAACCGGTTCGCCGCGAACTCCACCAGCGCCATGTTCAGTTCGATCAGGGTGCCGCGTACGTAGGAGTACTCGGCGCTGCCCTCCTCCGCCGCGCGCAGGCGGACGAACAGGGCCTTCGACAGCTCGCGCGCATCGGCGGGGCACACCTCGACCAATCGGTCCGCCTCGATCCCCAGCCGCGCGGCCACCCGGACGAGGTCGGCCGAGGACGTCACCGCGTCACCGCCCGCCACCGGTGCGGTAGCGGCGGTCGAAGAACTGCTGGTGCGGGCACTGGTCGAAGGGCGGGACACGACGGTCGGCATGCCCTCTCCTCTGCTGGGGGTCATGTGATCGGGTACGACGCGGCTCACGTGCCCAGCCTCACCCGGATCAGGCCTCCCCTTGCGGAAAGGCCCCACTATATTCACATTGCCCGCACATTCGGGTGGTGCTGCTCGACTGTCCCGCCCGGAGGGCGTACCTTGCGGTCGGATGCCGCCGTACCGTCGTACGGGCAGACACGGCCCCACTCGACAGAAGGAGGACGGAGAGCGATGCCCCACGGCGTCCCCGAGCCGGAACCGGCCCCCCAGCAGCCCGGCGAGGACTCGCGCACCGTGCGCCTCAGGGCCGATCTGCGAACCGAGGACGGTGCGGTGGTCGTCTCGCCGGTCGGCGAGCTGGACTACGACAGCGTGGCGCTCCTGCGCGCGCAGCTCCACGAGGCGATCGGACAGGCCCGGGAGCGGGTCGTCGTCGACTGCCATGGCTTGTCGTTCTGCGACTCCACCGGCCTCAACCTGCTGCTCAACACCCGCGCCGAAGCGGAACGCGCGCACCTCACCCTCGTCCTGGCCGGCCTGCAGTCCTCGGTCGCCCGAGTGTTCGAGCTCACCGGGGCGCAGACGGTGTTCGACATCCGTGCGGACCTCGGTTCGGCTCTCGCCCGATGACGCCGGGTACACCCGGGCGCCGGAGGGCGGCCCGTGGACCGTGCGGCAGCCGTCGGGGGGCGGCGGGGCCCGGTGCACGTCACCGGTGTCTCCTGCGAACCGGCGGGCACACGAGGAAGCAAAGGCCGGTTGCCACCCGGTCCCGGTCGGTCGTCGGAGTGAGGACAGATGAGTGCCAGTGAGTACCGGACGGCGAGCCGGTCGGTGATGCCAGGGATGCCTCCCACCGGTCAGGTCCGGAGGCTGACCCTGGACGGTGCGGCAGGTGCGGTCGGACGCTGTCGCGACCGGACACGGGCCGCGCTGGAGGACTGGGGATGGCTGCCCACCACCGATCCGGACCAGCAGGCCCGGGCCGACGACGTCCTCCTCATCGTCTCCGAGCTCGCCACCAACGCCTGCCAGCACGCCGGCGGGCCGGACCAGCTCGTCCTGTCCGCGAGTGCCGGCACCCTCCGGATCGAGGTGCTGGACGGCTCCGACGAACCGCCGCGGCCCCGGTTGCCGCACGAGCCGACCCGCATCGGCGGGCACGGCCTGCACACCGTCGAGCTGCTGGCCAGCCGGTGGGGGCACCTCCCGCGGGCCGACCGCCCCGGCAAGGCGGTCTGGGTCGAGATCGACCTCCCGCAGGGCTGAGCGGCGTCGGTCGGCGCCGCCGGCCCCGCCGGGGGCGCGCCGTCGTCCGGGCGGGTGGCGGGGTGCCGCCCGGCTCAGCTGATCGGCAGGGTTCCGGGGAAGACCGTGCACCAGAGCAGGACGAAGGTCGCGATCGTCATGAGGGGGGCGAGGAACTTGGTCTCGACGCCGTTTCCGGTGCGCTTGATCAGCGGTATCTCGTAACGCCGTCCGTACGGCCAGAACAGCGGGATGCCCCGCCTGGTCAGGAAGTCACCGAGCAGGTGTGCCAGGACGCCCAGGGTCACCGCGCACGGCAGCCAGTACCGGGCGTTCGGCAGCCAGGAGTCCAGGCCGGCCGCTCCGAGGGCGGCCAGGCCGGTGGGCAGTGCCCAGGTCGCCGGGCCGTTGCCGGGCGGGTGCAGGTGCAGGGCCCGCAGGGCCAGCGCCAGCAGGCAGAAGGTCAGGCCCAGGACGAAGCCGCGGCCCAGATGGGCGATACCGGCCCAGGTACCGGCGCCGGCGAGGGCCGCGAACAGCAGCGAGTGGGTCGCGTGGCGATGGCCCCCGCTGACCCGGCCCAGCACGCGGCAGAGCACCCCGGACACCGGCCCGAGGAAGTGGGCGAGCGTGCTGTCGTGGTGGTCCAGGTCGGGCAGGAGGGCGGCGCCGGCGCACAGGACGGTGCCCATCAGGAGGTCGGCGGGCCCGAACCCGGGTCCGACCAGTTCGACGGGGAGATGGCCCGACGCCGCCGCGAACAGCAGCCCTCCGCTCACCGCGTGCGAATGTCCCATCATGGCGCGCCCCCACCTTCGTCGCTCCTCTCGACCGCCGCTCCCCTCGACGGACCGCGCGACCGGCCGGACCCGCGCCCGACGGCGCGTCGACTACCCGCGATCTTCGTGTCGAAGCGCCCCCGGGCCGCGGGTGACGTCCGGTGCGGACCCCTGAGTCCGTACCGTCTCCGGTACCGACGACGACGGGAACGGCACGTACGCCGCCGCTCCGGGCGCCGGTGCGCCCGCTCCGACGGTCCCCGGGAAGCCGGCCCCGCCCGGCTCTCCACGGGCCGTCACCCGCGCCCGTGATCCCTGCCGCCGGGGGCGGGGATCGCGGTGCGACCGGTCCGGCCGGTGGCGCGGCCCGTGGGCGGCGGCCCGGTCGGCGCGGCGCGGAACTGCACTGGCAGGTATGACGGATGGCATCTCCGGCATCCCGGCCCTCGCCGCGCTCCGGCAGCCCGCGCCGGGTGTCGTCGACCGTGTCCCGTCCCGATCGTCGCGGTCCGGTTCCGGCCGGGCCGGCGCGTGCTCACCCCGGGCGGTGGTTCGGCGCCGCCCCGGCGGTCTGCTGGTGCTCCCGGACCGCCACGCGGGCCAGGTTGCCCAGCAGCCGGCGGTTGCGCAGGTGCAGCAGCAGCTCGCT
This sequence comes from Kitasatospora sp. NPDC005751, assembly GCF_040630835.1. Classification (NCBI taxonomy): domain Bacteria; kingdom Bacillati; phylum Actinomycetota; class Actinomycetes; order Kitasatosporales; family Streptomycetaceae; genus Kitasatospora; species Kitasatospora sp. NPDC005751. The sequence continues at coordinate 19,543 of NZ_JBEXYC010000059.1, forward strand.
GGGCGGCCCCTGGAGCCGGCTTCCCGGGCCGGTGAGGGGGTGTTCGTCGAGGAATACCAGGGTGTTGGCGCCCCACGGGACGAGGGTGAACGCGATGCGGGCGGCACCGAAGGGCTCGGCCTTCGCCTCGAGTTCCAGGCGGGTGCCGGGTTCGCAGATCCGTACCACGCAACGGTCGTCCACGGTGAGCGGCCCGATACCGGCCCGGAAGTGCAGCAGGGTGCCGACGGCCGGCCAGTCGGCGTCGGCGTGCTCGATGTCCCGGGTCCCGACCACCCACTCGGCGTAGTTGCGGCCGTCGGACAGGACGCTCCAGACCGCTTCCGGTGGGCATTCGATGAACTGCTGGCGCCGTGCCATGCGACTCCTCCTTCGTTCGTCCCGGACCCGCCGGGCTCCGCGCTGTCGTCGCTCCCGCGATGCCGGGCGTCCGGCGCCCCGCCAACGCCGGTCCGGCGGGGCGGAGCACCCGGCAGGGAGAACCTCACTCGTGCTGTCCGCGGCGGCCCGACAGCAGCCGCTGGGCCGCGGCCAGACCAGGCGCCAGCACGCGACCGGCCAGCAGCCGGTGCGAGCGCAGCGCCGCGCGGGCGGCGTTGGCCCCGCAGGCCCCGTGGACACCACCGCCCGGGTGGGCGGACGACGAGGCCAGGTAGAGCCCTGCCACGGGCGTCTCGGGGCGCCCGGTGCCCGGTACCGGGCGGAAGACCAACTGCTGGTGCGGCGCGGTGGTGCCGCCGTTGATCGCGCCGCCTACCAGGCTGGGATCGCGCTCCTCCAGGAGGGGCGGGGTGAGCACGCGCCGGGCGACGATACGGTCCCTGAAGCCCGGGGCGAACCGTTCCACCTGGTCCTCGATCCGCTCCGCCATCGCCTCGGTCTCGCGGGTGTCCCAGCGGCCGGTAATGCCGGCGTCCCCCAGGTCGTCCCTGATCACCTGGGGGACGTGGGTGTAGGCCCAGGCGGACTCGGTGCCGGCGGGGGACCTGCCGGGATCGGTGGTCGTCATCTGCCCCAGGAGCGCGAACGGGCGGCGCGGCAGCCGCCCCGTGCTCAACTGCAGCGCGTAGTCGCTCAACTCGTCGAGGTCGGCGCCCAGGTGCACCGTCCCGGCCGCGGCCGCCTCGGGCGCGGTCCAGGGGATGGGGCCGTCGAGGGCCCAGTCGACCTTGACCGTGGAGAAGTCCCACTGGAAGCGCCGGAGATCCGCGCGCGTCCGGGGCGGCAGGTGCTCCCACCCCACCAGGGCGCCGTAGAGGGTCGGCGCCGGAACGTCCGCGAGGACGGCACGGCGGGCCCGGTGGGACTGGCCGTCGGCGGTGCGCACGCCCAGCGCGCGGCCCCCGCGCACCACCACCTCCACCACCCGGGCGTCGCAGTGCACGCTTCCGCCCGAGGCCTCCAGCCGCCGCACCAGCGCCGCCGTGAGCGCGGCCGCGCCGCCCACCGGGGCGGGCCAGCCGACCTGCTGGCCGAGCATCGCCATCAGCCAGCCGAACGCGGCGCTGCCGACGCTCTCGGGCAGCAGGTCGGCGTGCAGGGCGCAGCCGGCGAGGAGGAGACCGGCGCCGGGTTCGGTGAACTCCTCCTGCGCCAGGCGCCGTACCGGGAGGGTCAGGAAGCGCAGGGTCCGGAGCCCGTCCGCGGCCCGCAGCCGGGCGGCCATCGCGACCCCCGCCCTGACCGGGGGGAAGGGGGTGAACAGCGACCTCACGAGGTGCGGGTCGAGGTCCTCCCACAGCTGGGAGAGCCGCTGCCACGCCTCGGCGTCGGCTCCGCCGAAGGCGCTCTCCAGCCCGGCGCAGTTGGCGGTCACCCCGCGGTGCAGGGTGGCGCACCGCCCGTCGGGCAGGGGATGGGCCAGCACGGTGGGCGCGTGGCTCCAGCGCAGGCCGTGGGCGCCCAGGTCGAGCGCGCCGATGGCGGGGGAGGCGGCGGCCAGGGGGTAGAAGGAGCTGAACACGTCGTGGACGTAGCCGGGATGCACGCCCCGGTCGCTGCGGACGGCGCCGCCGGGTTCCGACTGGCTCTCCAGGACCTCCACCTGCCAGCCGGCGTCGGCCAGGATGTTGGCGGCCACCAGCCCGTTGGGGCCGGCGCCGATGACGATGGCGTCAGGCATGACTCTCCTCGTGCCGGTGCCCTCTCCCCGTGCAGCACGCTACCCCGGGCGCGGCCGAACGGCCCGGCGAAGGAGCCGCCGAACGGCCCGGGCACCCACCGTGGTCATCACCGGGTGCGACCGGTCGGCGGTTCGGGCCGGTCCGGGCGGCCCGCGCCGGCGCCGCCCGGTCGGGTCGGACGAACGCGGTTACGCCTCCCGATGCCGGGCAGGCGCGGCCCAAGGACGATCCGACCGATGCGTGAGGAGGAGCCTTGAACGAGTACACGGGCCCGGTGGGTTCGAACCAGGAAGAGGACGCCACAGTGGCGGGTGCCGCTGTCCGCAGCGTGCGGGACAAGGCCGGCGGTGGTGCACAGGTGGTGGCCGACAACGTGGGCGAGGCCGTGGGTACGGCCAAGGACCAGGCATCGGAGGTGGTCGGCGAGGCGGGTGCGCAGGTGCGTGACCTGCTCGCCGAGGCTCGCGATCAGGTACAGGAACAGGCCCGGGCGCAGACCGGACGACTGGCGGAGAACGTGCGGCGGCTGGCCCACGAGCTGCGGGACATGGCCGACCACGGGAAGCCGGACTCCGCGGCCACCGCCGCGGTGGGCCAACTGGCCGACGGCGGCCACCAGATGGCCGACCGGCTGGAACGGCGCGGCCCCGACGGTCTGTTGGAGGACGTGCAGGACTTCGCGCGCCGTCGGCCCGGGGTGTTCCTGGCCGGTGCCGCGCTCGCGGGCTTCGCCCTCGGCCGCACGGGCAAGGGCGTCGCGGCGGCCGGGAGCACGTCGGCCCCCGGCGGGGAAGGGCGCGGTGGGCGAGAGTACCCGCCGCCCGTCCCGGTGACACCGCCGAGCCCGGCGGCGCCGCCCGCGCCCGGGTATCCGCCGGCGAGTCCGCTGCCCACCGGCGGCGGCGTCGCGCCGGGCCCGTACGAGGACTACGGCCAGTCCCAGCCGCCCCACGTCACACCCGCCTACGGCCAGGACCCGGCCTTCGGCCGGCGGCCGCCGGCGCAGGGGGTCTAGCGATGGCGATCTCCTATTCCGAACAGGCCGCCAAGGCTCCGGCGGCGGGCCCCGCTCCCACCGGCGGGCCCTCGAGCCCGCCGCCGTACCCGACCGGGGCGACGGCGGCCCCGCCGGCAACCGGGAACCAGTCACTGGGCGATCTGATCAGTGAGATCACCGACGATCTGAGCAGACTGGTGCGCGACGAGATCGACCTCGCGAAAGCGGAGGTCAAGCAGGAGGCGGTGAAGGCGGGTAAGGCGTCCGGGATGCTCGCCGGGGCCGGGTACGCGGGCCACCTGGTGCTCGTGCTCGCCAGCCTGACCCTGGTCTTCGCGCTCGGCAACGCGATGAACCTGGCGTGGGCCGCGCTGATCGTCACCGCCCTGTGGGCGGTGGTGGGCGCCGTGCTCTACCGCACCGGGCGCAAGCGCCTGAAGGACGTACGCCTCACTCCCGAACAGACCCTGGAGACCCTGAAGGAGGACGCGGCATGGGTGCGACACCCGACGAGCTGAGGAGTGAGGTGGAGGCGCGCCGTGCGCACCTCGCACGCAACGTCGACCGGCTGGCCGACAAGGTCGCCCCCGGCCGGGTGGCGCACCGCCAGGCCGAGGCCGCACGGGACAGGATCACCGGAATCAGGGAGCGAGTGATGGGCACCGTCCACGACACCGGATCGTCCGCGCAGCGGGCGGCCGCCGCGACCGGCGAGGGCGTCGAGCAGCTCGGCGAAACCGCCAAGGAGACCGCCGCCCAGATCGGCGACGCCGTCCAGCAGACCCCCGCCCAGGTGCGTCGCCGGACCCAGGGCAGTCCTCTGGCCGCCGGCCTGATGGCGTTCGGCGCCGGCCTTCTCGCGGCGGCGCTGCTGCCGACCAGCAAGGTCGAGGAGCAGGGCGGCGCCAAGCTGCGCGAGCACCCGGAGCTGCTGGAGCCGGCGAAGCAGGCCGCCGTCGAAGCCGTCCAGGAGGTGCGCGACGAGCTGCGTGAACCGGCCGGCGACGCGGTGCGGGCGGTCAAGTCCACGGCCCAGGACGCCGCCCAGACCAGCAAGGGGGCCGCCCAGGACGCCGGGCAGCGCACGGCGCACGACCTGAAGGCCGCCGGGCAGGAGGCGGCGGACGAGATCCGCCACCAGGGGCAGGGCGGCCAGGGCTGACGTTCCCTGGCCAAGCTCTTCGGGGCGTACCCGCGGATATGCCCCGAAGAGGGTCCGACCGCCTTTCTGGCACAAGCCCGCAACGCCCCGCCTCCGTTCCCGGTGGCGGGGCGTTGCGTCACCGCGGCGGGTCAGCGGGTCGCGGCCTCGGCCGGGGGAGGGAAGCGGTCCCAGACCCGGTGGGCGGCGAGCAGGCCGGTGATCTCGCGCAGCACGTTCTCCCCGTCGTCGCCGAGGACGACACCCGGCCCGGCGGCGGGGACGGCCGCCGCGGCCAGGGCCTGCTCGGCGGTGCCCCAGCCGCCGATGGCCTTGGCGTGGCGCCACGCCTCGGCCAGCAGGAGGGTGATGCGGGGGTCGACCGGTGCGCCCGGGCCCTGCGGCGCGCCGGCCTTGGCGTCGCGCCCGCCGTCGGCGTCGATCCCGGGCGCGGGCGAGCCGGCGAGCAGGATGGCGTCGAACTCGGTCGAGCGGGCGGTGGCGAAGGTCCGCTGGACGGCGAGGGGCTCCGCGCCGTCGGCGGTGAGCTCGCCTCCCGTCGGAGCGATGACCAGGGGCACCATCCCCGCGGCGAGGACGGCCCGGCGCACGGCCGCGAGAGCGGCGAGGTCCCCGGCGGGATCGGCGACGATGCCGATGACCCGGCCCTGGGTGGGCCACTCCTGGCCGAGCTGGGACAGGGCCGGGCTGGGCGCGGGGTCCGTGGCCGGCTCGGAGGGCTGCGGAGCCGGCAGGCCCAGGCCGGCGGCGACCTGGGCGCACAGGTAGCGGTCGATGTTGGCGAGCACCAGCAGGGTGCGCTCCTTGACGGCCTGGTGGTAGCACTTGTTCAGTTCGAAGGTGTAGGCGGCGATGATGTGCTCGCGCTCGGGCGGGCTCATGCTGAGCCAGAAGAGGCGGGCCTGGCTGAAGTGGTCGTCGAAGGTGGCCGGGGCCTCGCGGACCTTGGTGGCGGCGGGTACCGGGGTGGGGTGCTCGATGTAGGCGTGGTCGGCGGCGCCGGCGAAGAACGGGCAGCCCCCGTCGAGGGAGTTGGGCTTGTACGGCGCGACGCCGGTGTGGACGGCGTCCTGGTGGAAGCCGTCGCGGAGCATGTCGTTGACCGGGGCGTGGGTGCGGTTGATCGGGATCTGGGCGAAGTTGGGGCCGCCCAGCCGGGTGATCTGGGTGTCGAGGTAGGAGAACAGGCGCCCGGCCAGCAGCGGATCGTCGGTGACGTCGATACCGGGGACGAGGTGCCCGACATGGAAGGCCACCTGCTCGACTTCCGCGAAGAAGTTCGTCGGGTTGGCGTTGAGCGTCATCAGCCCGATCGGCCGGACGGGTGCCAGCTCCTCCGGGACGATCTTGGTGGGGTCGAGCAGGTCGATGCCCTCGAACATCTGGTCGGGGGTGTCGGGGAAGGTCTGGATGCCGAGTTCCCACTGCGGGAAGGCGCCGGCTTCGATGGCGTCGTAGAGATCACGTCGGTGGAAGTCCGGATCCATGCCGGCGATCAGCTGCGCCTCCTCCCAGACGAGGGAGTGGACGCCGAGCTTGGGCTTCCAGTGGAACTTCACGAGCGTGGTGGCGCCGTCGGCGTCGACGAGGCGGAAGGTGTGGACGCCGAAGCCCTCCATCGTCCGGTAGGAGCGGGGGATGCCCCGGTCGGACATGTTCCAGATGGTGTGGTGGGTGGCCTCGGTGTGCAGGGAGACGAAGTCCCAGAAGGTGTCGTGGGCGCTCTGCGCCTGCGGGATCTCGCGGTCGGGGTGCGGCTTGCCGGCGTGGATGATGTCGGGGAACTTGATGGCGTCCTGGATGAAGAACACCGGGATGTTGTTGCCGACCAGGTCGAAGACGCCCTCGGTGGTGTAGAACTTCGTCGCGAAGCCCCGCGTGTCACGCACCGTGTCCGCCGACCCGCGGGAGCCGAGGACGGTGGAGAACCGGACGAACACCGGCGTCTCCACGCCCTCGGCCAGGAACGCGGCCCTGGTGACCCCGCCGGCGGTGCCGTAGCCCCGGAAGACGCCGTGGGCGGCCGCGCCGCGGGCGTGCACCACCCGCTCCGGGATCCGCTCGTGGTCGAAATGGGTGATCTTCTCCCGCAGGTGGTGGTCCTGCAGCAGCACCGGCCCCCGCGGACCCGCCTTCAGCGAGTGATCCGAATCCGGTAGCCGCGCACCCTGGGCGGTCGTCAGGAACCCGCCGTTCTGCGCCCGCACGTCGTCGGCGGCCCGTCCGCCCCGCCCGGTGGCCGATAGCGGCTCCGGCGCGCGCTGGTCGGGCTTCGGCGGCAGGGGCGCCCGGGGCTCGGTGGGCTCGGCCACGGACGGCGGTTTCGCCCCCGGCGCACCCGGTACTTCCACCGGGGGGCGGGCGTCGCCGTCGGTCAGGGCGTCGACAAGGGCGTCAGCGGCCTTCTTGAGGGGGCCTGGCGTTTCCATCGTGTTCCTCACTGCTGGTGCTGGAGAGATGCCCGCCGGAGAAGTGCCGGCGGAGGCCGGCCCGGCCCGAGGGGCGCGGGTGCAAGGTGGCCGGATGACGTGGCGGGGGCGTGTGTCGCGCCCGGCGGGCCGGGTAGCCGCCCTGACGGCCGGCCGTCAGGGCGGGCGGGCGCCCGCGGTCTTCTCCGGCCCTGGGCCCGAGCCTGCTGGCCATCGCCCCTTCACGCATCTCCGCACGGCGACTCGGGTGACCGACGGTGACCGGACAGCACTCGGCGGGCGGAGCGGGGCGCGGCGCGGCCCACCCCACACGGGTGGCAGCCGCCGCTGCCGGGGTGCGTCCCGACACCGCGACCGCTCGCCCGGTCCCCACCACCCGAGCGCGAAGGAAGGCAGCGATGACCGAAGGCCACGAGGAGCGACAGCGGCTGGCGCGGGAGCTCCTCTCCGGGCTCGGCGCCGCGGAGAGCACGGTGTCCGTCGCGGAGTCGCTGACCGGAGGCGCGCTGGCGGTCGCGCTGTCGGAGGCGCCCGGCGCGTCCGGCGTGTTCGAAGGCTCGGTCACCGCCTACGCCACCGAGATCAAGGCGCGGGTACTGGGGGTCGACCGCGACCTCCTCGCCGCACGCGGGGCGGTGGATCCGGAGGTCGCGCGGCAGATGGCGGAGGGGGTCCGCCGGCTCATGGACACCACGTACGCGATCGCCACCACGGGTGTGGCGGGCCCCGAGCCGCAGGACGGCCGGCCACCCGGGACGGTGTACGTCGCGGTGGCCGGGCCGAAGGAGACGGTCGTGCTCGCCACGCCCGCCCCCGGTGACCGTACCGCCGTCCAGCGGGCCGCCGTCCTGGCCGCCCTGCGGGCGCTGCGCGACCACCTGCGGCCCTGAACCCGCCGCCCGGGCGGGAGGGCGGGGTCGGGCCGTGGTCAACCGGCCTCGGCCGCGCCCTCCTCGTGCGCCCGGCCTCGCTGGGCGCGCTCCGCGGGCGGCACGGAGCGTCGACGGTGACTGGTGTCGCAGAACGGGTAGCGCTTGCTGCGCCGGCACACGCACAGCGCGACGACCGGGCGCTCGCTCACCCGGACGGTGCCGTCCGGCAGGACGACCTCGACGGGCCCCTCCACCAGGAGGGGCCCGTTCTCCACGGGCATGGTCAGGCGCCGGGTCTCCCGGAGGTCGGGCAGCCCAGGCGAGCCGGGCAGGTCAGAGAGGTCGGACACCGCGGATCACCGCCAGCTCCTCGTGCCGCACGCCGGGGGCGATCAGCCCCTGTTCCTCGAACCAGTCGGCCCGTGCGGACATCACCGGGCCGAACGCGAGGCGCCGGCGCGCGACCACCCCGGTCCGCAGTCCGGCCCGGGCCAGGGCCCGGCAGCTCGCCTCGACCCCGCAGAGCGAGGAGTGCACCAGCAGCAGGATCCCGCCGGGTGCCAGCACCCGGGGGGCGTCGCGGCAGATCCGGTCGAGGAGCGCGCGTCCGTCGTGCCCGGCGTCCCAGGCCCGTGCCGCCCCGTGGGTGGGCAGCGCGTCGTCGGCCGCCGGTACGTACGGGGGATTGGAGACGATCAGGTCGAACCGGCGTCCGCGCACCGGCTCCACCAGGTCGCCGTGCCGGACACGGATGCGCCGCCCGTTCAGCGCGCCGTTGAGCCATGCCGTGGCCAGCGCCCGGCGGGAGACGTCGATGGCGGTGACGCGGGCGCCCGTGCCGGCGGCGGCCAGGGCCACCGCACCCGTGCCGGTCCCGATGTCCAGCACCTCGTCCCCCTCCCGCAGACGCTCGCGGCCCAGACTGGAGATCAGCAGATCGGTGTCTTCCTGCGCCCGGTAGACACCGGGAGGTTTCATCAGCCACATGCCGCGCGTCTGCCCACCCAGGCCCTGCCGACACCTCCGGCCACGGGGTGGTGAGCGGGATGGAGGGCGGGGTGGAGGGCGCGCGGGACACGCGGATCTGCCGGCCGAGGACGCAGCCCCGGCCGGCGGAGCCGCCTCCCCGGCGGGAGCGTCAGCGCTCCGCGGTGAGGCGAAACGCCCGGCCAGCCCCCGGGGGCGGGCTGCTCCCGCCTCACACCCGGTGCGCGCGGTCGGACGCGGGCCATACGTAGGACAGGTCGTCCGGTTCCTCCGGGAAGCGGGCCCGGTAGAACGCCGGGTTCTTGCGGAGCAGCGCGGACCGGTGGCTGCGGTGGAGCTCCGCGGCTCCGAGCCACGGAGGGAGTTCTCCCGCACCCGCCGGCTCCGCCTGGGAGCGTACGGCGGGGGGCCCGGTCCCGCGCTCCGGCAGGCCGTCCCGGAGGCTGTCCGCACAGGTGTCCCGGCGCCCCTCGGCGGTCCAGGCCCGGCACACCTCCCGGCCGTACCGGACGAGCGCCTCCTCGTAGCCGGCCCACATCCCTACGGCCGGATGGTGGCGCCGGCCTCACCAGCCCGCGATGCGGGCGACGAAGAAGAGCACGACGCAGACGACGAGCACCGCGACCACCACGATCGGCCAGGTGCCCCAGGCCTGGCGCACCTCGGGAGGCTCCGGGGTGGAGATGCCGGCGGTGGTGCTCTCCTCGGCAGGCGGCGTCTCCTGCGGCGCCGGGCCCGCCGGGGAACGGCGGGCCGCGCTGCGCGCCAGGACTGCGGCCGCCTCGGCGGCAGCGGTTCCGCCCTGGCCGGCGTCCGTCCCGTGGCGCTGCAGGAAGTCGAGCGTCGACGGGAAGTCGAGTTCCTCGTCGGGGCCGGTGGGGCCGTGGATCCGGGCGGCGCGGAACTCGCCGTCGGTCGAGAAGAACGACTCCACGGTCAGGTCGGAGCGTTCGCACCGGAGCGGGCGCCGGGTTCCAGGGGGCGGATCCTCCACCGACCATCCTAGAGCCTCGGCCCGGGCGTGCAGCCCGGCCCGGTCCGCGCTCCTCGGGGTCTGCGAACCTGCTACTGCCATGATCGGCCTCCCGTCCCGGGCCGACGGCGTCGGCGACGTCGTCGCCCCGGCGCGTCTATCCACGTGCACGCGAACCAATCGCGCCGGCCGGTCCCGGCGCCGATCGTCCGGGAACTCCCGCCGACGGGCCTCCGACTCCCTCCTCGAAGTGCCCTCGGCCGGGCCGTGTCGGCGCGGCCGGTGCTGCCGCTATCGTGCGGGGATGGACATGCGGGTAGAGATCCTGGGGCTGATCACGGAGGCGGAACAGCAGCTCGGGACGGCAGGGTGGGACCTCACGCCGAGGGACCGGGCGCTGGCCCGCGAGGTGGCCGCCGGCCTCGGGGTGGTCGGCCCGGAGGGCGGCCGGGCGGATGCGGTGGAGCCCCAGCGGCTGGAGCGGCTGCGCGAGGCGCTCGCCGTGCTGGCGATCGGCCTGGCCCGCACCCACGGCCGCCTGGCCTGGTTCCTGGCGGGGTGCAGCGCGGCGCTCTCCCCCGTCCTGCACTGGCGGGCCCTGCCGGCGGGGGACGGCCCGACGTTCAACACCGTCGTCCCCACCGCGGAGCAGTTCACCCAGGCCGAGGAGGCGGTGCGGCGGCTGGCTTCCATGCTCGCCCGGATCAGCGCCTGAACAGTGACGTCCCTGCGGTGACGCCTGAACAGTGACGTCTGGGAGCGCGAACTCTCGCTCTGCCGTACGACCGATGCCGGTCCCGCCGGAGGACAGTGGCCCCAGGGGTGCCCGGCCGGCACCCGAGGGCCGCCGCCGTCCGGCCGCAACCCCCGTCGGGGAGACGGAGTTCACTCGGCACGGTGCCCCCTCGGCGGCTGCCGCGCCCCGGCCGGGGGCCGCCTGGCAGGCTCGGCGCCCTCGCCGCCACACGAACGCGCTCTGTCCCCGTACGCCCGGTCCTCAGCTCCCGCGCCGGCGCGGGAGGGGCGGGAGTCGTCTGCGGGTCGCGCTCCCGCGACCTCGTTTCGAGCGCCGGGATTCCCTGGCAGGATCGGGGCATGGAGAGCGTGGACTTCCGCAGTGGCAGCCTGGACGCGACGGAGGCCTTCCTGTCGTCCGCGTACACCCCGATGCGGATCGGTGGATCGGTGAGTGACGCACAGGTGCGGGTCACCCGTCGAGCGGCGGGCCCGCTGAGCGTGGACCGTCTCGCCGTGAATTTCGACATGGGGTACGACGCCGGCAGCCTGGGCAGGATCTGCCTGGTCAGCATGCACGCCGGGACCTTGGTGGACCGGACGGACGGCCGGGAGACGGTGTACGGCCCGGGGGAGACGTTCCTCCTCGCCCAGCCCGACCTCCCGTACCAGGGCGAGGTACGGTCGGCGCGCTACACCATCGCGATGTTCGATCCGGCCCTGCTGGACCGGATGGCCGCCTCCGGCGGAGCAGCCGGGCCGGGACCGGTGAGGCTGACGGGCTCCCGGGCGGTCACCGAGGCCGGGAACAAGCGACTCGGCGCCGCGATCGCCTACGTGCGCGACGCGGTCCTGAACGACGCGGCGTCCTTCCCGGGCGCGCTGGCCGTCTCCACCGCCGCGCAGCACCTCGCGGCGGTGGTGCTGGCCTCGCTGCCCCACACCGTGAGGACCGCGCCCGCGCGCGTCGACACCCGCGACGCCGACAGCGGCACCCTTCGGCGGGCGGTCTCGTTCATCGAGGACAACGCCCACCGCGACATCGCGCTCGCCGACATCGCGACCGCCGTGAGGGTGACCCCGCGCGCACTGCAGTACGCGTTCCGTCGCCACGCGGGGACCACGCCGCTGGGGTTTCTGCGCCGGGTCCGGCTGGAACGCGCGCACGCGGACCTCGCCGCCGCCGACCGGCACGCCGGGGTGACCGTCACGCAGATCGCCGCGCACTGGGGGTTCGCCCACCCCGGGCGGTTCGCCGCCCTCTACCGCTCGGTGTACGGCCGGGCGCCGTCGCTCGCGCTCAAGGGGGTCGGCGCCGAACGGCGGTGATCGTCGGGCCGGTCGTCGGCCGGTCGTCGCCCGCCGTCGGGCCCGGGGGTCAGAACGGCCTGGACGGTTCGGACTCGGGGACGGGCGGCACTCCCAGGAGGGTGTCGGTCTCCGTCAGGCGCAGCAGTCGGCGCAACTGGTCCTGCGGCGCGGCGACCCGGAAGGCGATGCCCAGGCCGACGGCGGTCATCCGGGCCCGCAGGAACTCGTTGAGCCCGGCCGACGCACAGAAGCTCAGCTTGTCGCAGTCCACGACCAGGGCCTGCGGGAGGGGAGGGGCACCGAGTCCGTCGTCCAGCGCGGCACGCAGGACGTCAGCCGTATCCATGTCGGCGACCCCGTCGAGTGCGACCCGCCGCACACCGGGTGCGCTCTGGTGGCTGGCGATGCGAAGTCCGGATTCCACTGATGCCTTTCCCTGAGTGTGGCCGAGTACCGGTCCCGGCCCACTCTCCCGGTCGGACGCCGTTCGCGCAGCACCGGGAGCGAAGCCTTTCCGCTCGGTGGCAGTCCGGGAAACGAAACGGCGCGGCGTCCGGGCGGGCGGTCCGATCGGTGGGCAGTCAGTCAGGGCCGGGGGGCCGGGTGGGGTCGCGACAGGGGAGCGCCCGGCTGCCGACGACGCTGGTGGTCGTGCTGCCGAAGCCGGTGTCGGACCTCGTGGTCGTCACCCGGACGCGGCCGTGCGGTACCCGGAGCCCTTCTACGAGCCGTTCACCACGCCGTCCTGACCGGCCGGCACCACCCCCGGGTCCGGGAGGTGGTCCGGTTCTCGCCGGGTGGGAGAGCCGGGACGGGTGTCAGTGCAGGACGCTGACGGCGCGGGCGATCACCAGGAGGGAGGTCAGCAGGGCCGCGATGCTCTCGATGCTCATCAGGGCCGGACCGGCCGGAACACGTGGATCGAGTCGTGGCCTTCCTGAACGAGCCCGTAGCAGGACTCGGGGACGGGGTTCCAGGCGCCCGGCAGGTCACCGATGGGCTCGGAGACGATGATGCGGGTCTCCTCGGACACCCGCCGCAGGACGGTGCTGTCCGGATGCAGGGCGCGTAGCGCGTGGACGCTGGTGCTGAAGAACAGCGAACGGGACGCGCGTTCGGTCGAGTAGCGGAACGCCCACAGCCGCCTACCGTCGGAGACGCCGACTGTCATCTGCAGGGCGCCGGGGACGCCGTGCCGGGCGGCGACCGCCTCGACGAAGCCGGCCATGCGCTCGACGGCTCCCGGTACGTCGTCCCGGAGCCCGAAGGTCAGCGCCAGATAGAACATCAGCTCGGAGTCGGTGGAGCCCTCGATGGAGGGGTAGAGGGGAGCGGCGACCTCGAGTGCGAGGTCGCGTTTGAGCTTCGGGAAGTCATGGATCGCGCCGTTGTGCATCCAGAGCCACTGTCCGTAACGGAAGGGATGGCAGTTGGTCTGCTGCACCGCCGTGCCGGTGGAGGCACGGATGTGGGCGAGGAACAGCGGTGAGCGCACGCAGTGTGCGAGCTCGTGCAGGTTGCGGTCGCTCCACGCCGGGCCCACCGCTCGGAAGACCGCCGGATCCGTGGCGCCGTCGACGTCGCGCAGCTCGTCCGGATACCAGCCGACGCCGAACCCGTCGCCGTTGGTCGTCTCGACGCCCATCCGGGCGTGGCGGCTCTGGTCGATCAGCGAGTGGGCGGGTTTGTACAGCAACTCCTCCAACATGATCGGGGAACCGGAGTAGGCAAGCCATCGGCACATGTATCTCACCGTCCTCACGGGCAGTGCGGTCACGCGGATCCCTCGGTCGACTCCTTCCACCGTAGGGCGCGGCGCCGGGCCGGGCGCGAGGAGGTCGGCTCGGCTCTGCCCGTCGTTCCAAGCGATGCGGGGCCTGCCGGGCTCGGCGTACTCGTGGGCGGTGCACGGCGGGCGGCCACCTCGCCGGCGCCGGGGACCTCAGGACCCCCACCCGGACCGCGCCGATGATCTGGGCGTGGGTGTCCCGGGCGGCGACCGCGTCGTCCAGCACGGTGGAGTCAGCCCGCCGGTGCCTGGACTCCAGGACACCGGTGCCCTCGACGACCTCGGCACGGCCTCGGAGAGGTGGTCCGCCGGGGGAGCGACCCGGCCGGCGGCGAGGGGTCGAACGCGGTGCCGTTCGGGCTCATCCGCCATTGGTAGGCTCCGGCGGTGCGTAATTCCAAGAGGGCGGTCGCGGCCCGTGAAGCCGCGATCCGGCGCTGGCTGCCGACGGTTCTCGTTTCGGCGGGCGTGCTGCTGATGCCGTGGATCGCCGTGCTCGTGATGTCGGTGAAGGGGCGCTTCGGCGCACGCAACCTTTCCAACTCATGGGTGTGGCTGGACGTCATCGAGATCGCCGCACTGTTCCTGCTGGCCTGGCTGGTGCGTCGGCGCCACCGCGCCACCAGCCCTCTTGCCTCGGCCAGCGCCGTGCTGCTCGGCCTGGACGCGTTCTTCGACCTGTGGTCGGCGCACCGCGGTTCCGACTACGAGGTCGCGCAGGCGCTGGCCTACTTCGCCGAGCTGCCGAGCGCCGCGGTCCTCGCCGGGCTCTCCTGGTACTCGCTGGCATGGGCCGCGGCCGACGACGTCGCGCTCGCCTCACGGCGCGGGACGTGACGGCGGCTCCTCCTGTGACCGCGCCGTCCGGGGCGCCGGAAGGCCGCCACCCCCTGGGGCGACGACCCTGCGATGGTGTGGGCCGACGCTCCCGGCGGTCCTCAGTCGGCGCGGCGGGGTGCCGGACGAACTGCACCGCGTGGAAGTAGCGAGACGGACGCCGCCCGCCAGGAGCGCGGCGCGCCCCGCCAGCTGCGCTCTCGGCCATCCGGGCGCCGACGGCGGCGCCCCCTCCGGTTGACCCCGCCGCACCCGGGTAGCCGCCGCCTGCGGTCCCCGGTCGGCGGGGACCGCCGCACCCGCGGGAGGTCACGCCATGCCATCGGACAGCTTCGCCGCCCGGGGGACCTTCGAGGCCCTCGGCTCGTCCCGCTCGCTCTACCGGCTCGACGCGGTACCCGGTGCTGGACGGCTGCCGTACAGCCTCAAGGTGTTGCTGGAGAACCTGCTGCGCAACGAGGACGGGCACGGCGTCACTCGTGACCAGATCAGCGCGGTCGCCGACTGGGACCCGCACGCCGAGCCGGCGACGGAGATCCAGTTCACGCCCGCGCGGGTGCTGATGCAGGACTTCACCGGAGTGCCGTGCCTGGTGGACCTGGTCGCGATGCGGGAGGCGATGACCGAACGCGGCGGTGATCCGGCCCTGATCGACACCCGCCGGCCCGTCGAGCTGGTGATCGACCACTCCGTCGTCGCCGACCGCTTCGGCTCACCGGAGGCCTTCGGCCGGAACGTGGAACTCGAATACGAACGGAACCGGGAACGCTACGAGTTCCTGCGATGGGGACAGGGCGCGCTGCGGAACCTGCGCGTCGTCCCGCCGGGGACCGGCATCTGCCACCAGGTCAACCTGGAGCACCTGGCCCGGGTGGTCTTCGACGAGGACGGGCTGGCCTTCCCGGACACCCTCGTCGGCACCGACTCCCACACGCCGATGGTCAACGGGCTCGGCGTGCTGGGCTGGGGCGTCGGAGGGATCGAGGCCGAGGCCGCGATGCTCGGCCGCCCGGTGAGCATGCTCGTCCCCAGGGTCGTGGGCGTGCGGCTCAGCGGGGCACTGCCGTCCGGCAGCACCGCCACCGACCTCGTACTGACGATCGCCGAGCGGTTGCGGGCCCACGGCGTGGTCGGCTCCTTCGTCGAGTTCCACGGACCGGGCGTCGCCGAGGTGCCGGTGGCCAACCGGGCCACCATCGGAAACATGAGCCCCGAGTACGGCGCCACCTGCGCGATCTTCCCGATCGACGCCGAGACGCTCGCCTACCTGCGGCTCACCGGCCGCGACGAGCGGCACGTGGCGCTGGTGGAGGCGTACGCCAAGGAGCAGGGGCTGTGGCACGACCCCGGGCACACCGCCGACTACAGCGAAACCCTGGACATCGACCTGTCGGCCGTCGTCCCCTCGATCGCCGGGCCGAAGCGGCCGCAGGACCGCATCGCGCTGCCCGAGGCGCCCGCGGCGCTGTTCGCCGCCCTCGGCCGGGGCGACACCCCGGACGCCGGCGCGCCGGCCGGCGTGGACGAGGGCGACGAGGAGTCGTTCCCGGCCTCGGATCCGCTGTCGGTGACCGGCGACCACCCCGGGGACCGGCCGGCCGAACCGACGCGGGTACCCCGGGCCGGTGAGACACCGCCCCCGCCGTCCGGCCCCGTCTGCGCCGCGGGGCCGGACGGCACCGTCGACCGGCTCGGCCACGGCGCGGTGGTCATCGCCGCCATCACCTCGTGCACCAACACCTCCAACCCGCAGGTGATGGTGGCCGCCGGGCTGCTCGCCCGGAAGGCCGTCGAGCGCGGGCTGCGTTCCAGGCCGTGGGTGAAGACCAGCCTCGCGCCGGGCTCGCGGATCGTGATGGACTACCTCGCGCACGCCGGACTGCTGCCGGCCCTGGAGACCCTCGGCTTCGACCTGGTCGGCTACGGCTGCACCACCTGCATCGGCAACTCCGGACCGCTGATCGACGAGGTCTCGCGGACGGTGGCCGCCGAGGACCTCACCGTCGCGTCCGTCCTGTCCGGCAACCGGAACTTCGAGGGCCGCATCCACCCCGAGGTCAAGCTCAACTACCTCGCCTCCCCGCCGCTGGTCGTCGCCTACGCCCTCGCCGGCTCGATGGCCGTCGACCTCACCCGTGACCCGCTCGGC
Organism: Kitasatospora sp. NPDC005751; assembly: GCF_040630835.1. Taxonomy (NCBI): domain Bacteria; kingdom Bacillati; phylum Actinomycetota; class Actinomycetes; order Kitasatosporales; family Streptomycetaceae; genus Kitasatospora; species Kitasatospora sp. NPDC005751. The sequence continues at coordinate 35,907 of NZ_JBEXYC010000059.1, forward strand.
ACCGGTGACGACGGCCGACCCGTGCGCCTGCGGGACATCTGGCCCGAGCCGCAGGAGATCCAACAGGTGATCGCCGCCAGCCTGCGGCCCGACATGTTCAAGGCCGGCTACGCCGACCTCTTCGCCGGCGACGAACGCTGGCAGGGCCTGCCCGATCCCCGCGGCGACCTGTTCGCCTGGGACGCCGACTCCACCTACGTCCGGTGCCCGCCGTACTTCCAGGACCTGCCCGATCGCCCGCCGCCCCTGCGTGACCTGACACGCGCCCGCGTCCTCGCCCTGCTGGGCGACTCGGTCACCACCGACCACATCTCGCCGGCGGGTGCGATCCGGCCCGACTCGCCCGCCGGCGAATACCTGCAGGCCCACGGCGTGGCCCCGAGGGACTTCAACTCCTACGGCTCCCGCCGCGGCAACCACGAGGTGATGATCCGCGGCACCTTCGCCAACGTCCGCCTGCGCAACCTGCTGGCACCCGGCACCGAGGGCGGCTTCACCCGTCACCTGCCCGACGGGGAGCAGACCACGATCCACGCGGCCGCCGTGCGCTACGCCGAAGAAGGCGTCCCCCTCCTGATCGTCGCCGGCAAGGAGTACGGCTCCGGGTCCTCCCGCGACTGGGCGGCCAAGGGCACCGCGTTGCTCGGCGTCAAGGCCGTGCTGGCGGAGTCCTTCGAACGCATCCACCGCTCCAACCTGGTCGGCATGGGCGTGCTGCCCCTCCAGTTCCTACACGGCGACAGCGCCCGAACGCTGGGACTCACCGGCGAGGAGACCTACGCCGTCCACAGGGTCGCCGAACTGTCCGACACCGTCGACATCGAGGCGAGCGGACCGGCGGGCACCACCCGCTTCACCGCCCGCGTCCGTCTCGACACCCCCACCGAGGCCGAGTACTACCGGCACGGCGGAATCCTGCCGCACGCCCTGCGCTCCCTCCTGGCCCCCTGATCCGAGTCGGAACCCGCGACCATGCGACTGCTCCTCACCTCCGACACCCACGTCCCCACTCGGGCGCGCTCCCTGCCCGCCCCGCTGCTGCGCGCCCTCGACGAGGCCGACGTGGTGATCCACGCCGGGGACTGGGTCGACACCGCCACGCTCGACCTGTTCGAGGCCAGGGCCCGGCGACTGGTCGCCGTCCACGGCAACAACGACGGGCCGGTGCTGCGCGCACGACTGCCCGAAGTGGCCCGGGTCGAGCTGGTGGGCCTGCGCTTCGCGGTCGTCCACGAGACGGGCCCCGCCGGGGGACGCGACCAGCGGTGCGGCTCGCGCTTCCCCGACGCGGACGTCCTGGTCTTCGGACACAGCCACATCCCGTGGGACAGCCGGGCTCCCAGCGGCCTGCGCCTGCTCAACCCCGGCTCTCCGACGGACCGGCGGCGCCAGCCCTTCGCCACCTACCTGACCGCCCGCGCGGACGACGGCCACCTCACCGAGGTGCGGTTCCACCGGCTGCCACCACGCTCCTGACCACCGGCACCGGGCCGGGGGCACCGGCGGCCCGGGCCGGCCCACCCGGGGCGCCGCGCTCGGCGATCCGCTGTGGTGGCGTGGTGGCGTGCGGATGCCGCCGGGAGGGGGTGGAGAGTGGTCGTCCTCCCGGCGGCGGGTGGGGTTGCCGGTCTTGCCGGTCTTGCCGGTGTCAGCGGTCGTCGAGCCCCGGCATGGGGCGGTTGCGACGGGTGCCGGTCGCCTGCCCGGTGGTCGCGCGGTCGCGGGCGGCGGCGGACGCCGCGCAGGCCAGGACGGTGGCGATGGCGCCGGCTATGAGGTTGCTGGTGATGGAACGGGTGTGGGCGACGTCGCCGGCGACGACCCAGGGGGCGACGCAGGTCCAGATGCCGAGCGCGGCGGCGGCCCAGGCCATCGAGTGGGTCCGCTCGTAGGAGCTGCCGAGGCCGCCCAGGAGCAGGGCGTAGGCGATGCCGGTGATGAGGTTGGTGACGGCCAGGGTGGTGAAGCCGTTGAAACCGCAGATCCAGGGCGACGCCGCCAGGTACAGGCCGGTGACGAGGGCGAGCGCCTCGATCATCTGCGCACGTGGCGTGGCGGCGGCGCGGTCGTGCCGGGCGCGCAGCTCCATCAGGTCGGGGTGCTCCTCGATGGGTGCGCGGTGGGTCGACGCCATGATGGCCTCCGAATGGGTGAGTGAGTCCTCCACCGCTTACCCATAAAGAGCCCATAAACACGCAAATCGGACAGTGGGAGGTGCTCCCCTCTCGGAGAAGCCCGCGTCGGCTCCCAAGTGGGAAGCCGCACCACGGAGCCCGGCGGCGTGGCGGCGGGGCCGCCGTCGCGGCCAGGTCCACCACCCGTGTCCGGGCCGCAGCCGCCCGGCGGACCGGCGCCCGGCCGGCGGTGCTACGCGAAGGACGGCCGCCGGCCGAAGCGGCGGCGCCGGCGCCGGACGGTGGTCGTGGCGCCGTCGTGCTTCGCCATGCCGGCGAGCCGGTCCGCCTGGTGGCCGGTCAGCCGGGGCGGTGGGCCCGAGCCGTTGTCGGCGTGGACGTGGGCGGGGAGGGGGGCCAGGGCCGTGACGAGTGCGAAGTAGTCGCTCATTTCATGGTTCCTTTCGGTCTTCGTCCTTTGACCTCAAGGGTGACGCATCGTCATGACGGTGGTTTTGCAGGCGTGTCTCGGGCTGGTGACCATCGGGTGGACGTCAGGCCCCGGCGTTACCGGCGGGCCGCGCGAGTGTGACGACGTGGGCAGGGGAGCCGGAGCGCCGGGACCGGTCACCCCCGGTGGTCAGCCGTTGCGCGGGCGGCGGGGGAGGGGCCGGGTCCGCCCGCGATCAACCGGATCCGGTGGGCACGGGCGAAGAGGACGGTGAGGCCCGTGCGGTCGAGGTACTCGACCGCACGGAGGCCGACGGTCAGCGGTCCGTCGGTGTCGGGCAGCCGGTCGATCGCGGCGGCGAGGTCGTCCGCGTCGCGCAACCGGGCCCGCCAGGCACTTCGCCGTCGAGGAAGGTGAGCAGCCCGTTGCCGTCGGCGTCGAAGCCACGGGGCTCTGGTGCGCCGCGGAATCCCTGGTCGTGAACGTGCCGCAGCAGCCGGTGGATCGCCGGTGTCGCCGGGGACGTCGACCGGTGGACGACGTCCCCGCGGCGGCGCACGACGTTCACGCCACCGCGGAATCCCTGCTGTTCGGTCTGCTCAGCGGGCCGACCAGATCGGACAGTCGGCCCTGTGGCGGGTCAGTACGACCACCGTCCCGCCGTCCGTGACCTGCCGGTCGCGCGAGACCGTGCAGCACGCCACCGCCACCGGAGGCACCGCCCGGACGACGGCAGGAGCCTCGTCCCGGTCAGGAATCGCGGTACGCGGCCACACGGGTTCCGCGGTCGGCGGTCCGGGCCTGCGCAGCAAGGCGCGGCGGCCGGCCTGCTCGATGGGTACCCCGAGAGCTCGGGCGCGGGCGTGAAGACGGCGGCGGTCGCGGCGTTCGGACATGGTGACACCATGCACCCTCCCACCCCGTACACGCCAACGCCGCGGGCGTCGCCAGGAAGCCGTCGACCTGTTCGCCTCGGTGGGCCGGTCACCAGGGGACGACGCCGTCGTCCTCGAAGAACGAACCGCTCGGGCCGCCGTCGGGCAGGGTGGCGAGCCGGATCGCTGTAGCCGCGCCCTGGGCGGGGGTTCGGGGTCCGTGGAAGCCTGTGAAGTCGGTGGCGACCAGGCCCGGGCAGGCGGCGTTGACGAGGATGCCGGTGCCGGCGAACCGGCGGGCGTACTGCAGCGTGAGGGCGTTGAGGAAGGATTTCGACGGAGCGTAGGCCGCCATGATCGGACCGACCTCGGTGTCGGGGTCCGCCTGCCGGGTCAGGGAGCCGACGCTGCTGGAGACGTTGACGATGCGTGGCGAGCCGGAGCGCCGCAGCAGCGGCAGCATCGCGTTGGTCACCCGGACGACACCCATGACGTTGGTGTCCACCACCGTGCGGAGCACTTCCAGATCGAGCGCGGTCGGGTCCTGCTCCCACCCGGGGCCCATCTCGCCCGAGATCCCGGCATTGTTGACCAGGGCGTCCAGGCGTCCGGCCAGCCGTTCGACCAGCTCCGCCGCATCGGTGACGCTGCGGTCGTCGGTCACGTCCAGCGGCACCCCGAAGGCGTCCACGCCGAGGGCGCGCAGTGTGCCGACGGCGGTTTCGCGACGGGCCTCGTCACGGGCTCCCACGCCCACGCGGTACCCGAGACCGCCCAGCCCGGCCGCTATCTCGTACCCAATGCCCTTGTTCGCGCCGGTCACCAGCGCGATCATCGTTTCGCTCATGCTGATGATGGTGCTCCTCGCACGAAAGGCGTGGCCAACACCGATACGGTGTCCTGTCATACCTGCCGGGTATCACCGCGTAAGCTGCGGCCGTGGACACCCTGGAAACCCGCGAGTTGAGGTACTTCGTGGCCGTCGCCGAGGAACTGCACTTCGGACGCGCCGCCGAGCGCCTCGGCCTGGCCCAGCCGCCGCTGTCGCGGGCGATCCAGCAGCTCGAACGGCGCCTGGGAGTCTGCCTGCTGGAGCGCAACCGCCGTGGTGTCCGCCTGACCGGTGCGGGGGAGGTGCTGCTGCACGAGGGCCGAGCGGCCCTCGACGCGACCGTCGCCGCCGCTCGCCGAACCCGGCGCGCCGGCGGTGCCGACAGCCCCGGAGGCCCCCGCGACCGCCTGGTCCTCGCGGTGAAGGCCGCAGCCTCCCATGAACTGCTGCGGAAGCTTCTCGACGCCTACGCGGCCGAGCCCGACAGTGCCGAGATCGAGGTGCTGCCGGGCGGGATCTGCGAGCAGGAGGAGATGCTGCGCGACGGACGCGCCGATGTCGCGCTCATGTACACACCGTGGAACTCCCTCGCCGGGTTCGACAGCGAGGTACTGGCGGCGGAGGGGCAGGTCGCCGTCCTGCCTGCCGGGCACCCCCTCGCCGCCCGCGAGACCTTGTCGCTGGCCGATGTCAGGGACGTCCCCGGTCTGCCGCTCGCCCGCTGGCCCACCCGCGGCACCTACGCACCCGGCCCCGGCCCCGAGATCCACAACCAGACACAACTGGCCCAGCTGATCGCCCTCGGACGCACCGTGGCGGTCGTCCCCGACTCCGCCCGCTCCTGGCTGTGGGCCGAGCACGCGGCCGTTCCCTTGGTCGACGCACCTTCCGTGGTGACCCACATCGCCTGGCCCGCGCACAGCCGCTCCCTCGCGCTGGCCGGCCTGGTCCGCACGGCCGCACGGCTGTGACCGGGTCCGAGGCTCCGCGGGTCGTGGCATCAGGTGCGGAGCGGGGCTGGGCCGGAGGGGTGGGGTGCCGGGTAGGACTCCGCGGAGCTCGTCGAGGCCATCCGACGGAATCCGTTGACCTGCAGCGACACCAACCCGGCGACGTGGGCGTTCCCATCACTCCGAAGATCATTTCCCACATCGATGCCGGGATGGCGGTGGGCCCCCGGGCCTGATCGGACCGCGCCCCGGGCGGGGGCTGGTCCGGCTGTTCCACGGCTGGCGGCCTCCGGTGTCCACGGTGTCGGTCCGGACGGGTGGGCGGCGCTTCACCGGCCGGGGACGACGATGCCCTGGGTCGACTTGCCGCTGCCGCTCCAGTCGCCGGTGACCGGGAGGCCGCTGTCGCCGTAGGAGACGGAGGTAGTGGAGCCGTCGGGGGCGGCGCCGCGGAAGTGGAAGGCGCTGCCGGTGGTCTGGTAGACGCCGACCTGGGTGGTGCCGCTGCCGTTCCAGTCGCCGGTGAGGGGCGTGTCCCCGCGCGCGCCGAACGTGAACGTGATGTCGGCCTCGCCGTCGTGGATGGAGTTCACGAGGTAGAAGGTGGCGGTGTCGGGGTCGAACAGCCCCGGGGTGTCGAATCCCTTGTGTGTCCAGTCCCCGGCGATCGGCTTCCAGTTGCCGCCGTTGCCCAGCCTGAAGGACGTCACGGTGCCGTCGTGGTGGCGCAGGTGGAACTCGGCGGTGCTCGGGCGGTAGATCCCCACTTCGCTGGTGCGTCCGCCGTCCCACCGGCCGACGAGGGGGACATCGTCCCGGTCGCCGAACCCGAAGTCGGTGGTGCTGGGGCCGCCGTCGAGCGAGTTCGTCAGGTAGAAGTGGGCGGTGGTGGGGTCGTAGGCGCCCGGGGTGTCCCCGCCGATGCCGTCCCAGTTGCCCGCCAGCGGGATCATCGGGCTCTCCCCGAAGTCGAACGTGGCCCGGGTGGAGACGTTCGACTGGGCCGAGTCGGAGAGGAACCAGCGCAGGACACCGGGGGCCTGGGGCGGCATCGTGCTGGAGCGGACGAACTTGATCCAGTCGTTGAGGTCGTCGGTGCGGGTGTCGTAGGCGCCGGTGCGGGTGGCTTCGGCGGAACCGAGGCAGCCGTTCTGCCAGGAGCGGCTGTTGAGGGCGGCGAGTTCGTAGTGGTCGCCGACCTGACGTAGGGCGGGGCCGCCGGTGTCGCCCTTGCAGACGGTGGCGTCCGTGGGCGCCTTGGCGGTGAGGGCGAGGCCGGTCGGGTCGACGCCACCGACGGTGAAGAGGGCGGTGTGGAGCTTGTCGGGCACCCACTCGGTCCTGGTGCGGCCGTAGCCCGTCACCCGGAGTTCCTCGCCGGCGGTGGGGGCAGTGGAGGACAGGGCGAGCGGGGTGATGTCGATGACCGGGTTGACCAGGCGCGCCATGACCAGGTCACGGTCGGTGCGGGGGACGAGTTCGGCGATGTCACGGACCTGGCCCGCCGTGGTGGTGAGGTCGGTGCGGCCGACCGTGGCGGTGGTCCTGAGTGCGGGCGGGCCGGCGGGGACGGTTGCCGGCTGGGCGGGATTGCCGGCGAAGCAGGAGGCGGCGGTGACGACCCAGAACGGATCGACCAGGGCACCGGTGCAGGCGCGTTTGCCGTCGCCGATGTCGAGCTTGGCCGTGAACGCGAAGGCACCGGCCGGCGCGGCGTCACCGCTGAGAGCGGGCGCGGGCGTACCGGCCAGCAGGGCAGCTGTCAGGGCGACGGTCGTGACCGTCCCGGTCATCCACGCCGAGCGTGGGCGTGAGCGAGGCATGAGGTAACTCTTCTCCGTCTTGGACCTGCTGGTGTCCCGGGCGGGTGGATCACGGGTGCGGTCAGCCTGTCGCGGGGATCTGGCCGACCACGGACCAGCCGGACCAGCCACCGCCGTTGGTGTTGTAGGCGTGGGCCATGACGCCGTCGGTGCCCTGGCCGAAGACCTCGGCCGTTCTGGTGTCGGGGTTGTAGACCGCGGCGGGGGAGCTGCCGAACTTCCAGTTGCCGGTCATGGTCCAGGGCGTCCAGCCGGTGGCCCGGCTCCACGTGGCCCGGTACATCGATGCGTCGGTGCCGGTCGCGAACACCTCCAGGGTGCTGGTGACCGGGTTGTGGAGGACGGCCGGCACCCCGACGAACGCGCCTCCGGGGTTGAGGGCGTACCAGCCGGACCAGCCCTCGCCGTTGGTGTTGTAGAGGTGCGCCATCACGCCGTCGGTCCGCAGAGCGAAGATTTCGGCCGTCCTGGTGTCCGGGTTGTAGACCGTGGAGGCGTCGCCGCGGAACTTCCAGTCACCAGTCATCGTCCACGGGGTCCAGCCGGTGGCCCGGCTCCACGCGGCCCGGTACATCGAGCCGTCGGTGCCGGTGGCGAACACCTCGAGCGAGTTGGTGATCGGATTCTGGACAACGGCCGGTTCGCCGGCGAACCGGGCCCCGGGGTCCAGCGCGTACCAGCCGGACCAGCCCTCGCCGTTGGTGTTGTAGAGGTGTGCCATGACGCCGTCGGTCCGCAGAGCGAACACCTCGGCCGTTCTGGTGTCCGGGTTGTAGACGGTGGTCGGGTCGCCGCGGAACCTCCAGTCACCTGTCAGGGTCCACGGGGTCCAGCCGGTGGCCCGGCTCCACGTGGCCCGGTACATCGAGCCGTCGGTGCCGGTGGCGAACACCTCCAGGGTGTTGGTGACCGGGTTGTGGACGACGGCCGGTTCGCCGACGAACCGCGCGCCGTCGCCGAGGACGTGCCAGCCCGACCAGCCCTCGCCGTTGGTGTTGTAGGCGTGGATCATGGCGCCGTCGGTCCGCAGTGTGAAGATCTCGGCGGTCCTGGTGTCCGGGTTGTAGACGGTGCCGCGGTTCCCGGACCGGACGGTGGCGGCCCAGGCGGAGGTGGTCTGCTGGATCCAGGTACCGAGGTCGTCGGTGCGGGTGTTGTAGGCACCGGTGCGGGTGGTTTCGGTGGAGCCTAGGCAGCCGTTCTGCCAGGAGCGGCTGTTGAGGGCGGCGAGTTCGTAGTGGTCGCCGACCTGCCGTAGGGCGGGGCCGCCGGTGTCGCCCTTGCAGACGGTGGCGTCGACTGGGGCCTTGGCGGTGATGGCGAGGCCGGTCGGGTCCAAGGCGCCGACGGTGAAGAGGGCGCTGTGGAGCTTGTCGGGCACCCACTCGGTCCTGGTGCGGCCGTAGCCCGTCACCCGGAGTTCCTCACCGGCGG
>NZ_JBEXYC010000060.1:0-44296 GCF_040630835.1 Kitasatospora sp. NPDC005751
GGTGGAGCGGATGATGCGGGACGCGAAGATCACGCAGATCTACGAGGGCACCAACCAGGTCCAGCGGATCGTGATGGCCCGCAACCTGCCGTAACCGGAGCCGGCGACCTGGGCACATGGCCCCCGAGCTCGTGCGCCCCGAGCTGGTGACCCGTGAGCCGGTGCCCCCTGAGCTGGTGACCCTGAGTCGGTGACCTGAGATCATGGATAAACCCTACAAAGAGCTCGTGGTCGAATCGGTTGCGCTGCACATCTGAATGACCATCAATGCCCTGGCACAGTGGCAGATGAGTCCGCGACTCCCCGTGCTCACCGGCGCGGGGAGTTGTGGCTCTCTCACAATCTCCACAACAAGCAGGGGGTTCGGTCGATGAGTGCTGACGACGACCGCGTGGTGGTCACCGGGCTCGGCGCGACGACGCCGCTCGGCGGGGACGTCGCCTCGACCTGGGCCGGGATGCTGGCCGGGCGGTCGGGCATCCGGGCGATCGAGGACGAGTGGGCGGCCGGGCTGCCGGTGCGGATAGCCGGGCGGCTGGCGGTCGAGCCGTCCGAGGTGCTGGACCGGGTGCAGGCCCGGCGGATGGACCGCTGCGAGCAGGTGGCGCTGATCGCCGCCCGGCAGGCCTGGGCCGACGCGGGCACGCCCGAGGTGGATCCGGAGCGGCTGGCCGTGGTGATCGGCACGGGTACCGGCGGCGCGCTCACCATGCTCGGGCAGGACGACGTGCTGGAGGCCTCCGGGGTCCGCAAGGTCTCCCCGCACACGGTGCCGATGCTGATGGCGAACGGCCCGGCGGCCTGGGTCAGCATCGAACTGGGCGCGCGGGCCGGCGCGCACACACCGGTGAGCGCCTGCGCGTCCGGCGCCGAGGCGATCGCGATGGGCCTGGACCTCATCCGGCTCGGCCGGGCGGACGTGGTGGTCGCGGGTGGCGCCGAGGCCTGCGTCTGCCCGCTCACGCTGGCCGGGTTCGCCCAGGCCAAGGCCCACTCCACCCGCAACGACGAGCCCGAACTGGCCTCCCGTCCGTTCGACGCGGGCCGGGACGGCTTCGTGATCGGTGAGGGGTCGGTGGTGGTCGTCCTGGAGCGGGCCGGGTTCGCCGCGGCCCGGTCGGCCCGGGCGCACGCCACGCTCGCCGGCGCGGCGGTCACCTCGGACGCGTTCCACATCACCGCGGCCGCGGCCGAGGGCCAGGTCCGGGCGATGCGCCGGGCGGTGGCCGAGGCGGGCCTGGCGCCGGCCGACATCGCGCACGTGCACGCCCACGCCACCTCGACCCCGCTGGGCGATCTGGTCGAGGCCGAGTCGGTGGTCGAGGCGATCGGGCTCCACCCGGTCGTCACGGCGACCAAGTCGATGACCGGCCACCTGTTCGGCGCGGCCGGGGCGATCGGCGCCCTCGCCGCCGTCCTCGCCCTGCGCGACGGCGTGGTCCCGGCCACCCGGAACCTCGACACCGTCGACCCGGCCGTGAAGCTGGACGTGGTCACCGGTGCCCCGCGCCGGGGCGCGCTGACCGCCGCGCTCACCAACTCCTTCGGGTTCGGGGGCCACAACGCGACGCTGGTCTTCACCCCGGCGCCGTGAGGTCCGGCGGGGGCCCCGGGAGGCCCGGCTCCGGGCAGTGGGGGGCGGGCCCGGCGAAACCCGGGAGACGGTTCGCCGGGCCCGACCTAGGGTGGTCGCCATGTCTACGTCATCGCCGACCCTCCGACTGGAGAAGGTCACCCCCGCCACCATCGACGCCGCGCTCGAACTGAAGGTGCGCCCGGACCAGGAGCAGCTGGTCTCGCCGGTCGCCAAGTCCCTGGCCGAGGCGTACGCGCACGGCGACACCGCCTGGCCCCGGGTGCTCTTCGACGGCGACCGCGCGGTCGGGTTCGTGATGGCGTTCTTCGACATCGCCTTCCGGCCCGACCGGCCCGGAGACCGGCTCCGCTCCGGTCTCTGGCGCCTCAACATCGCCGCCGACGAGCAGGGGCGGGGCTACGGCCGCTTCGCGGTCGAGCAGGTCTGCGCGGAGATCCGCCGCCGCGGCGGCGACCGGGTGACGGTCACCTACGTGCCCGGCGACCACGGCCCGGCCGCGTTCTACCGGCGCCTCGGGTTCCGCCCCACCGGCGAACTCAGCGGCGACCAGGAGGTGGCGGAACTCGACCTCTCCGGCGCCGAGCCCTCGGGCGCCTGAGGCCGGCGGGCGGAAGTCAGGCCCGCCGGTGCCCGCCGAGCCGGGGGGCGGGGGCCGGAGATCGGGCCGTCCGAGGTGTCCCCGTTAAGAGTGCGGAGCAGGAAGTCGGCCCGGCCGACTTCCTGCTCCGGCGGTGCGCGGGGCTTCAGCCCAGCAACAGGTACTTGGTGGACGGGACACCCTGGGTGTAGCTGCAGTCGGTGTTCTGGGTGCTCTGGCTGTACGTGAACCCGGACGGGACGGTGCACGCCCAGAGGCCGTTGACCGGCTTGCGGAGGTGGAAGGTGGTGGCCTGGACGCCGGGCTGGAGGCTGCACGCGCTCGTGTAGGTGATCCGGTCGTAGGTGAACGCCGGGGTGCCCATACAGGCGGTGAGGCCGTCCACCGGCGTCCGCAGGTGGTACGCGTTGGAGGTCACGCCGGGCTGCTGGCTGCAGGCGCTGCCCCAGGTGATGGCGTCGTAGACGAACCCGGGCGAGCTCTTGCAGGCGGTCAGTCCGTCGACGGGCGTCCGCAGGTGGAACTGCGGTGCGTTCCAGCTGCCGGAGCTGCACGTCCGGTTCATGGCCACCTGGTCGTAGACGTACCCGGCCGGGACGTCACACGCCCAGGCCCCGTCGAGTCCGGTGGTGGCCGCGGCGGCGGTGGTCGCGGTGGCGGCCCCGGTGAGCAGGAGCGCCAGGGCCGCGAAGGCGGCCAGGAGCAGGCGGATCGGGCCGGTGCGGGCGGTGCGTGCGGTGGACATGGGTCTCCCGGGGAAGCGGTCGGTGACATGGGATCGCACGGTGGCGCCGGGCGCGTGCGCGCCCGCTGCCGCCGCCGGTTCTAGCACGGACGGCCGCGCCGCCACCCCGGTACGGCGGCCCGGTCGGTCGCGGCGACCACCGCCGTCCACTCCGGCCCGTGTCGGGGCTCCGACCCGCCTCAGCCGATCAGCGCCGCCGCCTCCTGCCGCGCCTGGCGCAGCCACTGCGCGCGGACGGCGTCGGCCGAGTCCGTCACCGTGCGGAAGACGGTCCGCCGCACGTCCGTCACGCCGACGTAGGGCAGCACGCAGGCGGCCCAGATCCGCTCCAGCGGATCACCGAACTCGGCCCGCTCGCGTTCCTCCGGGGTGTCGGAGGTGTTCAGCACCAGGGCCCGCCCGGCCCGGAGCAGCCCGGCCGGCTCGCCGTCCGCCGTGCCGAGCTTGTACGCCACGCCGGGCACGAGCACCCGCTGCACCCACCCGGTCAGGACGGCCGGCGGCATGCCCCACCAGTTGGGGTGGATCAGGACGAGCGCGTCCAGGGTGGCCACCTCCGCCCGGTGCAGGGCCAGTCGCGGATCGGCCGGCTCCGCCGCGGCGTCGACCGTCCCGGTCTCCCCGGCGGCCAGCGCGGGTTCGAACCCCTCCGCGCAGAGATCGTGCGCGAGCACCTCGTGGCCGCGTCCGCGCAGTTCGTCCACCACGGCGTCGAACAGCGCGTGGTTGAAGCTGCCCGGTCGCGGGTGCGCCAGATAGACGCCGATCCGCCCCGTCTCCGTCGTCACGCTCATGTCCCGTTCCCCCCTTGTCGGTTGACCTGAGGGCGATGCTAGGGGACCGCCCGGCGGGGTGCGGGCCCGGGACCTGGCCGGACTCCCCGCGCGAGCGTGCCGCCGGGGACCGCCACCGCCATCGGGACCACCCCGGTCGCCCTGCCACCCGCCGCCGGCCCCTGTCGAGGCCGGTCCGGAGCCGCGGCACGCCCGGCGACCGGACGATTTACGGGGCCGTCGCGCGTACCGGGGGGCGGCATGCCATGATCCCTGCATGGGTTCCAACGTTTACTTCGACATCACCATCAACGACGAGCCGGCCGGGCGCATCGTCTTCAAGCTCTTCGACGACATCGTCCCGAAGACCGCCAAGAACTTCCGCGAGCTGGCCACGGGCGAGCACGGCTTCGGCTTCAAGGGCTCCTCGTTCCACCGCGTCATCCCGGGCTTCATGCTGCAGGGCGGTGACTTCACCCGCGGTGACGGCACCGGCGGCAAGAGCATCTACGGCGAGAAGTTCGCGGACGAGAACTTCACCCTCAAGCACACCAAGCCGGGCCAGCTCTCGATGGCCAACGCGGGCCGCAACACCAACGGCTCGCAGTTCTTCATCACCACCATCGTGACCGACTGGCTGGACGGCAAGCACGTCGTCTTCGGCGAGGTCGTCGAGAACCTCGACCTCGTGACGAAGATCGAGTCCTACGGTTCGCAGAGCGGCCGTACCTCGGCGAAGATCACCATCGCCGACTCGGGCATCGTGGCCTGAGGTCCGACCCCCTGACGAGCCCAGGAGCAGGAAGTCGGCCGGGCCGACTTCCTGCTCCTCGCACGTCCCGGCCCGGTACGACCGGCCGCGCGACCTGAGCCCTACGTCCAACGACCGATGGCCCGGCTCCCCGCCGGCCCGCTGGAATGGACACCGTGGATCACCCCCCGGCCGTCGACGGCCTCACCGACACCCAGGTGGACGCCTACCTGGCGCGGATCGGCCTGCCGCGCCCCGGCCGGCCCTCGCCCGCCGCCCTCGCCGAGCTGCACCGCGCGCACCTGGGCACCGTGCCCTTCGAGAACCTGGGCATCGGGCTCGGGGAGCCCGTCGTCCTCGACCCCGGCACGCTGTTCGCCAAGCTCGTCACCCGGCGCCGCGGCGGCTTCTGCTACGAACTCAACGGCCTGTTCGCCGAGCTCCTGAGGGCGCTCGGCTACCGGGTGGACCTGCTCGGCGCCCGGGCCTTCGACGGGGACCGGCCCGGCCCGCCGTTCGACCACCTCGCCCTGCGGGTCGACCTGGCCGAGCCCTGGCTGGCCGACGTCGGCTTCGGCCGGTTCAGCCACTTCCCGCTGCGCCTGGACGAGCGCGGCCCGCAGCGCGAACCCGGCGGCGAGTTCACCCTGGTCCCGCACGCCGACGACGAGCTCGACGTGCTGCTGGACGGCCGGCCGGAGTACCGGCTCGGCCTGCGCCCCCACCGGCTGGCCGACTTCGTGCCGACCTGCTGGTGGCAGACCACCTCGCCGGACTCCCACTTCACCCGCTCGTCGACCTGCTCGCGGCTCACCCGGGACGGCGGCCGGATCACCCTCGGCGGCGTCCGGCTGATCCGTACCGGCCCGGACGGCGTGCGCACCGAGGAGGACCTCGACGAGGCCGGCGCCCTGGCCGCCTACCGCGAGCACTTCGGCATCACCCTCGACCGCCTGCCGGTGCCCCCGGCGCCCGCCGCCCGACCGCGGCCGGAGGATACCTAGGCGGTGCCGCCCGGCCGCCTGGCGTCCTCCCGCAGCCCCAGGCGGTGACGGCGGCGGTGGATCAACGCGGTGACGAGAGACGTCCACTCATGGTGGCCGGCCCGTCGCAGCGCCTCACGGAGGCCGGCGGTGTCACTTCACGTCCGGTACGGCGGTGTCGTTCTTGAAGGCGTCGAAGACCTGCTTGGCCTTGGCGCTGTCCCACTTGACCGCCGACTCGCCGGTGTTGGTCCGGAAGTCCGGGTTGGCGATCGGGACGGTGATGCTCTTGCCGTCGCCGCCGTTGACGTCCTTCATGGCGAGGAAGAGCGAGCCGAGGTCGGTCAGGCCGGCGTCGTCGTCGACGATCAGGGTGCCGAGGCCGGAGTCCACCAGCGGGTAGAAGGTGAACGGGTTCAGCACGGTGGCGGGGGAGGCGGCCTGCTTGGCCAGCGCGCCGAGGAACTTCTGCTGGTTGCGCATCCGGCCGAGGTCCTGGTCGGCCATCTGGTGGCGCTGGCGCACGAAGGCGAGGGCCTGGGTGCCGGTCAGGCTCTGGCAGCCGGCCTTCAGGTCGAGGCCGGAGTCCTTGTCCTTGACGTCCTGGTCGATGCACATGTCGACACCGCCGACCGAGTCCACGATGCCCACGAAGCCGGCGAAGCCGATCTCGGCGTAGTGGTCGATGCGCAGGCCGGTGTTGAGCTCGACGGTCTGCGCGAGCAGCTTGCCGCCGCCCGACGCGAAGGCCGAATTGATCTTCGAGGTGGTCGCCTTGACCGGCTTCCCGTTGTCGCCGGTGTGCTCGGGGATCGGCACCCAGGAGTCGCGCGGGATGCTCATCAGGGTGTTCCCGCCGTCCCCGATGTGCAGGATCATCATCGAGTCGCTGCGCTTGCCGCCGGCGTGGCCGGTGTGCAGGTCCTCCTCCTGGGAGTCGGAGAGCCCGTTGCGGCTGTCGGAGCCGACGATCAGCCAGTTGGTGCCCTTCCCGGCGGCGGGGCGGCCGGGGTAGTCGGCGAGCACGTTCTCGTGGTTCAGCTTGGAGTCGGCCCAGAACCAGGTCGAGACGGCGGTGACCATGACGGCGATCAGGACGCCGAACACCGACCACTTGACGATCCGGCGCCGCGGCCAGCGCGAGGGCCGGGCGGCGGGCGGCTGGGTACCGCCCGGGGTTATCGGCCCGCCGGGCGCGCCGGGACCGCCGGGCGCCCCCTGGCCCTGCGCGGGCACGCCGGGACGGCCGCCCGGCTGCCCGTACGCCTGGGGCTGTCCGTACGACTGCGGCTGCCCGTAGCCCTGCGCGGACCCGTAGCCGGGCGCCTGGGCCGGCTGCGCCTGGTCGTACTCCTGCGGCCGTCGCGGCGCCGGGGCCCCCGGGCCGCGGGGGTTCAGCCCAGCCGGCAGCGGCGGCTCGGCCGCGTTGCCACCGCCGCGCCCGTACGCGCCGCCGCCGTTGCCACCGCCGCCCGGGCGGCCCTCCTGCCACGTGTTCATGTGGGAGAGAATGCCCGACGCCGGGTGCGGTGACTCCCCCCGGGGCCCCCACCGGGGCCCTTGTAGCAGTTTTGATGCACGCGCCGGATCGTTCCGCCGCACGTTCCCGCGCGGGTGCGCGGCGGGCTCACGGCGGGCTCACGGCCGACCCACGGAGGGTGGCGGACGGCGCCGCGCCGGCTGCCGCCGCCGCCCCCGTCCGACCGCCGCCCGTCTCACCATCCGTCTCACCCTGTGTTCACCAGCCGGAACGATCCTTGACCGGTTCGAACAGCGCGTGTTTGCATGACTGCCATGGATCAGCGATGGACCCTCACGCGTCGGCGGCACGTCGACCTTCAGCGTGTGTCCTGTTCGCTCTGTCGTGGCTGACGCGCGCCCGTCGAACCCTCTCCTCCCCGCACACCCCTCTCCAGCGTTTCCCGCCGCCCGCGTGGCGTGCTCTCCGCTGTCGTAGCGCCGTCCCCGCTTCCTGCCCCGAGGTGAACCCATGGCCACCGTCCTGTCCGTTTCCGGCTCGCCGTCCGCGACCTCCCGCACCACCCGCCTGCTGCGCCACGTCGACGCGCAGCTCGAAGCCCGAGGTCACCGGGTCGTCCCGTTCGAGGTGCGCAGTCTGCCCGCGCACGCCCTGCTCTCGGCGGACTTCTCCCATCCCGAGATAGTCGCCGCGCTGGAGCTCTTCGCCCGGGCGGACGGCGTGGTGATCGGCACGCCGGTCTACAAGGCGGCCTACTCGGGTCTGCTGAAGACCCTGCTCGACGTGCTGCCGCAGTACGCGCTGACCGGCAAGGCCGTCCTGCCGCTGGCCACCGGCGGCTCCACCGCGCACGTGCTGGCCGTCGACTACGCGCTGCGTCCGGTGCTCAGCTCGATGGGCGCCGGCCACATCACCCAGGGCTGGTTCGTGCTCGACCGTCACATCACCGTCCGGGAGGACGGTGCGACCGTGATCGAGCGCGAGACGGACGTGCTGCTCACGCCCGTGGTGGAGGCCTTCGCGACGGCGCTGGAGCGGCTCGCCACTCCGGCCTTCGCCGGCTGACGGGGCCTGCGGCACGGTCCCGTACGGGCCGACCCCGAGAAGGGTGGCGGCGACCCCTAGGGGGAGGGGCGCCGCGCCCCGTACAACTACGGTTGGGCCGCTTCATACCGGCGGATGACGAGCGGTTCGCTCGCCGCTCCTAACGTGGATCACATCCCCGCTCGTGCGGATCAGGACCGAGGTTCCGGTGAACCGGAGGGTCCTGGACACACCGGGTGGGTGGGGCTGACTACCGGTCAAGAACGCTCTCCTGCACCATTTCGCGGGCAGGTGGGAGCGACGAGGCTGGAGTCAACGGGTGGGCCCACTTCTGAGGAGAATCCAGTGACGACGGCAGCAGCAGCCGTGTACAACCCCCAGCTTCCCGGCGGCGCCGTCGCCGCCTCGGCCCGTCAGGTGACCAAGGCCTACGGCACGGCCGAGACCAGGGTCACCGCACTGAACGCGGTGGACGTCGACATCCAGCGCGGCCGCTTCACCGCGATCATGGGCCCCTCGGGCTCCGGCAAGTCGACCCTGATGCACTGCCTGGCCGGCCTGGACACCGTCACCGACGGCCGGATCTGGATCGGCGACACCGAGATCACCGGCCTGAAGGACAAGCAGCTCACCAGGTTGCGCCGGGACAAGATCGGCTTCATCTTCCAGGCGTTCAACCTCCTCCCCACGCTGAACGCGCTGGAGAACATCACGCTCCCGATGGACATCGCCGGCCGCAAGCCGGACACCGCCTGGCTGGACCAGGTCGTCGAGACCGTCGGCCTGGCCGGCCGCCTCAAGCACCGCCCGGCGCAGCTCTCCGGCGGCCAGCAGCAGCGCGTCGCGGTCGCCCGGGCCCTGGCCGCCCGCCCCGAGATCATCTTCGGCGACGAGCCCACCGGGAACCTCGACTCCCGGGCCGGCGCCGAGGTGCTGACCTTCCTGCGTCGCTCGGTGGACGAACTGGGCCAGACCATCGTCATGGTCACCCACGACCCGGTGGCCGCCGGCTACGCGGACCGCGTGCTCTTCCTCGCGGACGGCGTCATCGTCGACGAGATGCACGCCCCCACCGCCGACTCCGTCCTCGAACGCATGCGCCGTTTCGACGGCAAGCGCACGAGCTGAGCGGGGACCGGGACATGCTGCTCAAGACCTCACTGAGAACCTTCCTCGCCCACAAGGGGCGGATGGTGCTCTCGCTGCTCGCGATCGTCCTCTCGGTCGCGTTCGTGTCCGGCACGCTGGTGTTCTCCAACACCGCCACCAGCACCTTCGACCGGCTCTTCGCCTCGACCGCCTCCGACATCTCCGTCCAGCCCGCCAAGGCCGGGATCGACGGCGACGACGACGCCCCCGGCGGCAAGGTGGCGACCCTCCCGGTCGACACCGTGCAGCGGATCGCCGCCACCCCGGGGGTGCGGACCGCGGTCGGGCAGGTGTTCACCCAGGACGCCGTCCTGGTCGACCCGGCCACCAACAAGGCGATCGGCCCGACCAGCGGCGCGCCCACCCTGACGGGCAACTGGACGGAGACGCCGCGCAATTCGGTGGAGATCACCTCGGGGCACACCCCGCAGGGCGCCGACCAGGTCGTGCTGGACGCGGACACCGCCAAGAAGGCCGGCCTCGGCCTCGGCGGCAAGCTGCGGGTGATCGCCGGCAGCGGCAAGCACGACTTCACCATCGCCGGCATCGCGACCTTCAAGACCACCAACCCGGGCGCGGCGCTCGCCTTCCTGGACACCGCGACCGCCCAGCAGGTGCTGCTCGGCACCACCGCGTACACCTCGGTCGAGGCCTTCGGCGACGGCACCCGCACCGACGAGCAGCTGAAGGCGGACGCCCTCGGCGCGCTCGGCGGCGGCTACCAGGTGAAGACCGCGGCGGAGCAGAAGGCGGAGAACAACAAGGACGTCGGCTCCTTCCTCGGCTTCATGAAGAACGCGATGCTCGGCTTCGCGCTGATCTCCGCCCTGGTCGGCGGCTTCCTGATCATCAACACCTTCTCCATGCTGGTCGCCCAGCGCACCCGGGAGATCGGGCTGCTGCGCGCCATCGGCGGCAGCCGCAAGCAGGTGAACCGCTCGGTGCTGATCGAGGCGCTGATCCTCGCGGTGCTCGGTTCGACCATCGGCCTCGGTGCCGGCCTGGGCCTGGCGGCCGGTCTGATCCAGCTGATGAAGGCCATCGGCATGAACCTCAGCGCCGCGGACCTCCAGATCACCGCGGACGTGCCGATCGCCGGTTACGCCCTCGGCATCGTGGTCACGCTGGTCGCGGCCTGGTTCCCGGCCCGCCGGGCCGCCCGGATCGCCCCGATGGCGGCCCTGCGCGACCACGGCACTCCGGCCGAGGGCCGCTCCAACCTCGTGCGCACGGTGATCGGCCTGGTGCTGACCGCCGGCGGCGGCGGCCTGCTCGTCCTGGCCGCCAAGGCCGACAAGGCGGCCACCGGCGGGCAGTACCTGGGCCTGGGCGTGCTGCTCACCCTGATCGGCTTCGTCGTCCTCGGTCCGCTGCTGGCCACCAGCGTGGTCCGGGTGCTCGGCGCGCTGCTGCCGGCTCTGTTCGGCCCGTCCGGCAAGCTCGCCCAGCGCAACGCGATGCGCAACCCGCGTCGGACGGGCGCCACCGCCGGCGCCCTGATGATCGGCCTCGCGCTCGTCATCGGTGCCTCGGTCTTCACCTCCTCGGTGATCAAGTCCACCAACGAGCAGATCGACACGTCGGTCGGCGCGGACTACATCATCTCCGCCGGCCGCACCGGTCTCACCCCCGAGATGGTGAAGGCGGCCGAGAACACGCCGGGCATCGCGCACATCACCCGTCAGCAGTTCGTACCGGCGCTCCTCACCACCCCGGACGGCAAGACGGCCAAGGAGGGCGTGTCCGCGGTCTCGCCGAGCTTCACCGCGGACTTCAAACTCCCGGTCAAGTCCGGCAGCGCGGACGCGCTCGGCCAGGGCGCGATCGTGGTCGGGGAGACCTACGCCGCGGACCACGGTCTCAAGGTCGGCGACCGGATCGGCATCGACTACGGGAAGGGCCGCGCCCAGACCCTGCCGGTCGGCGCGATCCTGACCAAGGGCAACTCGCTCTTCGACGGCAACTACTTCATCGGCCTGGACACCCTCGGCAAGGCCGTCCCGGTCGCCGACCAGGGCAATGACGCGGTCGTCTTCGGCAAGGCCCGGCCCGGTTCGGACGTCGCCGGGACGCTCACCGCGCTGGAGTCCTCCTTCAAGGAGTACCCGCAGGTCACCGTGCGGGACCAGGCCGGCTACAAGGACCTCGTCCAGGAGCAGGTCAACTCCCTGCTCTACATCATCTACGGCATGCTCGGCCTCGCGATCGTGGTCGCGGTGCTAGGCGTCGTCAACACCCTGGCGCTCTCGGTGGTGGAGCGGACCCGGGAGATCGGCCTGCTGCGGGCGATCGGGCTCTCCCGGCGTCAGCTGCGCCGGATGATCCGGCTGGAGTCCGTGGTGATCGCCCTGTTCGGCGCGATCCTCGGGACCGGTCTCGGCCTGGCCTGGGGCATCACCGGTCAGCGGGTCCTCAAGGACCAGGGGCTGGAGACGCTGGCCGTCCCGACCGGCACGATCGTGGTCACGCTGGTCGCCTCGGTGGTCATCGGCCTGGTCGCGGCTCTCGTACCGGCCTTCCGGGCCGGTCGGATGAACGTCCTCGCGGCCATCGCGACGGACTGACCCCCGGATCGGGGGATCGGGGGAGGGCAGGGGCCGGGTGCGTCACAGCACCCGGCCCCTGCCGGCGTTCCCGGCGCCCAGGCCCGGCAGCACGAGACCCGGGCCTGCGGGCCTACGGGCAGACGATGTCGGACGCCTTCTCGGCCGCCACGGTGGCCGACGGGGTCGCGGCGGGCGCCGGGGCCGGGGGCGGCGGCAGCGGTGCGACGGTGGCCGCGGCCGGGCTCGCGCCCGGGGCGGCCGGGTAGTCCCCGCCCGCGTACACCTGGAGGGTGGGCCCGAGGCCGGGGACGGCGGTCGACTCGGCGCCCGGGAGCGCGGCGGCCAGCGTCCGGGCGGACTCGGTCCAGCGCGGGTCGTAGCGGACCACCGTCCGGCCGGGCGCCGTCCCCGCCGGGGCGTTCGACGGCGCGCCGGTGGTGGCGAAGCCCGCCCGCCGCAGGTCGCCGTCGACCCGGGCGCCCAGACCGGGCACCCCGGCCGCGTTGAACACCTGGACGTGCACCTGCTCGGGGGGCACCGCGGCCGGGGCGACCGGGGTCGCCGCGGCGCTCGGCGCGGTGGTCGCGGCGCCGGGGGAGGCGGCCCCGCCCGGTTCGGGCTCGTCGGCCGGGGCCGGGCCCGCCGCGCCCGCCGCGGCGTTCAGCGGCCGCCCGGCCCGCACGGCGTCGAACAGGGCCTTCGCCCCCGCCTGGTCCCAGAGCACGGTCGAGCCCCAGCCGGCCACCTGGTGGTCCAGCTTCGCCAGCGGCACGGTCGCGAAGTCCGCGCGCCCCGCCGAGAGCTCCCTCAGCCTGGACGCCAGGGTGATCAGGTCGTCGGTGGTGAGGTCCTTGTCCGCCTTCACCGAGCCGAGCAGGCTGTCCGTCAGCCGGGCCAGCCGGACGGGGTTGAACAGCGTGCCGCTGTCGGTCACCTGGTGCAGCAGCTGGGCGACGAACTTCTGCTGGCGGTGCATCCGGCCGAGGTCGGCGCTGCCGTCCACGTGCCGGGCGCGGACGTACCTGAGCGCGCCGGCGCCGTCCAGGGTGCTGGTGCCGGCCGGCAGGTCGAGGCCGGAGTAGTCGTCCTTGAGCGGCTTGTTGGTGCAGACCCGCACGCCGCCGACGGCGTCCACGGCGGAGACGAACCCGGCGAAGTTCACCTGGAGGTAGTGGTCGATCCGCAGCCCGGTGTTCTGCTCCACGGTGGCGACGGTGAGCTGCGGCCCGCCCATCCCGAACGCCGCGTTGACCTTCCCCTTGCCGGCCGGGACGTCCTTGCGGGTGACCTGGTCCCGGTGGGCGGGGATGTCCACGTAGGAGTCCCGGGGGATGCTGATCACGCTGGCCCGGGAGCCGTCCCCGGCGACCTGGACGATCATCATGGTGTCGGTGCAGTGGCAGGACTCGCCCCCGGCGTGCAGCACCTCCTTGAGCGTCTTCTCCGGGATGCCCTCCCGCTCGTCGGTGCCGACCAGCAGGAAGGTGGTGGAGCCGTCGTCGGCGGGCCGGGCCGCGTCGCCGCTGAAGGCGTCCACCCGGTCGATCGAGCCGAGGCCGTGCAGGACCGCCCAGCCGCCGCCGGAGGTGGTGAGGACGCCGAAGGCGATGCCGGCGGCCAGTCGGCGGGGCCAGGCACGGCGCCGTCCGGGCACGGCGGAACGGGGGGAAACGGGCATCTCTCGGATGGTAGGGGCGGCCCGCTCCGGGGCCGGTGAGGGCGCGCCGGGGGCGGAGAGTACGGTGGGCCCGAGCGGCGAATCGTTCCTTCGGCGCCGGGGGCGGCACGTCGCCCAGACCGGGACAAGACGGAGACCGGTCCGCACCGGTACGGTTGGCCCCGATGAACACCAAGGCTGCTGAGGAGCTGCCGGCGGTCTCCGTGATCATGCCGGTGCTCAACGAGGAACGACACCTGCGCACGGCCGTCCGGCACATCCTGGAACAGGACTACGCCGGGCCGATGGAGGTGGTGATCGCCCTCGGTCCGTCCTCCGACCGGACCGCGCAGATCGCCGCCGAACTGACCGCCGAGGACGCGCGGGTCAGGACGGTGGAGAACCCCACCGGCCGCACCCCCGCCGGGCTGAACGCCGCGATCCGCGGCTCCAGCCATCCGATAGTGGTCCGCGTCGACGGGCACGGCCTGCTGACCCCCGGCTACATCACCACGGCGGTCCGGCTGCTCGGCGAGATGGAGGCCGCCAACGTCGGTGGCATCATGCACGCCGAGGGCGAGACCGAGTGGGAGAACGCCGTCGCCGCCGCGATGACCTCCAAGATCGGGGTCGGCAACGCGGCCTTCCACACCGGCGGCCTGGCGGGCCCGGCGGACACCGTCTACCTCGGGGTGTTCCGGCGCGAGGTGCTGGAGCGGCTCAGCGGGTACAACGAGGAGTTCGTCCGCGCCCAGGACTGGGAGCTCAACTACCGCATCCGGCAGGCGGGCGGGCTGGTCTGGTTCACCCCGCAGCTGCGCGTCACCTACCGTCCCCGGCCCACCGTGCGGGCGCTGGCCAAGCAGTACAAGGACTACGGCCGCTGGCGCCGGGTCGTCACCCGCTACCACAAGGGCTCGGTCAACTTCCGCTACCTCGCCCCGCCGGCGGCCTTCCTCGGCGTGACCCTCGGGCTGGTGCTCGGCGCGGCCGTCCACCCGGCCTTCCTCGCGGTGCCCGGCGCCTATCTGCTCGGCATCGTCGGCGGTGCGCTGGTCGAGGGCCGCGGCCTCTCGGCGAAGGCCAAGGCGCTGCTCCCGGTGGCCTTCGCGACCATGCACCTCAGCTGGGGCTTCGGCTTCCTCACCTCGCCGCGTTCGCTGGCCCGCCGGGTGATCGCCAGCCGGTCCCCGGCGACCGCCGACGTGGTCGCCGAGGCCCGCTGACCCGATCCGGCCAATCCCCCCGACCCGCTCTCACCGCCCCCGCCCCGACGCTATCGTCGGGCGCCATGGGGACAGTTGAGGGCGGGTCCGTCGTCGGTGCCCGGGTCGAGGCGACCGCGGACGTGGACGGCCGGGCGGTGCTCGGCGCCGGGACGACCGTCTGGCACCTGGCCCAGGTGCGCGAGGACGCGGTGATCGGCGCCGACTGCGTCATCGGGCGCGGCGCCTACGTCGGCCCGGGCGTGCGGATCGGGGACCGGGTCAAGCTGCAGAACCACGCGCTGGTGTACGAGCCCGCGGTGGTCGAGGACGGCGTGTTCATCGGCCCGGCGGCCGTGCTCACCAACGACCTCTACCCGCGCTCCGTCGACGTCGACGGCCGGCTCAAGCGCGGCGACGACTGGCACGCCCGCGGGGTGACCCTCCGGGAGGGCTGTTCGATCGGCGGCCGCGCGGTGCTGGTCGCGGGGGTGACGGTCGGCCGCTGGGCGCTGGTCGCGGCCGGCGCCGTGGTGCACCGGGACGTCCCGGACTTCGCCCTGGTGGCCGGTGTCCCGGCCCGCCGGATCAAGTGGGTCGGCCGGGCCGGCGAGCCGCTGGAGCCGGACGGCGGGGACGGCTGGCGCTGCCCGCGCACCGGTGAGCGCTACCGTGAGACGGACGGCCTGCTCGCCCCGCGCTGAGGGTCACTTGGCGCAGACGTCGGTGTCGTCCGCCTGGACGCGCTGGAGGTCCTTGGGCGCCTCGGTCGGCGCGACGGACGGGACGGCGTTCGCGGCGGCCAGGACGTCCTTGCCGAGGACCACGGCCAGCCCGTCCCTGCTGCCGGCCTTCGGGTCCTCCCGGACCGCGTCGGCCGGCAGTCCGAGGGAGGCGGCCAGCGCGGCCGCCTCGGCAGCCTTGCCGGCCGGGTAGGACACCGAACTGCTGGGCGTGGCAGTCGCGTTGGGGGCGGTGGCGGCCTTCGCGAAGCCCTGGGCCCGGAGCTTGTCGACGGCCTGCTGGGCCTGCCCGGGCGTCCCGCTGCCGTTGTGCACCGCGACCCGGACGTTCTTGGCGTCCACCGCGGCGGCGGTGGCCGTCGGCGAGGGCGCGGCCGCCGTCGGCGCGGCGGCGGCCTCGGTGGCGCCGGCCCCGGGCGCGGCCGGGGCGGCGGCGTTCCCGGTCAGCGAGCGGTCCTGGGCGACCAGCGAGAACACCTGCCCGGCGTCCGGCTGCTTGAGCACCAGCCGGTCCTTGTCCTTCGGGTCGTCCAGCACCGGCGCGGTGGTGAAGGTGATGTTCTTGGTGTCGACCTTGCTGATGTCCAGCGCCAGGTCCTTCAGCTTGTCGACGCTGCCGATCCCGTCGTCCACGGTGAGCGCCTTGGTGGCGGCGTCGGCGAGCTTCCACAGCTTGGTCGGGCTGGTCAGGGTGTCACTGCTCTTGATCGAGCGGATCATCGAGCTGATGAACTGCTGCTGCAGCGGGATCCGGGTGAGGTCGCCGCCGAAGCCGACGGCGTGCCGGGTGCGGACGAAGGCCAGCGCCTCGTCGCCCTGGACGACGTGCCGGCCCTTGCTCATCCGCAGGTGCGAGTCCGCGTCGTTGATGTCCTTGGCCGCGCACACCTCGACCCCACCGACGGCGGTGGAGAGCGTTTTCACGGCGTCGAAGTTGACCATCACGAAGTGGTCGACCCGGATTCCCGTCGCCTTCTCGACGGTCTTCCAGGTGCAGCCCGGATCGCGGCCCTCCTGGCCGAGGCTCTCGTTGAACATGGCCCGCGCGGAACCGGGGATCTTCTTGCCGCCGGTGTTCTCGCAGTCGGGGATCGGCACCATCAGATCGCGCGGAATGCTGATCACGGTGGCGTTGCTGCGGTCCTTGGCGACGTGGAACAGCAGGGTGGTGTCCGCGTGTCCGGTGCTGCCCTCGTCGCCGTACTCGCGGCCCAGGCCCTCGCGGCTGTCGGTGCCGATGACCAGGATGTTGAGCGCGTCGCCGGCCGCCTTGGGCCGCTCCGCCTCGCTGCCCAGCTGCACCTTGACGGCGGTGATGTTGTTGTTGAAGTGCTGGTACGCGTAGTAGGCCCCGCCGCAGCCGGCCACCAGGACCAGCGCGCCGACGCCGGCGGTCCACTTCAGCACCCGCCGGCGCGGGCGCTCGGCGGCGGCCTGGCGGCGGCGGGCGGCCCGGCCGCCGGTGTGCGCGGCCCCGGGGGCGGCCTCGGCGGCGGCGCCGGGCGTCCGGCGGCGCTGGACCGGGATGCCCGCGGCCTGCTCGGACCGGGCCTGCTCGGACCGGTACGGCGCGCCGTGGGCCGGCGGGATCCACGGGTCGGCGGGGTCGGTCTCCTGGCTGTCCTGCTGCACGGGGTTCCCTCCCTCCGACCGGTCCTCGGGTGGCGCACGGGCTGCGCGCCGACCCGGACACACTAGACGAGTCGAGTACGGGAATTGTTCCTGGTGTGATCTCCGCCATGTTCGGGAACCGCAATTCACCAGGCACATCGTGTTCCGGTGAATTTCCCTCAAAGCCATTCCGGGTCATGATCTGTACACAAAAGGGTGACCCTGACCAGGTGGTCAATGGATCGCGCAGCCGTCCATGTCCGCGGTGCGTCCCTCGAACGAGGGCGCCGTGGTCGCGGTGGGTGACGCACCGGCGGCCCGGTCCGATCCGGCCTCCGCCGTCACCGCCCCCGAGGGTCCCGGGCTCGCGCCCGCCACCGCCGACGGGTCGGGGGAGCCCGGCGGGCGGACGGTGATCGAGCGGTCGTCGCGCAGCGCCGTGAACAGCTGGGTGGTCAGCGGCTGTACGAACTCGTCCCGGTCCGAGTCGAAGCGGTACGGGCGGCGCGGCGCGGTCAGGAAGACCGCGTCGGCGGACGGGATACCGCGCAGGTCCTGGGTCAGGTCGTAGAGCGCGCCGAGCGAGGAGAGGCCGCCGTCGGCCCGGACCGAGGAGGTCGCCGCGTCGAGCACCGGCCAGAGCCGGGCCGGGTTCAGCAGCACCCCCTGCGACTGGACCTTGCGGATCAGGGCGGCCAGGAACTGCTGCTGACGGCCCATCCGCTGGGTGTCGCTGCCGTCGCCGAGGGTCTCCCGGGCGCGGACGTAGCCGAGCGCCTGTTCGCCGCGCAGGGTCTGCCGCCCGGCCGGCAGGTCCAGCTTGGCGTCCTTGTCGTGGATCGCCTGCGGGACGCACACCTCGACGCCGTCCACGGCGTCCACCATCGTCTTGAAGCCGTGGAAGTCGAGGATCACGTAGTGGTCCATCCGGATGCCGCTCAGCTGTTCGACGGCCCGGATCGAGCAGGCCGGGCCGCCGGTCTCGAAGGCCGAGTTGAACTGCGCCAGCACCTGCCTGCTCCGGGTGCCGTCCGGCTTCTCGCAGACCGGCACGGTGACCATGACGTCGCGCGGGATGGAGACGGCGGTCGCGTGCTTCCGGTCCGCCGCCAGGTGCAGCAGGATCGTGGTGTCCGAGCGCTGGCCGCCGGCCTCGCCGTACGTGGCATTGGCACCGGTGCGGTCGTCACTGCCGATCAGCAGGATGTTCTCGGCGCCCTTGGCCCCCGCGGTGCGGCTGGGCCGTTCGGCCTCCAGCCGGGCCAGCAGCTGGTCGGTGGCGGAGTCGGTCCGGATGTTGCCGTCCAGCTTGCGGTAGGCGATCCAGAGCACGGTGCCGCAGGCGACCAGCAGGAGGGCGAGGACGCCGGCGGTGATCATCAGCCACCGCCGGCGCCTGCGCCGGGGCCTGGTCGGGAAGTCCGGGGCCGCGGGCTCCGGGTCGGGGGAGTCCCGGTCCGGGGAGCCCGCGGTCGCGCGGGCGTCCCCGGTCGGGGGGTTCTCGGTCGGGGGGTGCTCGGTGTCGTCCTCGGCCATGGCAGGGATGCCTACCCGCCGGGCCGGAGCCGGGGGTTAGCCGAGGCGCAGTGTCACCCGTTCGGACTCGGTCCGCTTCTCCCACTGCTCGGCGCTCAGGCCCTCCGAGTTGCGGCAGAGCACCACCGAGGCGCCGGCTGCCAGCGGCGCCAGCAGACCGGCCTCCAGGCCCGCCCAGTCCTGGTAGGAGAGGGTGGAGAGCACCCGGTCGCCGGCCGTGATGCCGAGCCGGGCCGCGCCCTCCCGGGCCAGCTGGACGGTCTGGTCGCCGGTCAGCTTCAGCGGCAGGCCGTCGATGCCGGTCTCCAGCGCGGGCGCGTCCGGGGTGACGGGGGAGTACGGCGCGAAGCGGTCGCCCTGGCCGGGCACCTCGGCGGCGTAGTCGAGGAAGCCGTCCGGGCGCTGGGGGAACCGGCCGCCCAGCGGACGCAGGGCGAGGGCCACCCGTTCGCCCTCGCAGGCCTGGGCGGCCTCCAGGCCGTCCGGTCCGCTGACCACCAGGTCGGCGTCGGCCGGGTCGCCGGCCGGCACCGCCGTCACACCGACCGACCAGCAGGCGAGCAGCCAGACGGCGCTCTGCCAGTGGGCGGGCAGCAGGAGGGCGGCGCGGTCACCCGGACCGGCGTTCAGCTCGTCCTGGAGCAGGTTGGCTGTCTTGGCCACCCAGTTGTCGAAGGTCCGGGCGGAGAGTTCCACCCGTTCGCCGGTGGCGTCGTCGTAGAAGGTGACCAGCGGAGCCGCGGGGTCGACTGAGGGAGTGCCACCTCGCAGGAATGCGTGCAGCAGCTCGACAGGGGTTCGGGCATCGGCAGCGAAAGGCGCAGTCATGGTGCGCCCCAGCCTACGGCCTTCGGGTGGGCGACCGGGAGGGGTGGCGGACCCTGCGCAAGGTGGCATGGCGGGTGCGGTGTTTTGCCCTGAACATCCCTTTTATGGGTATCTCTTTGCCGGCCGCCGCACTCGCCGGCTGCACCGCCGTCCTGCTCCTCCAGCCCGTTCCGGCCGCGGCCGCCGCCGATCCCGCCCAGCAGCGCCGCACCTCGGCCGGCGGCGGCTCGGTCACCTCGCTGCCGTTGGGCGCCGACCGCGCCCTGGCGCCGCGCGCCACCCGCCCCTTCGAGCTGCTCGGCGTCGGCTGGAACGGCCCCGCCCGCTCGCTCGACGGCGGCTCCGTCCGGGTCCGCACCAGGGACGCCGCCACCCACGTCTGGGGCGACTGGCAGGTGCTGGAGGCGGACGGCGAGGACGGACCGGACGCCCCGGGCGGCGGAGCGACGGCGCCGCTCTGGACCGGTCCGAGCGACGGCGTGGCGGTCCAGGTCACCGCCGGCCCCCGCGGCCTGCCGGACGGCCTGCGGCTCGACCTGGTCGACCCCGGCCAGGGCGCCGCCGGGGCCGCCGGCCGGACGCTGCCCGCCGAACCGCCGGACGGGCGCCGGGCCGCCCGGCCCGCCGTCGTCACCCGGGCCGGCTGGGGCGCCGACGAGTCCCTCCGGGACCCGCAGGTCGAGTACACCGGCCCGGTCCGGGTGGTCTTCGTCCACCACACCGCGACCGCCACCGAGTACGACTGTGCCGACGCGCCCCGGATGATCAGGGCGATCTACCAGTACCACGTGCGGAGCAACGGCTGGCGGGACATCGGCTACAACTTCCTGGTCGACCGCTGCGGCACCCTCTACGAGGGCCGGGCCGGCGGCGCCGAGCTCGCGGTGCACGGCGCGCACACCCTGGGCTTCAACACCGACTCGGCGGGCGTCGCGGTGCTCGGCACCTTCGTCACCGACACCCCGCCGCCGGCCGTACCGGACGGGCTCGCCCGGCTCGCCGCCTGGAAGCTCGGGCTGGCCGGCCAGGACGCCGGCGGCCGCACCCAGCTGGTCTCCGGCGCCGACGGCACCCGCTACCCCAAGGGCACCACCGCGACCTTCGACGCCGTCTCCGGCCACCGCGACGCGGTCGCCACCGAGTGCCCCGGCGCCACCCTCTACCCGCTGCTCCCCGCCGTCCGCACCCAGGCGGCCGCGCTGCAGAGCGCCGCCCGCCCGGCGGCCCCCTGGGCCCGCTGAACCCGCGAGCCCGGGGCCTACACCGGGCCGGGGACCCGGGGCACCAGCGCCCGCAGCTCGGCGGTCAGCGCCCGCGCGACGTCCGGCCGCAGGTCGTACCGGGCCGGGGTGTTCTGCAGCAGCGCGATCCGCCAGCCCGCGCCCGCGTTGACGGCGATCACCGTCTGCAGGGCGTTCAGGCCGGGATCGAGGTCCTCGGCGTCGTCCGGCACCAGACCGGCGACGGCGTCCAGCTCGGCCACCCCCGGGCCGAGCGCCCGGATCCGCCGCACCTTGGCGACGTACTCGGGGGTGGCGTGGTCCGCGAAGATCCGCCCCAGTTCGGCGGCGATCACCGACCGCCCCGCGTACCTCGTTCCGTCGAATCCGACCATCTCCCCGTCCTCGGCGAACGGTCCGGCGCACGCCGCGCCGTCCCGCAGGTTCCACCCGTCCAGGGTCCGGTGGTAGAGCGCCCGCACCGCGCCCTCGTCGGCGTGGGACAGCTCCGGCAGCCGCGTATCGTTCATATCCCCATGGTCGGCGAAGGCGGTGGAGCCGGACAGCGGAGGAGGCGCGGGGCGGTGTCGGACGAGGCGGCGACCGGTGCGCGGGTGCGCCTCTGGCGCCCGGGCTTCCCGCTGGACGTGGCCCGCACCCTGCTACCGCTGCGGCGCGGCCCGGCCGACCCGGCCTACCGGACCACCGGTGACGGCGCGGTCTGGCGGGCCTCCCGCACCCCGGCCGGCATCGGCACGCTGCGGGTACTGGCCAGGCCGGCCGCCGGCGAGGTCGAGGCGCGGGCCTGGGGCCCGGGGGCGGAGTGGCTGCTGGACCGGCTGCCCGCGCTGCTCGGCGCCGAGGACGACCCGGCCGCCCTGGTGCTGCCGCCCGGCCCGCTGCGGGAGGCCCAGCGGCGTGCGGCCGGCGTGCGGCTCACCCGGACCGGGCTGGTGCTGGAGTCACTGGTGCCCGCGATCCTGGAGCAGAAGGTGACCACCGACGAGGCGTACCGGGGCTGGCGGACGCTGCTGCGCGACTTCGGCGCCCCGGCGCCCGGCCCGGCCGAGGGCATGCGGGTGGCGCCGTCGGCCCGCGAGTGGGCGCTCGTCCCCAGCTGGGAGTGGCACCGCGCGGGGGTGGACCCGAAGCGCTCCGCCACCGTGGTGCGCGCCGTCCGGCTGGCCGCCCGGCTGGAGGAGGCCTCGGTGATGGACCACGCCGAGGCGCTCGCCCGGCTGACCTCCGTGCCCGGCATCGGGATCTGGACGGCCGCCGAGACCCTGCAGCGCAGCAACGGCGACCCGGACGCGGTCTCGGTCGGCGACTACCACCTCCCCAACCTGGTCGGCTGGGCCCTGGCCGGCCGCCCCCGCAGCGACGACACCCAGATGCTGGCCCTGCTGGAGCCCTACCGCCCGCACCGCCACCGCCTCTGCCGCCTGCTGCTGAGCACCGGCACCCACGCCCCGCGGTACGGCCCCCGGCTGACCCCCAACGACCACCGGCGGCGGTGAACTACGGCGTAGTTTGGCGGCATGGAAGCAACCATGCGGGAGCTGAACCAGCAGACGGCCAGAGTGATAGGCGCCGTCTAACGCGGAGAGACCGTCACGGTCACCAAGGACGGCCGCCACGTGGCCACGATCGTGCCGCCGGAGCGCGCCGAGCCCGTGTACCCGTTCAGGACCGACCCGATGGGTGACGAGGTGGACGACATGCCGTCGTTCGAGGGCCACCGGGTGTGATCGACAAGTGTGCCGTGGGGCGCTTCGAGGTCCCGGAGGTCGCGTCCCGATTCAGTGCGGCCCGGGTGGTGATGCGCCGTTACCCGGCGTTGGACATCGGGCTGACGGACGCGGTCAACGTCGCGCTGGCGGCCGAGTTCCGGACCGCGGCGGTGCTGACCGTCGATCGCCGGCACTTCCGTGCGATCAGGCCGCTGACGAACCACGAGTCCTTCCGGCTGCTGCCGGACGATCTGGGGCACTGACCCCTACCGCACCTCGATGAAGGCGTCCGCGCCGCGGGCCGGGCGGTCGCGGGGCGGTTCGGCGGGGCGGCCGACCGCGACGGCGCCCATCGGGTCCCAGCCGGCCGGCAGGTCGAGGGCCGCGCGCACGGTGTCGCGGCAGAACATGGTGGACGAGACCCAGGCCGTGCCGTAGCCCTCGCCGGCCAGGGTGACCAGCAGGTTCTGCACGGCGGCGCCGATGGCGACGGTGAACATCTCGCGTTCGGCGGCGGCGCGGCGCGCGTCGGGGTAGTCGTGCGAGCCGTCCATCACCAGGCAGGGGACGACCAGGTAGGGCGCGTCGCGCAGGACGTCGCCGCGGGCGGTGCGCCGGGCGATCAGCGCGTCGTCCCAGCCGTCCAGCTCGCGCAGGTCGCGCTGCCAGGCGGCGAGCATCGCGTCCAGCAGCCGGGTGCGGACCGCGGCCGACTCCAGCAGGACGAACCGCCAGGGCGTGGTGTGGTGCGGGGCGGGCGCGGTGACGGCGGCGGCGACGGCGCGGCGGACGGCGCCCGGGTCGACCGGTTCGGGGGTGAACGCGCGGATGGTGCGGCGCAGGGTGACGGCCTGCCGGACCGCCTCGGAGGTGCCGAGCCGGAACATGTCGTCCGCGGCGGCGCGCACCAGTGGGCGGGTGCCCGCGCCGTCCTCGGCGGTGACCAGGTGGCCGAGGCCCCGGACCACGGCGACCGGGGTGCCGGTGGACTTGCCCTTGACCAGGTCGGCGGCGGCGGCGAGTTCGTCGGCGGTGGCGGTGACGGTCATCGCCAGTTCGTTGCCGTGGCTGTCGGTGCGGCCGCGGTGGTCCTCCAGGACGGGCAGTCCGGCGGCGCCGATCGCGACGTCGGTGAGGCCGTTGCGCCAGGGCCGGCCGAAGGTGTCGGTGACGACGACGGCCAGCCGCAGCCCGGTCAGCTGCTGGAGGCGGGCGCGCAGCGCGCGGGCGGACGCGTCCGGGTCCTCGGGCAGCAGCAGCACGGTGCCGGCGGCGGTGTTGGAGACGTCCACCCCGGCGGCGGCCATCACCAGGCCGTTGCGGTTCTCGACGATCCGGACCGGGCCGCGCCGGGCGACCACCCGGACGGTCTCGGCGTCGATCGCGGCCTCGCGGTCGGCGGCCCGCAGCACCCGGCCCTCGGCCTTGCTGACGATCTTCGAGGTGACGAGCAGGATGTCGCCGTCCTGGTACGTCCCGGCCTTGGCGATCAGCGCGGCAAGGTCGGCGCCGGCGTCGATCTCGGGCAGGCCCGGGACGGGCAGGACGTGCAGGGTCACGCCCGCACCAGCTCGGCGAGCGCCAGCGCGGCCCGGGCCATCTCGGCGGTCGCCGCGACGTCCGTCATCAGCAGCGGCACGGCCCGGCAGGCGATCCCGCCGGCCTCGACCGCGCCGACCGAGGCCTCGTCGGCGGTGTCCAGCAGCCAGCCGTCCAGCAGGTCGGCGCCGTAGTCCAGGGCGACCGCCGCCGCGGTCGCCTCGACGCCGACGGCGGCCAGCACCTTGTCGGCCATGCCGCGGACCGGGGCCCCGCCGATGATCGGGGAGAGCCCGACCACCGGCGCCGCGGCGGCGGCCACCGCGGCCCGGATGCCGGGCACGGCGAGGATGGTGCCGATCGAGACCACCGGGTTGGACGGCGGGAACAGGATGACGTCGGCGGCGGCGATGGCCTCCAGCACACCGGGCGCGGGCTTGGCGGTGTCCGCGCCGACCGGGACGATCGCCTCGGCGTCGACGGCGGCGTGCAGCCGGACCCAGTACTCCTGGAAGTGGATGGCCCGGGTGCCGTCCGCGTCGGTGATCCGCACGTGGGTCTCGACCCGGTCGTCACTCATCGGCAGCAGCCGCACGCCCGGCTGCCAGCGCACGCAGAGCGCCTCGGTGACCTGGCTGAGGGTGTACCCGGCGGTGAGCATCTGGCTGCGGACGAGGTGGGTGGCGAAGTCGCGGTCGCCGAGCCCGAACCACTCGGGCCCGACGCCGTACTCCTTCATCTCGGCCTTGATCGACCAGGTCTCGTCGGTGCGGCCCCAGCCCTGCTCCTCGTTGATGCCGCCGCCGAGGGTGTACATCACGGTGTCGAGGTCGGGGCAGACCTTCAGGCCGTAGAGGTGGATGTCGTCGCCGGTGTTGCCGATGACGGTGATCTCGTCCTGCGGGCCGAGGGCCTCCTTGAGTCCGCGCAGGAAGCGCGCCCCACCGATTCCGCCTGCCAGTGCCACGATGCGCATGCGCCCATCCTGCCACGGCCCGACTGGCCGTCAGCCCGGTCCGCGGGCCGCCGCCCGCCCGTCGTCAGCGGGCCTCGGCCTGCTCCTGCGGGTGCTGCTCGGGGACGGTGGCGCCGCCGCCGTACTGGTTCATCTCGGTCAGCCCGGGCGTGTAGAGGTGGATGGAGACGGCGGGCTCCAGCGCGCCGTTGACCACCTCGTGCAGGTACCCGGAGGAGAACACCCGCTGCCCGCCCGGGCGCAGGGTGCGGGCACCCTCGCCCGCGTGCGTGAGGGAGCGCTCGATCAGCTCGCCCCGGACGACGCTCATCACCCCGGAGGAGACGCCGTGGTCGTGGAAGCCGCTGCTCTGGCCGGGCAGCCAGCTGAGCAGCCAGACCTCGTAGCCGGGGCCGGTCTCCAGCCGGGCGTACCAGCGGGTGAGCGCGTCGTAGCGGACCAGCGGCTCCCAGCGGGCGCGGTCGGCGGCGATCTCGCGGACCAGCCGGGCGTAGCCGGCGACGGTGGTGGGGTGGCCGGGCAGGTCGGTGCGGGCCAGGTGCGGGAAGGCCAGCGGGTCGCCGGCGATGGAGACGTCGCTCAGTCCGTCGGCCCAGCCGCGGGCGGGCCGGGCGGCCGCCGGGGGAGGCGTGGTGGGCGCGAGGCCACGGCGGGTGAGCTTGTTGCGGTCGCGGTTCCGCTTGCGGATGCGGTTCATGCGCACGGGAGTCGTCCTCGGAGTACGGCTGGTTCGACAGGGATCAGCCGGATCCGGGATGTCCTGGGGCGGGAATCGCGGGCGGCCTCTGTGCTTCCTGGGCGGCGCGCGGTGGGACAGCGGGCGCCTAGATACAGGAACAGAGGCGACAACAGGGGTTCACGGCACGGCGGAGCGCGGAACCGCTCCGGGGGCGAGTGAACTCTGACATGTGGGAAAGGAGACCGCATCGAGCGCTCCGGTGTCAACTCATGAGCCGGGGCAATCGGGCGGGATAGGCCATGAACTACCCGATGGGGTGATAAATCACCCTCTAGGTTTCGATGAGAAGATCGCCGGGAAGGCAGGCCGATGACCGACCTGTGACGATGACTGCGCGTCACGTGGTGGAGGGTTGCAAGGGTTCGACGGGATCCGGGCTGTTAGTCCGATGTGTCCAGATATGTACACTATTCGTAACGGCTTGGTGCCGGGGAGTGAATCCTGGCCCCAATACCAGAGCTCGGCTTGACTGGGCCAGAGTGACGCAACTGTAATTTCTCTCGTGTCGTCCGCCGCACGAGGCAACGGCAACCACGGGGACGCCAAATAGGGGCAGAGGAGGCGCGCCACATGAGCGAGCTCTTTGAGCTGTTGATCGGTGACGGCATCGAGGAGGAGGAAGAAGAACTCGGTTGGCAGGAGCGCGCGCTGTGCGCCCAGACCGACCCCGAGTCCTTCTTCCCGGAGAAGGGCGGCTCCACCCGCGAGGCCAAGAAGGTCTGCCTCGCCTGCGAGGTCCGCTCCGAGTGCCTGGAGTACGCCCTCGCCAACGACGAGCGGTTCGGCATCTGGGGCGGCCTCTCCGAGCGCGAGCGCCGTCGGCTCAAGAAGAGCGCGGTCTGACCGGGGCGGCCCCTGGCCCTGCTGACCCTCCGACAACCGCACAGCTCGACGGGCGCCTCACCGCGACGGTGGGGCGCTTCCGTGTTTCCGGGCCCTTGCGCGACCCGGTGCGCACAGCTCCTCCACGGCCCGCGGACGGCGGCGCCATCCGGAGCCGTTAGTGTGGTGCGCCATCCGGTTGCCGTTCACCGGCTGTGTCCACCGAGAACTGGGGCCCGCGCACTCGATGACCGTCTACAGCCACCAGAGCGGCTTCACCGCTGCCAGGCCGCCCGCCTATCCGCGCCACCTGGTCACCGCGGTGATCGTCTCGCACGACGGGGCCCGCTGGCTGCCACAGGCCCTCGCCGGCCTGCTCGGCCAGGACCGCCAGGTCCAGCGGGTGCTCGCCGTCGACACCGGCTCCACCGACAGCTCCCCGCAGTTGCTCGCCGACACCCTCGCCGACTGGCTCCCGGAGAGCGGCCCGATCGTCCTCGGCCGCCGGGCCGGCTTCGGCACCGCCGTCGGCGAGGCCGTCTTCAACAGCCCGCCGCTGCGCCCCGAGGACCTCCCCTACCGGCTCGACCCGTCCGGCTACGACCCGGTCACCGGCGGCTGGGACGACTTCGGCGACCCGCTCGGCCACGAGGACGACCTCGGCCGCGGCGGCCCCAGGGAGACCCAGCCGGTCGAGTGGCTCTGGCTGCTGCACGACGACTGCGAGCCGCAGACCGACGCGCTGCGCCGCCTCCTCCAGGTCGCCGACTCCACCCCCAGCGCCGCCGTCGTCGGCCCCAAGCTGCGCAGCTGGTACGACCGCCGCCAGCTGCTGGAGGTGGGCGTCACCATCGCCCGCTCCGGCCGCCGCTGGACCGGCCTCGACCGCCGCGAGCAGGACCAGGGCCAGCACGACCAGGTCCGCCCG
This sequence comes from Kitasatospora sp. NPDC005751, assembly GCF_040630835.1. Taxonomy (NCBI): domain Bacteria; kingdom Bacillati; phylum Actinomycetota; class Actinomycetes; order Kitasatosporales; family Streptomycetaceae; genus Kitasatospora; species Kitasatospora sp. NPDC005751. Next base: position 27,201 of record NZ_JBEXYC010000060.1, read on the forward strand.
GTGCTCGCCGTCTCCACCGCCGGCATGCTGGTCCGCCGCGACGTCTTCGAGGAGCTCGGCGGCTTCGACCGGGCGCTGCCGCTGATGCGCGACGACACCGACTTCTGCTGGCGGGTCAACGCCGCCGGCCACCGCGTCGTGGTCGCCCCCGACGCCGTGCTGCGGCACGCCGAGGCGGCCAGCCGCGAGCGCCGCGCGATCGACTGCGGCCCCTCCCACCCGCACCGGCTGGACAAGGCCGGCGCCGTCTACACCCTGCTCGCCAACTCCAAGGGCGCGCTCTTCCCGTACGTCCTGCTGCGGCTGGTGCTCGGCACCCTGCTGCGGGTGGTCACCAACCTGCTCGGCAAGGACCCGAAGCAGGCCTTCGACGAACTCGCCGGTCTCGGCCACGAACTGCTCCGGCTGCCCCGGCTGCTGGCGGCCCGCAAACGCCGGGCCCGGCTGCGGGCCGCCGACGCCCTGGACGACCGCTCGCTCTTCCCGGCGCCCGGAGCCACCGCCCGGCTCGCCGTCGAGGGCGTGATCGGCTCGCTCGGCATAGGGGGCGGCGACGACTCCGGGGCCGGCCGGCACGGTTCGGTCGAGGCCGGCCCGGGCGACGAGGACTCCGAGGACCTGGTCGTCGAACAGTTCACGCTGATCAAGAAGCTGGCCCGTCGCCCGGCGCCGGTCCTGTTCGCCGCGCTGCTGGTCTTCGCGCTGGTCGCCTGCCGCGCCCTGTTCGGCGCCGGCGCCCTGTTCGGCGGCGCGCTGCTGCCCGCCACCGGCGGCGCCGGCGGCCTCTGGTCGATGTACGCGGACGCCTGGCACCCCGTCGGCACCGGCTCCACCGCGGCGGCGCCGCCGTACCTCGCGGTGCTGTCGGTGCTCTCCTGGGCGCTGTTCGACCACGCCGACCTCGCGGTCACCCTGCTGGTCGTCCTCGCCGTGCCGCTCGCCGCCGTCAGCGCCTACCTGGTCTCCCGGCCGCTGCTCGACTCCAAGCTGGTCCGTGCCTGGGCCAGCGCCACCTACGCCCTGCTGCCCGCGGCCACCGGCGCGCTCGCCCAGGGCCGGATCGGCACCGCCGTCCTCGCCGTCCTGCTGCCGCCGCTGGCCCGCGCGGCCGCGATCTCCGCCGGCCTCGGCATCCGCGCCGAGAGCGCCGCCAAGGGCGCCCGGCCCGGCTGGCGCCCGGTCTGGATGACGGTCCTGCTGCTCACCCTCGCCACCGCCTTCGTGCCGCTGGCGTGGGCGCTGGCCGTGCCGCTGTGCCTGGCCATGCTCGCCGCCGCCGTGGTGCGCGGCGGGGCGTTCGGCTCCGGCGGGGCCGCGCTGCGGCTGCTCGGGCTGCGCGTGCTGGTGATCCTCGGCGCGCCGGTGCTGGTGCTCGCGCCCTGGTCGCTGCAGGTGCTCTCGCACCCCCAGCTGCTGCTGCTGGAGGCCGGTCTGCCCGGTCTGCACGGCGGCGGCGCGAACGCCGTCGGCCTGCTGCTGGTCAACCCGGGCGGCGCCGGAGTGCCGCCGGTCTGGCTGTCGGCGGGCGTGGTGCTCGCCGCGCTGGCCGCGCTGCTGCGCGCCGACCGCCGCCGCGCGGTGCTCGCCGCCTGGGGCGCCGCCGGCGCCGGCCTGATCTTCGCGGTCGCGGTGGCGGGCACCTCGGTGACCCCCGCCTCCGGCGGCCCGGCCGTGCCCGCGTGGGCCGGCCCGGCCTCGCTGCTCGCCGGCATCGCCCTGCTGGCCGCCGCCGCGATCGGCGCCGACGGCGCCAACGCCCGGGTGGCCGGCATCGCCTTCGGCTGGCGCCAGCCGGTCGCCGCCCTGGTGGTGGCCGCCGCGGTGCTCGCCCCGCTCGGCACCGGCGTCTGGTGGGCCGTCACCGGGGCCGACGGCCCGCTGCACCGGGCCCCGGCCGCCCAGGTGCCCGCGTTCATCGCCGAGGAGGCCGGTACCAGCGACCGGGCCCGCACCCTGGTCGTCACCGGCGACCCGAAGGGCGGCTCGGTCCGCTACACCCTGGTGCGCGGCGCCGGGGTGACGCTCGGCCAGGCCGAGTCCACCGTGGACCCGGCCACCGGCACCACCGAGCGCCTCGACAAGGTGGTCGGCAGCCTGCTGGCCGGCTCCGGAGCCGACCAGGCCGAGGCGCTGTCCGACTACGGCATCGCCTACGTGCTGGTCGACCAGCCGGCGATCGGCGCCTTCAAGGACGTCCTGGACACCACCCCGGGCCTGGTCAAGGCCAACCAGGACGGCGGCACCGCGCTCTGGCAGGTCAACGGCACGCCCGCGACCCGCGCCCTGATCACCGCCCCCGGCACCACCCCCGTGGCGGTGCCGTCCGGCGAGCGCGACCTCGACACCGCCGTTCCGGCCGGTCCCGAGGGCCGGGTGCTGCGCCTCGCCGAGGCGGCCGGCCCCGAGTGGAAGGCGACCCTCGACGGCACCGCGCTGGAGGCCACCACCGTCGACGGCTGGGCGCAGGGCTTCAAGCTCCCGGCCGCCGCCGGCAAGCTGGTGGTCACCCGTGAGGGCGGCCTGCTGCACACCGGCTGGATCTGGGCCCAGCTGCTGCTCGGCCTGACCGTCCTGGTGCTGGCGCTGCCCGGCCGCCGCAACCACAAGGACGACGACCTGCCCGAGGAGGTCGTCGCCGCCGCCGCGCTGGCGGCCGCCGCCCAGGCGCAGGCGCCCGCCCCCGGCAGCCGCCGGGCCCGCCGGATGGCCGAACGCGGCGAGGGCGGCGAAGGCGGCGACGGGGACGGCGAGGGCGGCGTGTACGAGGGCCGGCCGGGCGCGATCCCGCCGCAGCCCGCGGGCGAACCGCCGGTCGAGGCGGTCCAGGCGGCCGCGGCCGTCCAGGAGGCCGAGCAGTACGCCGACCCGTACCAGACGTACCAGCAGGCCGACCCGTACAGCTACGGCTCCTACCCGGCCCAGCAGCCGACCGCCGCGCCGTACGGCGGCGGCCAGGAGTACGGCGGCGACGGGTACCAGCAGCAGGCCTACCCGCAGGGCGGCCAGCAGGGCTACGACCCGTACCAGCAGGACCAGCAGGACCAGCAGTACGGCGGCTACGACCCCTACCAGCAGGACGGGCAGCAGCCGTGGGTGCCGGGGCAGCCGCAGGGCGAGCCCTACTACGACCCGAACGATCCGAATGACCCCAACAACCCCAACAACCCCAACAACCCCAACAACCCCAACGGGCCGGGCCGGTACCCGCACCACCACGGATCGGGGAGCTGACCCGCGATGAAGAAGCCCGCCTTCCCGAAGAAGTCCAAGGGCCGGACCGGCTCCGGGGCACCGGACGAGGCCGCGTTCGCCGCGGCCGGCCCCGCGGGGTCGTCCGGAGGGACGAAGACGACCCAGTCGCTGCTGGCCGCCGCCGCGGTGCTCGCCGTGGTGTTCGGGGTCGCCCAGGTGCGCCCGCCGGCCACCGCGGCCGGCCCGGACCAGGGCGGCGCCGCGACCTCGGCGCAGGTCGAGCGGACCGCCCTGGTCTGCCCGCAGCCGCTCCAGGGCCTGACCGGCTCGACCACCCTCACCGCCTACACCCCGCCCGGCACCGGCACCGGCACCGGTGGCGACGCGGCCGCCGGAGTCGGCTGGGTCGCCGACGCGGCGGCGCCCGCCACCGCGCCCTCGGCCCCCGCCGCCCCGGCGCCCTCCGCTCCCGCACCGTCCGCGCCGACGGCCGCCGCCTCCACCGCGCCGGTCGCGGCCAAGGACACCGCGCCCGGCGACGCCCGGCTGAACCTGACCAAGCCGGGCGCCCCCGTGGTCGCCCCCGCCGCCAACAGCGACAACGCCCCCGGGACCGGCGCGGTCGCCACCGGCGCCCTCGCGCCCGGCTTCACCGTGACCCAGACCACCACCGTCACCGAGCAGCGCGGCCAGGGCCTCTCCGGCCTCACCTGCACCCCGGCCGGTACCAGCTTCTGGTTCGCCGGCGCCAGCACCGCGGGCGACCGGGTCGACTACGTCAGCCTGGTCAACACCGAGGCCACCGCGGCCGTGGTCGACATCAAGCTGTACGGCGACAAGGGCCTGATCGAGAACGACGCCGCCAACGGCATCACCGTCGCCCCCGGCAGCTCGCAGTCGGTCCTGCTGCCCACCATCAGCAAGGGCCAGGTCGCCGACCTGGCGGTGCACGTCGTCGCCCGCAGCGGCCGGGTCGGCGCCGCCGTGCACGCCGCCGACGGCAGCAAGGGCGCCGACTGGGTGCCCGCTTCGGCCGCCCCGGCGCCCGTCCAGGTGCTCCCGGGCCTGCCCGCCGACACCGCCAACGCCCACCTGGTGGTCTGGGCGCCGCCGGAGGACGACGCGGACCTGAAGATCCAGCTCTCCGGCAAGAACGGCCTGTTCACCCCGGCCGGCAACGAGTCGATCCACGTCAAGGCGGGCATGGTGGCCGCCGTCGACCTCGGCAAGGTCACCCGGGACGAGGTGGCCGGCCTGCGCCTGTCACCCACGGACGACAAGCACCCCACCCCGGTGGTGGCCGGCCTGCGGATCGACCGGGTGGGCCAGAACGGCAAGTCCGACGCCGCCTGGCTGACCGGAACCGCCCCGGTCGGCGCCCGCGCCACGGTGGCCGACAACCGCGGCGGCGGCCCGACCACGCTCTTCCTCACCTCCACCGGTGAGGCCGCCAAGGTCAAGGTCACCGCCTCGGCCGGCAGCGGCGGGGGCACCCCGGTCAGCAAGGACGTCGAGCTGCCCGCCGGCGGCACGGTCGCCGTCCCGGCGCCCGAGCCCACCGGTCTGAACGGCGCCTTCGCGCTGACCGTGGAGACCGTCTCCGGCGGCCCCGTCGTCGCCGCCCGGATGCTGGCGATCCCGACCAAGGACGTCCCGATGTTCACCGTCCAGGCGCTCCGCGACGACCGCAGCAGCGTCAAGGTCCCGCGGGCCGCCCAGGACCCGGCGGTCGTGCTCCGCTGACCCGACGACGGAGGGGCGGTACCCGGCACCGGGTACCGCCCCTCCGTCGTCGGGTCATTCCTCGTCGTAGCGCGGGTCGATGGCGTCCGGCGACAGCCCCAGCAGCTCCGCCACCTGCTCGATCAGGATCTCGTGCACCAGGGCGGCGCGGTCCTCCCGCGACTTCGCCCGGATCTCCACCGGCCGGCGGTACACCACGATCTGGCTCTTGCGCCCCTGCCGGCCCGGCGACACCTGCCCCAGCGGCACGCCGTCGTCCGTGTCCGGCCCCTGCGCCTCGCGCAGCGGGACCTCCTGGACGGCGAACTCCACTTCGATCAGCTGTGGCCAACGCCGTTCGAGACGCTCCACCGACTCGCGCACGTAGTCGTCGAACAACTCGGAGCGGGTGAGCGAGATCGGCACCTGCGGAGGCGCCAGCGGGCCGCGCAGACCCCTGCCGTGCCGGTCGCGGTGGCGCGGGCGGCGCGAAGGTCCCGTCGATGACTGCGGTGCAGAGCTGTCCATATCACTGCCGAGGGTAGTCCTTGGACGGTCGGAAGTGGACCACCTCGACAGCGAACGGCCAGGGCGGCGGGTGCACGGACGGGCGCGCGGAGCACGACACGGCACGCCCTCCGGACAGGCGGTCTTCGCTCCCCGGCGAGGAGTGCGGTACCGTCCACCCTCGTGAGCTCTGTACGTCGTTGTTCGCGGACCGCGTGCGGCCGACCGGCCGTCGCGACGCTGACGTACGTCTACGCGGACTCCACCGCCGTCCTCGGCCCGCTCGCCACCTACGCCGAGCCGCACTGCTACGACCTGTGCGCCGAGCACGCCGAGCGCCTCACCGCCCCGCGCGGCTGGGAGGTCGTCCGGCTCGCCGCCGAGGCCGGCCCGCTGCGCCGCAGCAGCGACGACCTCGAAGCGCTCGCCAACGCCGTCCGCGAGGCCGCCCGCCCGCAGACCCCCCGTCAGGGCCGAGGCCCCGACGGCGAGTCCACCGAGGCCGGCCGCCGCGGCCACCTGCGCGTGCTGCGCTCGCCCGACAACTGACGGCCCGCCCCGCCCGCACCGGGCGAGGAGCGGCCACCCGGCCCCGGTACGCTGCCCGTCTACCGCCCGCCCGACGGCGCGGTGCCCCGACGTATCGTGACCCGGGGGCGGCCGGCCGCCCCGGGAAGCACACCGATCAGACAGAGACCAGGGTGGAGCCGCAGTGCGCGACCTCAAGCAGCTCGTGAAGGCGTACGACGTTCGAGGCGTCGTCCCGGACCAGTGGGACGAGAGCCTCGCGCGGGCCTTCGGCGCCGCGTTCGTGCAGGTCACCGGAGCGTCCTCGATCGTCACCGGCCACGACATGCGGCCGTCCTCCCCGTCGCTGAGCCGGGCCTTCGCCGAGGGCGCCGCCGCCTACGGCGCCGACGTGGTCGAGATCGGCCTCTGCTCGACCGACCAGCTGTACTACGCCAGCGGCAAGCTCGACCTGCCCGGCGCGATGTTCACCGCCAGCCACAACCCGGCGCAGTACAACGGCATCAAGCTCTGCCGGGCCGGCGCCGCGCCGGTCGGCCAGGACACCGGCCTCGCCGACATCCGCGAGCTGGTCGAGTCCTGGACCGGCGAGGACGACACGGTCACCGTGCCCGTGCGGGACGTCAAGCCCGGCGCGCTGTCCGCCCAGGACACCCTGCGCGGCTACGCCGACCACCTGCTCGGCCTGGTCGACCTGACCGCGATCCGTCCGCTCAAGGTCGCCGTCGACGCCGGCAACGGGATGGGCGGCCACACCGTGCCGACCGTCTTCGACGGCCTGCCGATCGAGCTCGTCCCGATGTACTTCGAGCTGGACGGCACCTTCCCCAACCACGAGGCCAACCCGCTCGACCCGAAGAACCTCGTCGACCTGCAGGCCAAGGTCCGCGAGGTCGGCGCCGACCTCGGGCTCGCCTTCGACGGCGACGCCGACCGCTGCTTCGTGGTCGACGAGCGCGGCGAGCCGGTCTCCCCGTCCGCCATCACCGCCCTGGTCGCGGTCCGCGAGATCGCCCGGGCCAAGGCGGCCGGCGAGGACGAGCCGACCGTCATCCACAACCTGATCACCTCCTGGACCGTCCCCGAGGTGGTCCGCGAGCTCGGCGGCAAGCCGGTCCGCACCCGGGTCGGCCACTCCTTCATCAAGCAGGAGATGGCCGTCACCGACGCGGTCTTCGGCGGCGAGCACTCCGCGCACTACTACTTCCGCGACTTCTGGCGCGCCGACACCGGCATGCTGGCCGCGCTCCACGTGCTGGCCGCCCTCGGCGGGCAGGACGGCACGCTCTCCGCGCTCACCGCCGAGTACGACCGCTACGCCGCCTCCGGCGAGATCAACAGCACCGTCGCCGACCAGGCCGACCGCTCCGCCGCCGTCCGCGCCGCGTACGCCGGCCTGGAGGGCACCACCGTGGACGAGCTGGACGGCCTCACCGTCGCCGGGCCGGACTGGTGGTTCAACCTGCGCGCCTCCAACACCGAGCCGCTGCTGCGCCTCAACGTCGAGGCCAAGGACCCGGCGCGGATGGCGAAGCTGCGCGACGGCGTGCTCGCCATCGTCCGCGGCTGACACCCGCCCGACGCACGCCCCCAGCGGGCGTCCCGAGGCGTGCGCCCGACGCACGCGCCTGACGCACGCCGCCTGTGCCCCGGCCGGTAGGGTTTCCTCCTGGCCGGGGCACCGCCGTGCCACCCCCGAGATCTGGAGCCCGACACCCCATGAAGCTCGAATCCTTCCTGCTGGAGATCCTGGTCTGCCCGCAGTGCCGGGCCGCGCTCACCGAAGGCGGCAGCGAGGAGCACCCCGAGCTGCTCTGCACCGGTGAGGGCTGCGGCCTCGCCTACCCCGTCCGGGACGGCATTCCGGTCCTGCTGGTGGACGAGGCCCGCCGCCCGGCCTGATCCTTGGGGCCAAGACCCGCAGGGGGCACGGACCCGTACCCGCCCCCGCTACCCCCAGCGCCCTGCCAGCAGCCGGAGGCCCGCCGCATGCTCGACGACACCCTGCTCGACGACCCGGCCGCCCTCCAGCGCGCCGACCGCGACCGCGCGCTGCTGGCCCTGGCCGGCGCCGGCGCACGGGTCCGCACCGCCCTGCGGCTCGCCGACGCGGCCGGCCTGGACCGGCTGCGCCCCGACGGCCGACCGCGCGCCGTGCTGGTGGCGGGCCACGGCAGCGCGCTGACGGCGGGCGAGATCCTCGCCGCGCTGGCCGGCACCGCCAGCCTGATCGCGCCGCTGCCGCCCACCGACGCGGCGGCGCCGCCGCGCACCGACCGGGCCAGCGCGCCGCCGGTGTTCGCCGACGGGCTGGCCTGGCAGCTCCCGGGCTGGGCCGGACCGCTCGACCTGCTGGTGATCAGCTCCGCCGACGGCGGCGAGCAGGGCCTGGTCGCCCTCGCCGAACAGGCCTACGCGCGCGGCTGCGCCATCGTCGTCACCGCCCCCGCCGGCAGCCGGCTGGCCGAGGCCGCCCTCCAGGTCCGCGCGCTGCCGCTGCCCTACGTGCCGTCCAACCTGCCCGACGACGGCACGCCCCCGGCCGGCCCGGGGGCCGAGCCCGACCTCCCGGCCGAGGACCCGGCCGCGCTCTGGGCCCACCTCGCCCCGCTGCTGGCGCTGGCCCAGAAGCTCGGCGTCACCCAGCTGCCCTACGACGCGCCGGCCGCCACCGCGGACCTGCTGGACGAGGCCGCCGTGCGCTGCCGGCCGGACGCGGCCGCGTACACCAACCCCGCCAAGAGCCTGGCCGCCCGGCTGGCCGGTACCGTGCCGCTGCTCTGGGCCGAGGGGCCGGTGGCCGGCGCGGCCGCCGCCCGGTTCACCACCCAGCTCGCCGAGCGGGCCGGCCGCCCGGCGCCGGCCGGCCTGCTGCCGCAGGTGCTGACCGCGCACCGCGGCATGTTCGCCGGCCAGCTCGGCGCGGGGGCCGACCCCGACGACTTCTTCCGCGACCGGGTCGACGAGCCCGACCCGCTGCACCTCCAGGTGCTGGTGCTGCGGCACCTCCCGGGCACGCCGGCCCCCGGCGAGGAGGACCGGGGCCCGGCCGAGGTCCCGGCCGACGACGAGCGTCCGCGCAGCTACCCGGTCACCCGGGGGCAGCGGCTGGCCGCCGCCCACGACGTCCGGCTCACCGAGTACGCCACCACCCGGCCCGACCCGCTGCACGCGCTGGCCGACCTGATCGCGCTGACCGACTTCGCCGCCGTCTACCTGGGGCTCGCGGCGCAGTCCTGAGCCCGCGGCGCGGCGCCCTCCCGGGCCGGGGCCGGGGCGCCGTCCCGACCCCGCGGCGCGGCGGGCCCGGTACCGTATGCGCTCGACGGACTCGGCCGGGGCGCGACCCGGCCGAGGCAGCACCCGACAGAGCAGAGCGCGGGCCGCCCGAGCGGCCCCCGGCGGAGGGATCCACACCGGCATGAGCACCGAAGGCGGTACCAAGGCCCTGGTCGCGGCCCTGGCGGCGAACCTGGGCATCGCGGTCAGCAAGTTCGTGGCCTTCGCGTTCTCCGGCTCCTCCTCGATGCTGGCCGAGGGCGTCCACTCGCTGGCCGACTCGGGCAACCAGGTGCTGCTGCTGGTCGGCGGCAAGCGCTCGCAGCGGGCGGCCACCCAGGAGCACCCGTTCGGCTACGGGCGCGAGCGCTACATCTACGCGTTCCTGGTCTCCATCGTGCTGTTCAGCGTCGGTGGCATGTTCGCCGTCTACGAGGGCTACGAGAAGATCGCCCACCCGCACGAGCTGGACAACTGGTACTGGCCGATCGGCGTGCTGGTGCTGGCGGTCGGGCTGGAGGCGTGGTCCTTCTTCACCGCCTACCGCGAAGCCGTCAAGGACAAGGGCGCGCACGGCTGGCCCGCCTACATCCGCCGGGCCAAGGCGCCGGAGCTGCCGGTCGTCCTGCTGGAGGACACCGGCGCGCTGATCGGTCTGGTGCTGGCGCTCTTCGGCGTCGGCCTGACCGTGATCACCGGGGACGGCGTCTGGGACGGTATCGGCACCCTGGCGATCGGCCTGCTGCTGATCGTGATCGCCCTCGTGCTGGCGTCGGAGACCAGGTCGCTGCTGATCGGCGAGTCCGCCCACCCGGAGGTGGTGGCCGAGATCCGCGACGCGCTGGTCGACCACGACTCCGTCACCCGCGTGATCCACATGCGGACCCTGCACCTCGGCCCGGAGGAACTGCTGGTCGCCGCCAAGATCGCGGTCAACGCGGAGGACTCCGCCGCGCAGGTGGCGCAGGCCATCGACGCCGCCGAGATCCGCGTCCGCCGGGCCGTCCCGATCGCCCGGGCGATCTACCTGGAGCCCGACGTGTACAGCGCCGAGAAGGAGGCGCAGGGCGACGACCCGTACGCCACGCCCGGTGGACCGGTGCCCGGCGCGCACTGAGCACCCGCACCCCCGGGGCGGCGGTGCGCGGGCTGAAAAACGGTCATAGCGAGCCGCCGTCCGGGCCCGCCGGTGTAGATTCGTCACCAGAGCCAGAACGTCGCTGCTGATGGCGGTCGATCGGTGGTCCGTCCCCTGGGGGCGCGTACCGGTCGAGGGAGAGAGGTCCTCCGACGGTTTGTGCTGAGCAGCAGGGAACCGGTCCCGCCGCGGATCCGGTGGCCCCGGCGTTGCCGCGCACCCGTGCGTCCCCGCCGTGCCGCGACGCACACCCAGGACCTTTGGCCTTGCCCCATCCCCATCAGCGAGGAGCAGACGCATGTCGACCGACATCACCGGTGACTTCAAGGTCGCCGACCTTTCCCTGGCGCCGTTCGGCCGCAAGGAGATCCAGCTGGCCGAGCACGAGATGCCCGGCCTGATGACGATCCGCGCCGAGTACGCCGCCTCGCAGCCGCTCGCCGGCGCCCGCATCACCGGCTCGCTGCACATGACCGTGCAGACCGCCGTGCTGATCGAGACCCTCACCGCCCTCGGTGCCGAGGTCCGCTGGTGCTCCTGCAACATCTTCTCCACCCAGGACCACGCCGCCGCCGCCATCGCGGTCGGCCCGGAGGGCACCCCCGAGAACCCGCAGGGTGTGCCGGTCTTCGCCTGGAAGGGCGAGACGCTGGACGAGTACTGGTGGTGCACCGAGCAGGCGCTGACCTGGCCGAACGGCCAGACCCCGAACATGATCCTGGACGACGGCGGCGACGCCACCCTGCTGATCCACAAGGGTGTCGAGTTCGAGAAGGCCGGCTCCGCGCCGGACCCGTCGACCGCGGACAACGACGAGTTCCGGATCATCCTGGAGCTGCTCAACCGCACCCTGGTCGAGACCCCGAACAAGTGGACCGAGGTCGCCGCCACCATCAAGGGCGTGACCGAGGAGACCACCACCGGTGTCCACCGCCTGTACGAGATGCACCGCGACGGCAAGCTGCTGTTCCCGGCGATCAACGTCAACGACTCGGTCACCAAGTCGAAGTTCGACAACAAGTACGGCTGCCGCCACTCGCTGATCGACGGCATCAACCGTGCCACCGACGTGCTGATCGGCGGCAAGGTCGCCGTCGTCGCCGGCTACGGCGACGTGGGCAAGGGCTGCGCCGAGTCGCTGCGCGGCCAGGGCGCCCGCGTCATCGTCACCGAGATCGACCCGATCTGCGCGCTCCAGGCGGCGATGGACGGCTACCAGGTCGCGACCCTGGACGACGTCGTGGAGACGGCCGACATCTTCATCACGACGACCGGCAACAAGGACATCATCATGGCCTCGCACATGGCCCGGATGAAGCACCAGGCCATCGTCGGCAACATCGGCCACTTCGACAACGAGATCGACATGGCCGGCCTGGCCCAGCTGCCGGGTGTCGTGAAGACCGAGGTCAAGCCGCAGGTCCACGAGTGGCGCAAGGAGGACGGCCGCACCATCATCGTCCTCTCCGAGGGCCGCCTGCTGAACCTGGGCAACGCGACCGGCCACCCGTCGTTCGTGATGTCCAACTCCTTCGCCAACCAGACGATCGCGCAGATCGAGCTGTTCACGAAGACCGAGCAGTACCCGATCGGCGTCTACGTGCTGCCGAAGCACCTGGACGAGAAGGTCGCCCGTCTGCACCTCGACGCGCTGGGCGTGAAGCTGACCACCCTGACCAAGGACCAGGCCGACTACATCGGCGTCCCGGTCGAGGGCCCGTACAAGGCGGACCAGTACCGCTACTGATCAGGTGACACGGCCGTGGCCGGCGCCCCTTCGCGGAGTGCCGGCCACGGCCGCGTCCGGGCCCGGTCAGCGCAGGACGTCGACCGTCCAGGCGCCCTCGTCGGCACCCACGGACCTGATCTTCGCCAGCAGCCCGGGGAGCCCGCCGATCGCCTCCAGCGCCGGGTTCGCCCCGGAGCGGGTCGACACGCAGATCCGCACGCCCTTGTCCACCTCGCACTCGCGCGGGTCGGCGCCCGGCGGAGCCACCGCGGGCTCGGCGGTCTCCGGCTGGACCATGACGTCGACCGAGAGCTTCTCGGCGGTGAGCGCCAGGCTGACCCGCCAGGGCTCGTCGATGACGGCCGAGGGCCGCAGCAACGACACCGCCGACACCTTGAACGCCGCCGGAAGCCCCGTCAGGTAGACCGGCAGCGGGAGGTCGGTCCGCCCGAAGCGGGCCCCGGCCGCGATCCGCAGCAGCGTCTCCTCCGGCTTGGCCTCCTTCGGCGCGTAGGCGTCCAGCTGCGCCCACCGGCCCGAGGCCGTCTCCCAGGACAGGGTCACCGGGTCGACCGGCAGCGGGTTCTCGGAGACCAGCCAGTGGGCCGAACGCCCGTCGACCGGGGGAGCCGGCACCGTGTGCCGGCCGACGTGCGCGGGCTCGGCGTTCCCCGGCGCGAGCGACAGCGAGAGGTTCGGCGTGGACTGCCCCTTCGTCCACACCTTGGCGGACGTGTGCTCGGCGCCCAGCGCGTCGGCGTAGCCGTAGCCGATGCCGCCCGCCGCGTTCAGCGAGTCCGGCAGCCAGCCGAACCGCGCCTCGGTGAAGAAGGGGTCGGTGCCCGTGCGCGCGGCGGACGAGACCTGGGGGGAGCTCGCGGCGACGAGCGTGCCCGGCGCCTCCGGCGTGGCGGTCCCGCCGGCCGGCCGGGTCAGCAGCGAACCGCCCAGGACCGCCGCCGCCGTCACCGCCGCCGCCGCGCCCCACGCGGCCCCGCGCCGGCGGCGAAGCCGCGACCGGCCGCGGACGACGGCCCAGGCGGTGTCGACGGCGGACGGCGGGGCGGGCTCGTCGGCCAGCGAGCTCAACCGCCCCGTGAGGTTCTGGTACTCGTTGTTCGTCATGACGTCCTCTCTGCGGTGGCGGGGCGGGCGGCGAGGGAGACGCGGAGCGCCTCCAGACCGCGCGAGGTCTGGCTCTTGACGTTGCCGGACGAGCAGCCCAGCACCTCGGCGGCCTGGTCGATCGTCAGGTCGCAGTAGTACCGGAGCACCACGGTGGCCCGCTGCCGCGGCGGCAGCGCGGCCAGCGCCTCGCGCAGGTCGAGGGAGGCGTCGAGGTCGACGCCCACGCTCGCCGTGTCGGGCGCCGTGCCGTTGCGCGTCGTCCGCCGCCACCAGGGTGACCGCTGCTCGGCGAGGAACGTGTTGACCAGCACCTTGCGGGCGTAGCCGTCGACGTTCTCGACCCGTCCGGCCCGTGGCCAGTTCACGTAGAGCTTGGTGATGCTCTCCTGGACCAGGTCGTCCGCGCGGTGCCAGTCCCCGCACAGCAAGTAGGCGACCTTGCGCAGCCAGCCGCTCCTGGACGCCACGTACTCGGTGAACTCCGCTTCGCGTGCCGTCTTCGCCATCCCTGCCCCCCTTCCGTAGTACCGACGGCGCCGAACCGCGCCGTCCACCCCCTAATGCGGGCACCCCCGCCGAACGTTGCATGCCGGACGGCCGTGATCGTCCACGTAGGCTCTCGGGCATGCCCAATGGCCGGTACTCGCTCCACGACACCCATGACCACGTCCTGCTCGGCGAGGAGCGGTTCAGCTGCGCGCCCGGTCCGGCCGGCTGGCGGTACGTCTCCAAGACGTACGGGCCGGAGGGCCGGGTTCTCGGCACCCTCGACCTCACGCTGGACTCCCGGGCCCGGCCGCTGCGGACGGAGCTGAAGGCGGGCGGCTGGCAGGTCCGCGGCGGGGCGGTCGACGGGGTGGCCTGGGTGCGCACCGACCCGGCCGACCCGGCCGGGGAGCATGCGGTGGAGGGGCACGACCGGGCCCACGGCTTCGCCGGGCGCTCGCCGGCCTTCCTGGTCGCCACCGCCCGGCTGCTGCGGCTGCGGGAGGGGGCGAGCGCCAAGGTGCGGCTGGTCGCGTTCACCGATCCGGTGCTGGCGCCGCGCACCTTCGACCAGGGCTGGCTGCTGGAGGCGGTGGAGACGCACGCGACGGACTCGGGGCCGCTGCTGGTCGAGCGCTACCAGGTGGCGGACCTGGAGACGGGCGAGCAGCAGGTGGTGCACCTGGCGGGGGACGTGGTGCTGGCCGCGGCGGGGGTGGAGCTGGAGGAGTTGGAGTCGCCGCCGAACGCCTGGCCGGTCGAGTTCGACGGCCGGTAGCGGGCGGTCGCCCGGGTTGTCCCGCGGGTCAGGCGGGCGGGGCGAATCCGGTGCCGGGGGCCGGCTGCGGGGCGGGGGCCGGCTGGGGCTGGGGTCGGGCCTGGGGCTGGGCTTGTACCGGGGGTGTCGTGGGCATCGCGGGTGCGGGTGCGGCCGGTGCCGTGGGCGGCTGGACGTGGGGCCGCGGCTGGTGCTGAAGTCCGTAGCCCTGGGCCCTGGTCCACTCCCGCCGCTGGCGCTCGGTCAGCACCGCGCCGAGGTACGCCGCCGGGTGCAGCCCGTACGGGACGGGGTGGCCGGTGCGCGCGGCGAGGTCGTCGGCGAGCCGGGCGGACATCCGGTGCGCCACCGCCGGGTCCAGCTCGCCGATCCGGCCGAGCAGCTGGCGGATCGCCAGCCAGAGCGGCTCCGGCACGGCGGAGAGGTCCAGGGCGACCAGCTCGCCGCCGATCGCCTGCAGCAGCTGCGGGTGCACCGGCGGCAGCGCGTTCGCCGCACCGCCGCCCCCGGGCACCCGCTCGCGGACCACCAGGGTCCCCGCGAAGACGTCGCCCAGCCGCTTGCCGTCGGCCGAGACCGCCGAACAGATCGCCGCCGGCACCCCGCTCAGCACGATGATCTCGAAGAAGCCGACCAGCCCGCGCACCAGCGAGTGCCGGAACCGCACCGGTCCGCCGTCGCTGCGCACCACCCGCAGGCCCAGCGCGGCCTTTCCGAGAGAGCGCCCCCGGGTGAGGGTCTCGACCATGACGGGCAGGCCGACCAGGAAGAACACCATCAGCCCGAGCAGGATGGCGGCGAGGGCCGCACCGTCGAGGTCGACCAGGGCGAAGCTCAGTACCAGGGACGTCACCACCAGTGCGGCGCCCTGTACGAGCAGGTCCAGCCCGGTCGCCAGCGCCCGGCTCGGAAGCTTCGCCGTGCGCAGGCCGAGGACGACCGCCTCGCCCGTCACCAGGTCGCTCAAGACACCCGTCCGTTCCCGTCGGTGGTTCATGGTCCGCGGTCCGCGGGGAGGGAAGGCCGTCGGATCGGCCCCCACGACCCCGTGATCTGCAGTCGTCAACATACGGGGCCGCGGACCCGCTCGGGAAGGGAGGTCCCGGCGGCCCGGGTGGCCGCCGCCCCTGGCATGCTGGGCCCACTTGTCCGCACCCCGCCTGCCCGCGCGCCCCGCGCCGACCATGGAGCTGCCGCATGGACCTGGACGTCTTCGTCGCCACCCACCAGGGGGAGTGGGCACGGCTGGACGCCCTCGCCAAGAACCGCCGGCTCACCGGCGAGGAGGCGGACGAGCTGGTCACCCTCTACCAGCGCGTCACCGGTCACCTGGCCAAGGTGCAGGCCGCCGCGCCCGACCCCACCCTGGAGGGCCGGCTCACCAGCCTGGTCTCGCGGGCCCGCGACGCCGTCACGGGCACTCGCACCAGCGGCTGGCGGGACGTCGCGCGCTACTACAGCGTGAGCTTCCCGGCCGCGCTCTACCGCTCGCGCCGCTGGTGGCTGCCGGTGGCCGTGCTCTCGCTGCTCGCCACCGCCGTGATCGCGTGGTGGGTCGCGACCCACCCGGAGGTCCGGAACAGCCTGGCCACGCCGGACACGCTCCGGGAGATGACCAGGCCCGGCGGCGAGTACGAGGCGTACTACTCGGACCGCCCGGCGAGCTCGTTCGCGGCCCAGGTCTGGACGAACAACGCCTGGATCGCCGTGCAGTGCCTGCTGTTCGGGATCGCGCTGGGCATTCCGGTGCTCTTCGTGCTGTGGAGCAACGTCCTCAACCTCGGCCTCGGGGTCGGGCTGATGGCCTCGGCCGGCCGGCTCGATGTCTTCCTCGGTCTGCTCATTCCGCACGGTCTGCTGGAGCTCACCGCCGTCTTCGTGGCCGGCGGGCTGGGCCTGCGCCTGGGCTGGACCATCATCGACCCCGGCCCGCGGACCCGGGGGACGGCCCTGGCGGAACAGGGCCGGTCCATCATCGGCATGGCCATCGGCCTCGCGACGGTGCTGGGGGTCTCCGGTGTCCTGGAAGCCTTCGTCACTCCCTCCGGCCTGCCCACCTGGGCCCGCATCACGATCGGTGCGCTGGCCGAGGTCGCATTCCTGTTCTACGCCCTCGTCCTGGGCCGGAAGGCCGCGGCGAATGGCGAGACCGGTGATCTGGACGCGGCCGATCGGGCGGACCTTCAGCCCGTCGCGGCCTGAGCCGATGTGATCGACATGCCGCTGACCTGCTACTCTTCTCGCATCCCGGTCAAACCATTGACGTGGCAAGAGCGGGCTAGTAGGTTTCAACGGTTGGGACTGGTTGGACAACATCCGGTCCGAGGCGTTAGTGTCTACGACACCGCCGAATCAGGGCGATCGCATTTCACGAAGTGCGCGCCCTTTGACGAGGTAAACCCCGGAACTGAGCACACCGAAAGCTTTGATAAGCTTCGGAGCGAAGTCGAGGGAAATCCCCCCAGCGGGAATTCAGATAAACAAGCGCCGGTAAGAACGGCCGCGAGGATCTGATAAGCTGGGAACACGAAAGAACGAAGCGCCCGGAGGGCCCGCTGGAAGGCGGTCCGAAGGAAGTGTCCGTTCCTTGAGAACTCAACAGCGTGCCA
>NZ_JBEXYC010000061.1:0-43727 GCF_040630835.1 Kitasatospora sp. NPDC005751
GGCCGGATGTACCGCACCGGTGATGTGGTGCGCTGGCGTCAGGACGGTCTGCTGGACTTCCTCGGCCGTGCCGACGACCAGGTGAAGATCCGCGGCTACCGGGTCGAACCCGGCGAGATCGAGGACGCCATCGCCCTGGAGGCGGCCGTGGCCCAGGCCGCCGTGGTGGTCCGTGAGGACACCCCCGGCGTCAAGCGCCTGGTCGCCTACCTGGTGCCGGGTGAGGGTACCCTTATCGAGGCCGCCGCGGTCCGGCGTATGCTGGCCGCCCGGCTGCCCGAGTACATGGTGCCGTCGGCGTTCGTGGTGCTCGACGAGCTGCCGCTGACCGTCAACGGCAAGCTCGACCGCAAGGCCCTCCCCGCGCCCAGCGCCACCGACTTCACCGCGTCGGGACCGCTGCGCGGACCGAGGTACCCGAGCGAGCAGGCCGTGCACGCGGCGTTCACCGACGTGCTGGGCCTGCCCGCACTCGGGATCGACGAGAACTTCTTCGACCTCGGCGGCCACTCGCTGCTCGCGATGTCGCTGCTCCAGCGGATCCGGGCGGAGTTCGCCGGTGACTTCGGCCTCGCCGACCTGCTGGCCCGGCCGACCGTGGCGGCGCTCGCCGAGTTCCTCGTCGACCGTCTCGTCACGGCCTCGCTCGGCGAGGAGCCCGAGAGCACGCCGGCCTGTTCCGGCTGACCGCCCGTCCACCGACCACTACCCCAAGGAGACGACATGAGCGCCACCAACCCGTTCGAGGACGACGACGCCCGTTACTTCGTGCTCGTCAACGCGGAGAACCAGCACTCCCTCTGGCCCGCCTTCGCCGAGATCCCGGCCGGCTGGACGGTCGTGCACGGCGAGGACAGCCGTGAGGCGTGCACCGCCTACGTGGACGCCAACTGGACGGACATGCGCCCGGCCGGCCTGGTCGCCCGTACGGCCGCCGCCGGCGTCTGACCCACCACAGGGGGGACGGCCCGACCGGGCCGTCCCCCCGCCCCGTATTCGAATCAGTGACCAGACGGGCGAGCGATCGAGTGAGCGATGTGAGCAACCGACAGACGGAACCCGCCGCGGGGCCCCAGGACGGCCTGACGGCCGAGGACCTCGCGGACGAGGACCTGGCGCCCGGAGCACTCTCCCCGGAGCGCCGCCGTCGGGCCCGCGCCCTGCTGCGAAGCTCCCTGCGGCCCCACCGGGCCACGGTGGCCGCGGCGATGGTGGCGGCGGCGATCCGCCAGATCGCCCTCCTGGCCGTGCCGTGGTGCGTCAGCCAGGCCCTGGACGAGGGCATCAAGCCCGGCGACGGCGGCGCCCTGCTGCTCTGGTCCGGCGCCGCCGCCGGCGCCGCCGCGGTCCAGTTCGTCGGCCTCTACGGCTGGCAGTACTGGGCCGGCTACGCCGATGCCAAGGTGGGCGCCGACCTGAGGGGCCGACTGCTGCGCCACCTCTCCGGCCTCGACCGGGCCGCGCTCGCCTCGCGCGGGCACGGCGACCTCGCCATGCGCGCGACCCGCGACACCGACCTGGTCCGCGAGTGGGTGCACGGCCTGGCCGTCTGGGTGGTGCTGGCCACCACCTTCGTGGTCCTGCTGCCCGCCCTCGCCGCCCTCGACCTGACCCTGCTGCTGGTCACCCTGGCGACCCTGCCGTTCCTGGTCTGGGTCAACCTCCACTTCCCCAAGCGGTTCGCCGCCGCCAGCGGTGAGCTCTCCCGGGCCCACAGCGAACGCGCCGACGCCGTCGCCGACCTGCTCCAGGTGGGCACCGGCCTGCGCGGCACCGGCGGCCACCGGCCCCTGGTCGACCGCCACCACACCGCCAGCGCCGACGTCACCGACCGGACCGTCGTCGCTGCCCGGGTGGAGGCCGGCTGGGCGGCCGTGGCGCCGTTCGTCCCCCGGCTCGCCGTCGCGGCCGGCGTCGGCATCGGCGGCCTGGCCGTCCTCGACCAGCGGCTCTCCGTCGGCGACCTGGTCGCGTACACCTCCTGGATGGCGATCATCACCCTCGCCACCCGGGTCCTGGTGGACCGTCTGCTGGAGCGCGGCCAGGCCGACGTCGCGGCCGCCCGGATCGACGAGGCCCTGTGCATCCGCCCGGTGGTCGCCGAACCCGCCTCCGACCGGGCCGTGGACCTGCCCGCCTCCGGCACCCTGGTGCTGGCCGGCGCCACCGCCGTCCGGGACGGCCGGACCGTGCTCGGCCCGGTCGACCTGGCGGTCGGGGACGGCGAGTTCGTCGCCGTGGAAGGCGCCACCGGCTCCGGCAAGAGCACCCTGCTGCGCCTCGCCGTCCGCCTCGACGACCCGGACGCCGGAACCGTCTCCTACGGCGGCGTCGACCTGCGCGACGTCCGGCTGGACGAGGTCCGCTCGCGGATCGCCTACGTGTCCCAGCGGCCGGTCCTGCTCTCCGGCACCGTCGCCGACAACCTCCGGCTCGGCCGCGAGTTCGACGACGCGGCGCTGCACGAGGCCTGTCGGACCGCCGGCATCCACGACCAGCTCACCGCGATGCCCGACGGCTACCTGACCGAGCTGGGCGAGGGCGGCACCGCCCTCTCCGGCGGCCAGGTCCAGCGGCTGGCCATCGCCCGTGCCCTGCTCGGCGACCCCCGGGTGCTGCTGCTCGACGACTCGACCTCCGCGCTGGACACCACGACCGAGAAGCTCGTGCTGGAACGGCTGCGCGGCTGGGCCGCCGGCCGCACGGTCGTCTTCGCCTCGCACCGCGGCGCCGTCCTGGAGGCCGCCGACCGGGTGGCCCGGCTGCGCTCCCAGGCGTCCGACGACACCGCCACGACGACCCCCGGCACCCCCGGAGCCGACCCGACCGAAAGGCCCGAGAGCGCCATGACTGCGACCACCGCGGAGGCGGCCCATGGCTGAGCAGCCCCTGCTCCAGGACGAGGCGGACCACCGGGGGGTGCTGCGCCGGGCGGCGCCGTACCTGCGCCCGCACCGGGCCCGGCTCGTCGTCGCGCTGCTGGTCGGCCTCGCCGACTCCGCCGCGCTGGTCGCCGTCGCCCCGCTGGTCGGCGTGGCCGCCTACGCGCTCGACCACGAGGACCGCGGCGGCCTCGGCCTGGCCGTCCTGCTGCTCGCCGTGTTCGCGGTCGGCCAGCTGGTGCTGGCCCGGGTCGGCGAACTGCTGCTGATCCAGGGCGGCGAGCAGGTCGTCCGCACCCTGCGCGAGCAGTGCGTGGAGAACCTGGCGACCGCGCCGCTGCGCTTCCTGGAGACCCACCGCAGCGGCGAGCTGCTGCGCCGCTCGACCGGTGAGGTCGCCGCGCTGGCCGCGTTCGTCCGGCTGCACCTGCGCAGCCTGGTCGCCTCGGTGGCGACCCTGGTCTTCACCCTGGTGATGCTGGCCTGGTACTCCTGGGTGCTGCTCCTCGTCCAGCTGGTCGTCTTCGTCCCGCTGACCCTGCTGGTCACCCGCTGGTTCCAGCGCGACGCCGGCGCGGCCTTCGGCGCCAAGGCCGGCGCGGAGGCCACCGTCGCGGCCACCTTCTCCGAGACCCTGACCGCCCGTGAGGCCCTCCAGACCTCGCGCGGCCTGGCCGGGTGGACGCGCCGCTTCGACGGCGAGAACACCCGGGCGGTGCACGCCGCCCGCCGGGCGCTGCGGGTGGAGAACCGGATCGACCTGGTGAGCCTGATCGAGGGTCTGGCCCTCGTGGTGCTGCTGCTGGTCGGCGGCTGGCTGGTCGTGCGGGGCACCCTGACCATCGACGCCGTGGTCGTCTTCGTGCTCGCCAGCCGCAACCTCTTCGACTCCTTCGCCGACCTCTCGCAGCTGGTCGGCGAGGTGCAGACGGCGCGCACCGGCCTGGCCCGGCTGCTGGACCTGCTGGCGGCGACCGCGCCCGCGGACCGCCCGAAGACGGTCGCCGCCGCCCTGCCGGCCCGGGGCGACCTGCGCTGCGAGGGCGTCGAGTACGCCTACCGGGCGGACGGCCGCACCCTGCACGGGATCAGCCTGGACTTCCCCGAGGGGAGCCGCACCGGGGTCGTCGGTGAGACCGGCTCCGGGAAGACCACGCTGTCCAAGCTGCTCTGCGGCCTCTACCACCCGGACTCCGGCACCGTCAGCTTCGCCGGCACCGACCTCGCGGCCGTGCCCGAGGCGGAGCTGCGCCGCCGGATCGTGCTGGTGCCGCAGGAGGTCCGGATGGTCACCGGCACGGTGGCCGAGAACCTGGCCCTGGTCCAGGGCGCACCGGACCGGGCGGCCATCGAGCGGACGGTCGACCAGCTGGGCCTGCGGGCCTGGCTCGCCGAACTGCCGGGCGGTCTGGACGCGGAGGTCGGGCTGCGCGGCGGCAACCTGTCGGCGGGGGAGCGGCAGATCCTCGGCCTGGTCCGCGCGGTGCTGGCCGACCCGGCCGTCCTGGTCCTCGACGAGGCGACGGCCGACATCGACCCGGCCACCGCGGCCCGGCTGGAGCACGCCCTGGACGAGCTGCGGGCGGACTGCACGCTGATCGTGATCGCGCACCGGCCGGCCACCATCGCGCGGCTGCCCCGCGTCGTCCGGCTGGACGGCGGCCACCTGGTCGGTGACGAACCGGCAGGTGGACTGGCGATCGGGGCGACGCGACTGGTCTGACAATACGAGGTTAGGCTAACCTAATCGGAAGTGAGTGCTGGTGCCGCTCCCCGTTCACCGGGGGGCGGCTCCCGCGCCTCCCGGCCTGCGCACACCTCCCACCGGATTGGGCTGACCGATGACCACCGAAACCGCGCCGCCGCGCATGCGGATCGTTCGCCACCCGCTCAAGTACCGCCTGCTGGAAGTCCGGCGGGTCACCCGGGTCACGCCCGGCACGGTGCGGGTCACCTTCGGCGGTCCCGACCTCGAAGGTTTCTGCGAGCAGGCCCCGACCGACCACGTGAAGCTCTGCTTCGCCGAGGACGGGGCCGCCCTGCCGGTCGCGCCGGTGGTCGAGAACGACACCTGGATGGACGCTCCGGTCGAGCCGATCACCCGCGACTACACCGTGCGCCACTACCGGCGGGCCGAGCAGGAGCTCGACATCGACATGGTGCTGCACGGCACCGGCGTCGGCTCCAGCTGGGCCGAGGCCGCCGAACCCGGCATGCGGCTGGGCGTCCTGGGCCCGCGCGGGTCGGAGGAGATCCCCTTCGTCCACGACTGGTACCTGCTCGCGGCCGAGGAGACCGCCATCCCGGCGCTCGGCCGCTGGCTGGAGATGCTCCCCGCCGGCGTCAAGGTGATCGCCTTCGCCGAGGTGCCCGGGCCCGAGCACGAGCAGGTCTTCGAGACCGCCACCGACGCGACCGTCACCTGGCTGCACCGCGGCGACGCCCCGGCCGGCAGCACCGACCTGCTGGAGCGGGCCGTCCGCGCGGCGCAGCTGCCGCCCGGCCTGGGCTTCGCCTGGGTCGCGGGTGAGGCCAACGCGCTCAAGCCGATCCGCCGTCACCTGCGGGCGGAGCGCGGCCTGGACCGCCACCAGGTCGACGTGGACGGCTACTGGAAGCGTGGCGTCGCCAACCACGACCACCACGAGGGCGAGCACGAGCACGCATGACGACCGCCACTGTGCCGCGCGCCGCGGCTCCCGCCGCGGCCGGGGCGAAGACCACCCCGCCCGGGCGGATCGGCACCGGCCGGCGGCTGGCCTGGCTCCTCGGAGCACTGGTGCTGCTGGCCCTGCTCGCCCTCGCGGGCATCGCGATCGGCGCCCGTTACATCCCGCCCGGCCAGGTCCTGCACGTCCTGTTCCACCACGAGCCCACGTCCGAGGACTGGATCGTGGTGCACCACGCGCGGATCCCGCGCACGCTGCTCGGCATCGCCGTCGGCGCCGCCCTCGGGGTCGCCGGCGCGATGATGCAGGCGCTCACCCGCAACCCGCTGGCCGACCCCGGCCTGCTCGGCGTCAACGGCGGCGCCGCCGCGGCCGTCGCGGCCGGAACGGCCCTGTTCGACCTGCGGAGCTTCCACTCCTACATCTGGTTCGCCCTGGCGGGCGCCGCCGTCGCGGCCCTGGTGGTGCAGATCCTCGGTGGCGGCGGGCGGGCCTCGGCGACCCCCGCGCGCCTCGCGCTGGCCGGAACCGCCGTCACCGCCGTGCTGACCGCCTTCGTCAACGGCCTGATCCTGCTCGATCCGCTGACCCTCAACCGGTTCCGGTTCTGGCAGGTCGGCACGCTGGCCGGCGTCGACTCCGCGGTGCTCGGTCAGGTGCTGCCGTTCCTGGCGGCCGGCGGAGCGCTCGCCCTGCTGCTCGGCCGTCCGCTGAACGCCCTCGCCCTCGGCGACGACGCCGGGCACGCGCTGGGCGCCCACCCGGCCCGCACCCGGGCGTTCAGCCTGGTCGCCGTCACGCTGCTGTGCGGCGCCGCCACCGCGGCGGTCGGCCCGATCGCCTTCGTCGGCCTGGCCGTTCCGCACCTCGCCCGCCACGTCTGCGGCCCGGACCAGCGCTGGATCATGCTGCTCTCGGCGGTCCTGGCCCCGGTGCTGCTGGTCGGCGCGGACGTCCTCGGCCGGGTGCTCCTGCACCCGGCGGAGCTCCAGGCCGGCGTGGTCACCGCCTTCATCGGCGCGCCGCTCTTCATCGCCCTCGTCCGCGGCCGAAGGATCGCCCACCTGTGAACAGCCCCCTGACGGTCCCCCGGCCCGCCCCACCCGTCGTGACCGGGCCGGACGGGCCCGCCGCCCGGCCCCCCGTCCCGCTGCGCGCGCTGCGGCTGCCCGGCGGGCGCTCGCTGCGCTGGCACCGGCGGGCGACGGTGGTCGGCGGGCTGCTGGTGCTCGCGCTGCTCGGCGTCTGCGCCTGGCTGCTGACGGCCGGTGACTACCCGCTGCCGGTCTCCGACGTGATCGACGTGCTCACCGGCGGCGGCGTCCGCGCGGACCGCTACATCGTCATGGAGGTGCGGCTGCCGCGGCTGCTGACCGCCCTGCTGGTGGGCGCCGCGCTCGGCCTGGCCGGCGCGCTCTTCCAGACGCTCGCCCGCAACCCGCTGGGCAGCCCGGACGTCATCGGCTTCACGGTCGGCTCGGCCACCGGGGCGCTGGCGGTCATCCTGGTGATCGGCGGCAGCGCCGCCACCGTCGCCTTCGGCGCCGTGGCGGGCGGGCTGGTCACCGCGTTCCTGGTCTACCTGCTGGCCCGGCGCGGCGGCACCCAGGGCTACCGGCTGGTGCTGGTCGGCATCGGGGTCAGCTCGCTGCTCTCCTCGCTCAACGCCTACCTGATCGCCCGGGCCTCGTTCAGCGACGCGCAGAGCGCGGCGGTCTGGCTGACCGGCAGCCTCAACGCCCGGGGCTGGGAGCACTGCGGGCCGATGGCGCTCGCGCTGGCCGTCCTGCTGCCGGCGGCGGTGCTGCTCGGCCGCCCGCTGCGGATGCTGGAGATGGGCGACGACGCGGCCTCCTCGCTCGGGGTGCGCACCGAGCGGGTGCGGATCCGGCTGGTGCTGATCGGCGTCGCGCTGACGGCCGCCGCCACCGCCGCGGCCGGCCCGGTCCCGTTCGTGGCGCTGATCGCCCCGCAGGCCGTCCGCCGGCTGACCCGGGCCACCGGCCCCAACCTGGTGGGCTCCGCGCTGCTGGGCGCGGTGCTGCTGGCCGTCAGCGACCTGGCGGCGCAGCGCCTGCTCGCCCCCACCCAGCTGCCGGTCGGTGTGTTCACCGGCGTGGTGGGCGGCTGCTACCTGGTCTGGCTGATCGCCGGTCAGTGGCGGGCCTCGCGCGGCTGACCCCGCACAGCCGAAGTCCCCGGGTCCGATCACGGGCCCGGGGACTTCGGCGCTACGGCGGCGGTCTCAGCCCTCCAGCGTCCTGAGGAAGACCAGGGAGCGGCGGGCCGGGTCCAGCCGGCCGGCCCAGGCCCGCGGTGCGAGCGCGGCCGGGATCTCCTCGAAGCCGTAGCGGCGGAAGAGCGCTCCGCCGCCGGTGCTGGCGGTGACGAGGGTGCGCACCCCGTGCCGCCCGGCCTCGTCCAGCAGGGCGTCCAGGAGCTGCGAGCCGAGGCCCGCGCCGCGCAGGCCCTCGCGGACGCAGAAGTTGTGCACCAGCCCCGGGGCGGGGTGGGCCGGGAGCTCGGGGGCGAGCAGTCGCAGTGCCACGCAGCCGTCCGGTCCGGACGGGCCGTCGACCAGGAGGAAGCGGTCCTCCGGCGAGCGGTAGTCGGCCGGCCGGCGGCGGCGCAGCTCACCCGAGGCCATGGACGGCTCGGAGAGCGCGAAGAGCGCCGCCGCGTCGGCCGCCGTCGCCCGCCGTACCGGCAGGGTTCCGGTACCGGTGCGGCTCACCTGGTCCTCGACCGGTGTCCGGGTGCCATCGGGACCACCAGCGGGGTACCGGTCTGCGGGTCCTCGATCACCTGGCAGGGCAGGTCGAAGACCTTCTCGACCAGTTCGGCGGTGACGATCTCGCCGGGCGGGCCCTGGGCCACCACCGCGCCGTCCCGCATGGCGATCAGGTGACTGGCGTAGCGGGCGGCCTGGTTGAGGTCGTGGAGCACCGCGACGAGGGTGCGGTTCTGCTCCTCGTGGAGCCGGGCGCACAGGTCGAGGACCTCGACCTGGTGGGCGATGTCGAGGAAGGTGGTCGGCTCGTCGAGCAGCAGCAGCGGGGTCTGCTGGGCGATGGCCATCGCCAGCCAGACCCGCTGGCGCTGGCCGCCGGAGAGCTCGTCGACGAAGCGGGCGGCGAGGGTGGCGACGTTGGTGGCGGCCATCGACTCCGCGACCACCCGGTCGTCCTCCCTGGACCACTGCCGGAACAGCCCCTGGTGCGGGTAGCGCCCGCGGGAGACCAGGTCGGCCACGGTGATGCCGTCGGGCGCGGTGGAGCTCTGCGGGAGCAGGCCCAGCCGGCGGGCGAGTTCCTTCGAGGGCAGCGCGCTGATCTGCTCGCCGTCCAGCAGGACCCGGCCGGCGGCCGGCTTGAGCAGCCTGGCGAACGCCCGCAGCAGGGTGGACTTGCCGCAGGCGTTGGGGCCGACGATGACGGTGAAGGAGCCGTCCGGCACGCCGATCGACAGGTCGGTCGCGATGGCGCGGTCGCCGTAGCGCAGCGTCACGTGGTCGGCGTAGAGCCGCCCGGACTCCTCGGGCGCGGTCACGAGGCCTCCAGGAGCTGGTCGGTGGTCAGCACGACGGCGCACTTCTCGGCGGCCCAGCGCAGGCCCTCCAGGTGCTTCTCGGCGGAGAAGTCGGCGGTGGCGTCGGCCACCACGAAGGCCTGGATGTCGCGGCTCCAGGCGTCGGCCGCCGTCATCAGCACGCCGATGTGGGCGTAGACGCCGACCAGCACCAGTTGGTCGCGGCCGGACCGGGCCAGGATGTCGGCCAGTTCGGTGCGGGCGAAGGCGCTGTACTTCCACTTGAGCAGCAGGGTGTCGCCCTCGGCCGGGGCGACCGCCTCCGGGACGGCCTGCGCCCATGCGTCGGCGGGCAACCCGGGCCCCCAGAAGTCCAGTTGGAGGCCGCGCTGCTCGGGGGTCTGCCCACCGCGCTGGTGCGAGTAGACGACGGGCACGCCGTTCCCGCGGGCGTACTCCAGGACCTGGGCGGTCCGGGCGAGGGCCGGGGCCAGCGGCGGGCCCTCGGCGGGGAACGCGGACAGGAAGTAGTTCTGCAGGTCGTGGACGAGCAGGACGGCCCGGGCGGGGTCGACCCGCCACGGGACCTTGGGCGCGGGGAGCTGGTCGACCCGCGGGGGATCGTACGGGGCGATGGTGGGCAGAGCCATGGTGTCTGGACTTGCTCTCTTCCGGGGCGGAGCGTCAGGAGGTGGTGGTGCGGAGGTCCTTCTTGCTGACCTTGCCGATGCCGGTCTGCGGGAACTCGGTCACGAACTCGACCAGGTCGGGCACCTTGTAGTCGGCCAGGCCGCGGGCGCGCACGAAGGCCTTCAGCTCGACGACGCGCGGGCGGGGCGCCTCGGGGCGCAGGATCACGTAGGCCCGGCTGCGTTCGCCGAGGTGCTCGTCGGGCA
Source organism: Kitasatospora sp. NPDC005751 (assembly GCF_040630835.1). Lineage (NCBI taxonomy): Bacteria > Bacillati > Actinomycetota > Actinomycetes > Kitasatosporales > Streptomycetaceae > Kitasatospora > Kitasatospora sp. NPDC005751. The sequence goes on from NZ_JBEXYC010000061.1 coordinate 9,976, forward strand.
CGGCGACCACGGACACGTCGTGGACGGCCGGGTGGGCGAGCAGCACGTTCTCGACCTCCTCGGCGGCGACCTTCTCGCCGCCCCGGTTGATCTGGTCCTTGGCCCGGCCCTCGACCACCAGGTGGCCGGTGGCGGTCCGGCGGACCAGGTCGCCGGTGCGGTAGAAGCCGTCCCCGGTGAAGGCGGTGGCGTTGTGCCCGGGCGCGTTCCAGTAGCCGCGGATGGTGTACGGGCCGCGGGTGAGCAGGTGGCCGGTGGCGCCGTCGGGCAGGTCGCGGTCCTCGTCGTCGACCACCCGCACCTCGTCGGCGGGGGAGATCGGACGGCCCTGGGTGGTCAGCACGGTGTCCTGCGGGTCCTCGGGCCGGGTGTAGTTCACCAGGCCCTCGGCCATGCCGAAGACCTGCTGGAGGGCGCAGCCGAGCGCGGGACCGAGCCGGCGGGCGGCCTCCTCGCTGAGCTTGGCCCCGCCCACCTGGAGCAGGCGCAGACTGGAGAGGTCCCGGCCGGCGCCGGGCGCCGCGTTGGCCCAGGCGAGGGCGAGCGGCGGGACGACGCCGGTCAGCGTGACCCGCTCGCTCTCGATCAGCGCCAGCGCGGTGGCCGGGCTGGGCTCGGGGGCGAGGACCACCCGGCCGCCGGCGTGGAAGACGCCGAGGCTGCCGGGGGAGCTGAGCGGGAAGTTGTGCGCGGCGGGCAGCGCGCAGAGGTAGACGGTCTCCGCGCTCAGCTCGCAGATCGCGGCGGACTCGCGGACGCTGTACAGGTAGTCGAAGTGGTAGCGGGGGATCAGCTTGGGCAGACCGGTGCTGCCGCCGGAGAGCTGGAGGAAGGCCAGGTCGGTGGCGGCGGGAGGGTCCTGGACCGGGGCGGGCTCGTCGGCGCGCAGGTCGTCCAGCGAGGTGTGGGGCCCCGGGTCGCCGGCCACGAAGACCTCGGCGAGGGCGGGCACCGCCGCGGTGACCCGGCCGGCCATCTCCCGGTAGTCGAAGCCGGCGTGCCGGTCGGCCACGATCAGCGCGCGGGCCCCGGCGAACTCGCAGAAGTAGGAGATCTCGGCGTGCCGGTGGGCGGGCAGCGCCATCACCGGCACCACCCCGGCGCGCAGCGCGCCGATGAACACCTCGTAGAACTCGGCCACGTTGGGGAGCTGGAGGACGATCCGCTCGCCCCGGCGGATGCCCCGGGCCAGCAGCCCGGTGGCCATCCGGTCGGCCCGCCGGTCGAGTTCGGCGTAGCTCCACCGACGCTCCCCGTCGACGACCGCGATCTGCCCCGGCCGCTCGGCGGCGTGCCGGCGGACCATCTCGTCGAGCAGTTCGTCGGTCCAGTAGCCGGCCGCCCGGTAGCGGCGGACGTACTCCTCGGGCCAGTCGGTCACTTGTCGTCTCCCAGTCCGGCGGCGTGGAGAAAGGTGCGGAACTTCGCGCTGGTCTCGGCGAGTTCGTGCTCCGGCACGGAGCCCGAGACGACGCCGGCGCCGGCGAACAGCCGCAGGCCGTCCCCGTCGGCCTCCGCGCAGCGGAGTGTGACGACCCATTCGCCGTCGCCGTCGGCGTCCCCCCAGCCGACCACCCCGGTGTAGAACCCGCGGTCGAAGGGCTCCAGCGTACCGATCAGCGCGCGGGCCCGGTCGGTCGGCGTCCCGCAGACCGCCGGCGTGGGGTGCAGGTCGAGCGCGAGGTCGAGCGCGCTGGTGGCGGGGTCGCGCAGGGTGCCGGTGACGACCGTGGACAGGTGCCACATCGCGGCGGTGCGGATCACCGACGGCTGCTCGGGCACGACCAGGTCGTAGCAGTGGGGTTCGAGCGCGCGCCGGACGGCGTCCACCACGAAGGCGTGCTCCGCGAGGTCCTTCGGGGACTCCAGCAGGGCGGCGGCGCGCCGCCGGTCCTCGACCGGGTCGGCGCTGCGCGCGGCCGAGCCGGCCAGCGGGTTGGAGGTGACGGCGGTGCCGCGCCGGGAGACCAGCAGCTCGGGGCTGGCGCCGACCAGGGTCGCGCTGCCCTGGCCGGGGACGGCGAAGGTGTAGCCGTGCGGGTCACGGTGGATCAGCCGGCGGAGCATGGCCGGGAGGTCGGCGCCGCCGGGGGTGGACAGTTCCAGGGTCCGGGCGAGGACGACCTTGCTGAGTTCGCCGTCCGCGGCGAGGATCCGGACGGCGTCGGCGACGGCGTCCCGGTAGCCCTCGGGGGCCGGGACGGCACGGCTGGTCCAGACCGGGCCGGTGCGGTCCCCGGGCGCGAGCCGCAGCAGCGGGTCGTCGTGGACCGGCTGGGCCCACTGGGTCCGGTCGGGTATGAAGAGCGCGGCCGGGCGGCCGGGGGCGAAGGGGACGGCGCCGACCACGAGCGGGTCGGGCCGCTCCGGGGTGCGCGCCTTCCGCAGCAGGCGGGTGGCCTCGGCGGGATCTGGGACGGCCGCCCGGCTGCCCGTGGCGAGCAGCGTCCGTCTCGGACCGGCGAAGAACGCCCGGTCGGGCCCCGGGCGGTAGGCGGCCAGCAGGGCGCCGCCGACGCGGTGGTCCGCGGTGGTGCCGCCGGTCTCGTTCACTGTGGTCATGCTGCTCCGTTCGGAAAGGCGGGATCGGCTCTGCCCGGTGGATCGTCCGACCGGTGGATCGAGTGCGGGGGAGAGGACGGCTCAGGCGCGCAGGGTGGCGCCGCCGTCGACGTAGAGGTCCTGCATGGTGATGTGCCGGGCCCGGTCGCCGGCCAGGAACACCACGGCCTCGGCGATGTCCTCGGGGTCGGCGATCCGGCCGAGGGGTATCCCGACCCGGTAGCTGGCCGGGTCGCCGTCGATGACGCGCTGTTCGGCGGCGTCGTCGCGCCACAGGGAGCGCTGCATCTCGGTGTCGGTCGAGCCGGGGGAGACCAGGTTGCAGCGGACGCCCGACCGGGCGAGCTCCAGGCCGAGGCAGCGGACGAACATCGCGGTGGCGGCCTTGGAGGCGGCGTAGGCGGCCATCGTGGTGCGCGGCACCCCGGCGGCGTTGGAGCCGACGGTGACGATGCTGCCGGCGCCGCGCTCGGCCATCCGGCGTCCGACCGCCCGGCAGGTGTGGAACACCCCCGTGGTGTTGACGGCGAAGGTGGCCGCCCAGTCCTCGTCGGTGGTCTCCACGGCGAGGGCCGGGCGCAGGATCCCGGCGACGTTGACCAGGATGTCGATCGGGCCGACCGTGCGCTCCACGCGCTCGACCTCGGCCTCGACGGCGGCGGCGTCGGTGACGTCCAGCAGGCCGAGCCCGGGGCCGTCGGCCCGCCGGTCGGTGGCCACGACGTGGGCCCCGCGCTCGGTGAGCAGGCGGGCGACCGCGGCGCCGATGCCCTGGGCCGCGCCGGTGACGAGCGCGACGCGCCCGTCGAACTCCGCGGTGCGGTCGGGGCCGGCCGAGGCCCGGACTCCCGTGTCGGTGGCGGGCGGAGCGGGGGCGTCCACGGGGGAAGTCGGCATGAGAGATCTCCGGGAGCGGGCAGGTCGGTCGAATGGGCTGAGCGCAACAGTTCGGTAAGGCTAGCCTAACCATGTTTCCCGGGGGCGACCAGGGTGGGTGTGCCCCGGAATGCGAGCGGTGCCGGGGTGCGGCTCGGGGTGCCTCGCCCGGCGCGGCCTGCGCAGGTCGTGGTGCGCGGCTCGCCCTGAAGCCCCCGCCGGGCTCGCTGTCCCGGATTCCCTCGACACTCCTTCGGCCGCCGAGGGATCCTTGACGTGACTTCATTAGTGAGGCGAGGCTAACCTTATGTCGATCGGTCCCGGGTCACGGGCCGGCCGGGGTGGCCGAGGCCCGTCCCGCGCCCCCGTGCGGACGCGCGCACGCCGATCGGCTGCTCCCCGGCGGCGGGTCCCACGACCCGCCGGCCGTGGCCGACGTCCGGGCCGGCGGCGGCTCCGCCCCGCATGTGCAACGGCTCCCGTCCGGGCCCGTGTCCCGGTGAAGATTGGCTGACCGGATGAATCCCTCCGCACCAGGGCTGCTGACACTGAGCAGCTTTCTCATGTCCCGCACCGGCCAGGCCGCCCGTCGACGCCTCGCGACCCAGGCGGAGCGCCGCGGGCTCCGGCTCTGGCACGTGATGGTGCTCTGCGCACTGGAGGAGGAGGGCAGCCACTCCAAGGGCGAGCTGGCCGCCCGGCTGGAGATCGGCTCCAGTGACGTGATCAAGGTGGTCGACGACCTGGTCGTCGCCGGGTACGTCACGTGCACCCGCTCCTCGGCCGACCGCCGGCGGGTGCACGTCGACCTCACCGCGCCGGGCCGGTCGGCGGCGGCCGGGATCAACTCGGACCTGGCCGCCGCCGACGACGAAGTCCTCGCCCCGCTGTCCGGCGAGGAGCGCCTCCGGCTGTTCGACATGCTGAACCGGCTGAACGGCCACCTGGGGCAGGCCGAGGCCGGGCCCGACCGGCCCGCGCCCCGGCCCGCGCCCCGGCCGGTCCGCGGGCACGGCCGGTGAGGTGTCGGCCCGTCAGCAGCCGCACCCCCACTCGGGTGCCCGGGGCGTGTCGGGAAGCGCGGTGGCGCGGAGCGCCCCGGCGGGCGCGGGGTGGACGGTGCGGCCGGCCTTGATGGTCTCGACGACGGTGATGTCCTTGATCTCCTCGGGGTCGACGGCCAGCGGGCTGGCGCTGAGGATCACCAGGTCCGCGAGCTTGCCGACCTCGATGGTGCCCTTGCGGTCCTCCTCGAAGTACTGGCGGGCCGCGTTGACGGTGATCGCGCGCACGGCGTCCAGGGCGTCGACGCACTGCTCGGGGCCGACCACCACGCCCTCGGTCCGGCTGCGCCGGGTCACCTGGCTGGACAGGATGGCGATCGAGTTGGGCAGCGCCACCGGGGCGTCGTGGTGCGAGGTGTAGGCGAGGCCCTCGTCCAGCGCCCAGCGGGCCGGCGAGATGGTCGCGGCCCGCTCCTCCCCGAGGACGGTGCCCCGGTACCAGTCGCCCCAGTAGTAGGTGTGCATGGAGAAGAAGGACGGGATGACGCCCAGCCGGGCGAACTCCCGGACCTGGTCCCGGCGGGCGGTCTGCGCGTGGATCGCCACCGTCCGCCGGTCGGCGGAGCCGGTCAGCTCGGTGGCGCCCTCGACCGCCTTGAGGAACTGGTCGATCGCGGCGTCCCCGTTGACGTGGGCGAGGACCTGCCAGCCCCGGGCGTAGGCGGTGCCGACCTGCTTCAGGACGGTGCTGTCGTCCTCGATCGCGGGGTAGCCGCGGTAGTCGTCGGGCAGTCCGGCCGGCGGGGTCAGGTACGGCTCGGTGAGCCAGGCGGTGCGGCCCTGCGGCGAGCCGTCCAGGACCAGCTTCACACCGGCCGCGCGCACCCCGTCGACGTACCCCCGGCTCGCGCCGACCGGGTCGTCCTCCGGGGCGTCGGCGAGCAGGTCGGCCTTGACGTAGGCGACCACGTCGATCTTGAACGGCACGGCGGCGGCGGTGTCCCGCAGCGCCTTGAGGTTGGCCGGGCTGGTACCGCCCTCCTGCACGGTGGTGAAGCCGAACCGCGCCGCCGACTCCGCGCCCTCGATGAACAGGGCCAGCAGCGCGGCCTCGGGCAGGCCCGCCATCGCCAGCTCCGAGGCGGGATTGAAGGCCTTCTCCTCCAGCACCCCGTCGGGCTCGCCGTAGGAGGGCGGTACCGCGAGCTCCCGGCGGCGGATGACCCCGCCCTCCGGGTCCGGCGTGGCGGCGCCGTACCCCAGCCGCTCCAGGCCCAGGCTGTTCACCGCGCCCAGGTGGAAGGACTGGTGGATGGCCAGCACCGGGCGGCTGGTGGAGACTTCGTCGAGGTCGTCACGGGTCGGGTGGACGCCCTCGGCGAGCATCGCGTCGTCGTAGCCGAAGCCGATGATCCAGTCGGAGTCCCGGCCCACCGGGCCCTCCGCCCAGGCCCGCAGCTTCTCCTTCAGCGTGGCGAGGTCGGCGACGTCCCCGTCGGGCGCGGCCAGCAGGTCGGCGATGGTCGCCTGCAGCCCGATCCCGCCGAGGTGCCCGTGCGCGTCGACGAACCCCGGCAGCAGCGCCCGTCCCGCGAGGTCGCGCAGCCGCGTCCGAGGCCCCCGCCAGCCGTCGACCGCTTCGTCGAGGCCGCCGACGAAGACGATGAGCCCGTCCTTGACCGCGACGGCCTCCGGCGCCGGCCCTTCGGCGACGGTCACGATGTCGCCGCCGTGGAAGATGAGGTCGGCCTGCTCGGCCATGCTGCTGCCCCTTGGGTGGGATGCGAATGGTGACCGGGCCACTACCCCACGTGATCGTTCGTCAACCCTCCACCGGACCGCGCCCCGCGCCCCTGCGGCGAGCCGCCCGACCCCGGCACGATCGCCGGGCCGCCCGGTCGGTGGCCGTCCGCTGCCCGGGCCGCCCGGAGTTCCGGGCGCCCGGCATGTGCGCGGACCCGCGGCGCACTGGCATGATCGCCGCATGGCAGAACGCATCATCGGCGCTTGTGACGGCGCTTCGAAGGGCAACCCCGGTCCGGCCGCCTGGGCCTGGGTCATCGCCGACGCCGACGGCCGGCCGCAGCGCTGGGAGGCCGGGCCGCTCGGCCGCGCGACCAACAACGTCGCCGAACTGACCGCGCTGAAGGAGCTGCTGGGCGCGGTCCGGCCGGGAGTGCCGCTGGAGGTCCGGATGGACTCCCAGTACGCGATGAAGGCGGTCACCCAGTGGCTGCCCGGCTGGCGCCGGAAGGGCTGGAAGACCGCCGCCGGGACACCGGTCGCCAACAAGGACCTGATCGTGGCGATCGACGCGCTGCTGGCCGGGCGCGACGTCGAGTTCGTCTACGTCCCCGCGCACCAGGTCGACGGCGATCCGCTGAACGCCGTCGCCGACCGGGCGGCGAGCGACGCGGCGGTGGCCCAGCAGCCGGCGAGCGGCACCTCCGTCGACGCGCCGCTGCCCGCCCCCCGCGCGGACGCCGCACCGTCGGCCGGGTCCCGGCAGGCCGGGGCCCCGGCCGCCAAGCGGACCGGCGGCCGGGCGGACGCCAAGTCCGCCGGGGGCCGGACCAAGGCCAAGTTCCCCGGCTCCTGCCGCTGCGGTCGCCCGTACGCCGTCGGCGACCCGATCGCCAAGAACCCGGACGGCTGGGGCCACCCCGACTGCGCCCAGGCCGCCGAGGCCGGCACCCGCTCCACCTGAGCCGTCCCGGTCCGCCCGGCCTGCCCGAGCCGTCCCGCTCCACCTGAGCCGTCCCGGTCCGCCCGGCCTGCCCGGGTGGACCGCCGGCCGGGCGGTCAGCCCCGGTCCGACCCCTTGCGGGAGTTCAGTAGCAGCGGTAGCAGCGAGAGCACCACGACGCCGCCCACCAGCAGCCACAGGTAGCTCTCGATCCCGGGGACGGCGGCGCCCAGCCAGTACCCCAGCAGCACCAGGCTCTGCGACCAGAGCACGCCGCCGACGATCTGCCACACGGTGAAGGTCCGGGTGGGCACGTCCAGCATGCCCGCCAGCGGACTGAGCACCGTTCGGACCAGCGGCACGAAGCGGCCCAGGACGATCGCCTTCCGGTACCCGTAGCGGCGCAGCAGCGCCTCCCCCCGGGCCGCCGCCGACTTCAGCCGCCCGCTGCGGCTGCGGGCCAGCGCCGGCCGGCCGCCGTGGCGCCCGAGCAGGAAGCCCACCTGGGCCCCGGCCACCGCCCCCACCGCGGCGCAGAGCATCACCTGCCAGAGCGACAGGTGGGGCCCGGAGCGGCTGCCGGCGGCGCAGAGCACCCCGGCGGGCAGCAGCAGGGTGTCACCGGGGAGGAAGAACCCCACCACCAGCAGTCCCGACTCGGCGAACACCACCACCAGTACGGCCAGCGCGCCGAAGGCGGCGAGCAGGGAGTCCCCGCTCGTCGGGTCGACGGCCAGCGGCACGCCGCTCACCCGGTCCCGGCCGCGGCCGTCCGACGGTCCGGGTGTCGTCCTGCGGGAGAACTGGGCACGTGGTGAACCGTACTCGCGCGCCCGCGCCACCCGCCACAGCAAGCGGTGCGCGGCCCGGCGGGGCCCGCCGTCCGGCCGCCGCCGGCGAGGGTGAGTTGCCCGCCTGTGCACCGGGCCGACACGCGCGGGACGCCCGGAGGTCACGCGGATCGAGTGGGATCGGCCCGGCTCTCCCGTTCCCGAGCGACCCCTGGACCCCCCATGCGACGCACCCTCACCTCCACCGTGGCGCTGGCCGCTTCCGCGCTGCTGTCCCTGGCCGTGGCCGTCCCCGCCCAGGCGCACGGCGGCCCGGCGGCGGGCCCGGCCTTCGGTACGCCGGCCGGCGCCACCACCAAGGCGCCCTACCGGCCGCTGCAGAGCGTCCGTAGCCTGCAGCAGGCACCGGACGGCTACACCGCGGTCTTCACCCAGACCGTCTCCCGGCACGGCGCCCGCGCGCTCAGCGACAGCGAGGACGGCGACCTCCTGGTGAAGCTCTGGCAGCAGGCCGCCGACGAGGGTGCGCTGACCCGGGTGGGCAAGGGCTTCGGCCCGGACGTGCGGGCGCTGCTGGACGCCAACGCGAAGGTGGGCTACGGGGCGCTGACCGGGCAGGGCCGGCGGGCGCTCCAGGACACGGCCGAGCGGATGGAGCAGCGGCTCCCCGGCCTCTTCCGGCGGATCGCCGCCGGGGCCGACGACCCGGCGGGCCCGGACCGGATCGACGTGGTCAGCTCCGGCCAGCCCCGGGCGGTCGACTCGGGCACCGAGTTCACCAAGGGCCTGCTGGCGGGCGAGCCGGCGCTGGCGAAGGCCGTCGACCCGGCCCGGACCGACACCGACCTGCTCTACTTCCACAAGTCCGCCGTGAACAAGGACTACACCGACTACGTCAAGAAGGACCCGCGGCTGGCGGCCACCCTCGCGGCGGTCCGGGACCAGCCGCGCAGCCACCGGGCGGCCCGGAAGGTGCTGGAGCGGATCTTCACCGGGCCGTTCGTCGACCGCCTCGCGGCCGGCGGCTACCCCTTCGCCGGGAACGAGGTCGACGCGGCCCAGGCCGTCTTCAACCTGTACAGCGTCACCGCCGACCTCACCGACGAGGGCGACTGGCACCTGGGCCGCTACATCGGCTCCGAGGAGGCCGCCTGGTTCGGCTACCTCGACAACGCCGAGGAGTACTACACCAAGGGCCCGGGCTTCGCCGGTCAGGACATCACCTACAAGATGGCCGGAGTGCTCCTCGACGACCTGTTCCGCAAGGCCGAGAACCGCCGGGCGGGCACCGGCGGTCCGGCCGCCGAGCTGCGCTTCACCCATGCCGAGGAGATCATCCCGCTCGCCGCGCTGATGCGGCTGCCCGGCAGCACGACCCAGGTCACCGAGGCGTCCCCGTACACCTACGCGAGCAACGCCTGGCGCGGCGCGACGGTGGCCCCGATGGGCGCGAACATCCAGTGGGACCTCTTCCGCAAGGGCGACGACTACCTGGTCCGGATGCTCTACAACGAGCAGCAGACCGCCTTCCGGCCGGGCTGCGCGCCGGTCTCGAAGGGCAGCTACTTCTACGACCTGGACGAGCTGGAGCGCTGCTTCGGCCGGACCGCGTAGCGGACGGGGCGCCGGGCGGCCGGTGGCCGCGGGCCCGGTGGCACGGAGGGTCAGCCCCGTGTGCTGTACTACGCGTTCACCGATTCCCCACAGCCCCTCAGGAGTGACCCGCCGGATGAGTGCCACCTGCCCGCAGTGCGAGGCGTCCGACCGGTCCGTCCCGGTGTCGCTGGCCCTCGCGGACACCACGGAGCCGCTTGAGGAGCCGGTTCGCGCGCTGCTCGCCCCGCCGCCCGAGCCGAAGCCGGCCCGGGAGCTGAGCGGCGGCGCGATCGCGCTGTCCGCCCTGGCGGCGATCTTCGCCGTGGTCGGGATCCTCTCGCTGGTCCGCGACCGGGAGGACCTCTCCGGGTACGACGCGGCCTACCGGGCGGGCTACCTGGCCGGTCCGTTCATCCTCCCGCTGATCCTGCTGGCGGCCGCCGCGATCGTGGAGCTCGTCGCGCGCTCCCGCCGCCGGCCCGGCTCCGGGTCGCCCGAGGAGGCGGCGCACCGGCAACCGCACGCCCGGGTGTGGCAGGCCGGGTGGCTGTGCCGGCGGTGCCGGGTCGCGTTCTTCCCCGAGGCGTCGATCCGCCCGGGATTCCCCGCCTCGCCGGCGATCCCGCTGGAGCAGTTCCCGCACTGGGTGATGACCGCCGCCGAGCGGGCCTTCGGCGCGCAGGCCCGGCCCGTGGCCGGCTGACACCGTCCGGGCGGGTCCTCCGCCGGCGCCCGGTACGGCCGGTGGCGGCCCCGGGGCCGGGGGAGGAGGATGGCCACGCCGAGGAGGTGTGGCCGAGTGGCGGACGAACAGGGCATCCCTACGGGCGCGGTGAGCGGCGCGGTGGGGTCCGGCGACGGCCCGGCGCTGCGCCTGGAGGAGGTCGCGCGGGAGGGGCCGGGCACCCGGCGACCCGCGCTGAGCGTGGCCGACGCCCGTACCGGGCGCGGCACCGGGATCCCGCCCGGGCGGCGGATGCTGCTGCGGGTCGGTGTCCGGCTGGGCTGTGCCGGCGGCCGGATCGGGGCGGGGGACCTGCGGGCCGCGCTGGTCGGTGACGTCCTGCAGAGGGTCGCCGAGATCGAGGGCCTCCAGGTGGTGCGGGTCCTCGCCGTGCCGGAGGGCGCCGCCGCCGACTTCGGGCGCGCCGCCGCCGCTCTCGGTGTCCACCCGCCGGTCGCCGTCGTCGCCTCCGGTGATCCGGACGGTCCGCTGGGCGGTCCGCCGGACGTCCAGGTCCTGGCGGCGGACGCCGAGCGGGCGGGCGCGGCGGGCGTCTGGCTCGGGGTCGGCCCCGCCGGGCCGGACCGGGGCGGCGAGCTGGCGGCCGGTCTCGGCTCCGGCGCCGTCGACGCCTCCGCGCTGCGGCTGGCCCTGCTCGCCCGCCCGTACGGCGAGCCGGTCGTGGCGGGTCCGCGTGAGCTGGCCGAGGCGGCGGGCACGCTGCGGGACTGGCGGCGGCAGGTCGCCGACTGGGCCTGGGGGCCCTCGAAGCCCGTGCCGGACGAGATCCGGCGGGAGGCCGCTGCCGCGTTCACGGGGGACCTCGACACCCCTGCGGTGCTGGCCCTGCTGCACCGCGTCGGGGTGGCCTCGGGGCTCGCGGACGGGGCCCGCTTCGAGACCTTCGCCGCCCTGGACCGGGTGCTGGGGCTGGAACTCACCCGCGACGTCGGCCGCCACTGACCGGTCCGCCCTCCCGCCACCGACGCGCCGTCAGCCCCCTTGAGCCCTGGGCACGGCGGACGCCGGCGGCCTCGCCCCGGGCGGGCACCGGCGCCGCCGCGGCCCTCGGCCGTGGACGCCGCCCGGCCGGGGATCAGGCCTGTGGCCGGGGTGTGACCAGGGTGCCGTTGATGACGGTGCGCAGGATCCAGGCCAGCCGCTGCTCGGGCGTGCCGGAGAGGAGGTCCGCGCCGAGCGCGGTGATGCGCGGGTGGTCGGCCGCGGTGGTCGCCCGGAGCGCGTCGGCCAGCGCGCCCTGCTCCGCCTCGGCGCGGGCGTCCTGCTCGCGGCCGGCCTGCTCGGCGGCGATCGCGGTGGCCGCCAGGAGGAGGACGTCGACGCCCCAGGCGGCCTGGCCGTCGGGGACGTCCCCTTCGTGCAGCAGGGCGAGGACGGCCTCGACGAGCGCGAGGTAGTTCGACCCCGAGGGGCGGGCCAGCAGGGCCGAGTGCGCCAGGCTGGGGTGCTGGAAGAGGACGTGCGTGTACGAGCCGAGGACGGCGGCGAGCCGCTCGCGCCAGTCGCCCGGCGCGCTCAGCGGCCCGAGGTCGACGGCGCCCAGCAGCTCCTCCAGGATCGCCGCGTGGAGCTCGGCGGTGTTGGCCAGGTAGACGTACAGCGACGCCGGGCCGGTGTCGAGCTCCTGGGCGAGCCGGCGCATGGTGACGCGTGGAAGGCCTTCGGCCCGCATGATCCGGACGGCCGTGTCGACGATGCCCTCGTAGGTGAGCGCGGGCTTGGCGGGCCGCTCTCGGCGGCTACGAGGAGCGGGGGAGCGTGACGTCACGCCGCCGAGCCTAACGATCGCGTTCGGGACGAACAAGTTCGACGCGCTGACGAACATGTTCGTTAGAACCTTGTTCTTGACGAACATGTTCGTTACGTTGGGGGAGGAGGGCGCGCCGCCCGCTCGTCCCGAGCCGCCGGCCCGACCGCCCCCACCCGCGACCCCACGCCCGTACCCGCCCGAGGAGCACGCCATGACCACCACCCACCACCCCCTCGCGATCGTCGGCGCCGGCCTCGGCGGTCTGACCCTGGCCCGCGTCCTCCAGGTGCACGGCATCGCCGCGACCGTCTTCGACCAGGAGCCCTCCCGGGAGGCCCGCACGCAGGGCGGCATGCTCGACATCCACGGCGACACGGGCCGGCGTGCGCTCCGCGCGGCCGGCCTGCACGAGCCCTTCCTCGGCCTCGTCCACCCGGGCGGCCAGGCCATGCGGATCGTCGCCCCGGACGGCGCCGTCCGCCACAGCGAGGAGGACGACGGCAGCGGCGACCGCCCCGAGGTGGACCGCGGCCGGCTGCGCGACCTGCTGCTCGACTCCCTCGCGCCCGGTACCGTCCACTGGGGGCGGAAGGCGACCGGCGCCCGCCCGCTCGGCGACGGCCGTCACGAACTGCGCTTCCAGGACGGTTCGGCCGTCACCACCGACCTGCTGGTCGGTGCGGACGGCGCCTGGTCCCGGATCCGCCCGCTGCTCTCCGCGGCGACGCCGGCCTACACCGGCGTCTCCTTCGTCGAGGCCGACCTGCACGAGGCGGACACCCGTCACCCGGCCGCGGCGGCCCTGATCGGCGGGGGCTTCTTCTTCTCCCTCGGGGAGGGCAGGGGCTTCCTGGCCCACCGGGAGGGCGACGGCAGTCTGCACGTCTACACCGCCCTCAAGGTCGCCGAGGAGTGGCTGGACGGCATCGACCTGGCCGACACCGCCGCCGCCAAGGACGCCGTCCTGGCCCACTTCGACGGCTGGCACGAGAGCCTGCGGGCGCTGGTGGGGGAGGCCGACGGCGCGCTGGTCGGGCGGCGCGTCCACGCCCTGCCGATCGGCCACCGCTGGGAGCGGACCCCCGGTGTGACCCTGCTGGGCGACGCCGCGCACCTGATGTCCCCGTTCGCGGGGGAGGGTGCCAACCTCGCGATGCTCGACGGGGCCGAACTCGCCCTGGCCCTCGCCGCCCACCCGGACGACGTCGAGGCCGCCCTGCGGGCCTACGAGGAGCCGATGTTCCCGCGCGGCGCGGCCTCGGCCGCCGAGTCCGCCGCGAGCCTGGCGCAGATGTTCGGCGAGCGCGCGCTGGAGGGCCTGCTGGAGCGGTTCGCCGCCACCGGCTGATCGGCCGCCGGTCCGGGCTCCTCGCGCTCGCGGCCCTACGCGGGGGCGACGGCCCGTTCCAGCAGGCCGTGCAGCAGCTGCCTCTCCTGTGCGGTGAGGCTGCCCAACGGCGAGCCCTCGGTGAGGAGTTCGAGGAGCCGTTCGCGCAGCGCGGTGCCCTCGGCGGTGAGCACGAGCTGCTTGGCGCGGCGGTCGGTGGGGTGCGGGTGCCGCTCGATCAGCTGCTGCTTCTCCAGCTTGTCGACGACGAAGGTGGTGTTGGAGGGCTCGCAGCTCATGCGCTCGGCGAGCTCGCGCATGGTCATCGGCCCGCTCATCTCCCGCAGCGCGGCCGCCTGGGAGGGGGTGAGCCCGAGGGTGGCCGCGCGCACGCGCACGTGCTCGACGATCCGCTGGTTCAGCCCGTTCACCAGGCCGCACAGCTGTCGCACGGCGATGGCCTGCGGCTCGGAGAACGTCGTCATGGCGCCCACTCTAGCAGTTCGTCAAGCCAACATAATTGCAGTTTGAATGATTCGAACTTGATGCTTATGGTGGCGACGACGGCGCCGGAACCCCGGCGCCGAACTGACGTCGACACACGGGAGAGAACTCATGGCCGACATGACGGCGGGTCAGAGCGAGCGACTGCGCCGGCCGGCGGGGGTCCGCTCGATGCGGCTGGGCGACACCACGGTGTCGTACGTGCCGGACGGTGATGTGCGGCTGCGCCCCCTGGACGTGCTCCCGGACAGCACCGGCGAGGTGTGGGCCGCGCACCCGGAGTACCTGGACGCCGGGGGCCACCTGGTCGGGAGCGTCGGCAGCCTGCTGGTGGAGCACGGCGACCGCGCGCTGCTGATCGACGCGGGCTTCGGCCCCCGGTCGCACGCCGCGCCGGCCGGGCCCCTCGCCACGATCCGCGGCGGCGCGCTCCCGGACGGCCTGGCCCGGCTCGGCCGCGCCCCCGAGGACATCGAGGCGGTGGCCTTCACCCACCTCCACGCCGACCACCTCGGCTGGGCCGCCCTCCCCGCCCCCGGCGGGGACCGGCCGCTGTTCGCCCATGCCGACTACCTGGTCTCCGCGCCGGAATGGGAGCAGCGGGACCTCGCGGACGAGCAGGTCGCGGCCCTGGTCCCGCGCGTCCGGACGATCACGGACGGGCAGGAGGTCTTCCCGGGCGTCCGCGTCCGGATCCTCCCCGGGCACACCCCCGGGCACGCCGAGTACGTCATCACCGGGGGCGGCCGGCGGCTGATCGCCTTCGGCGACACCGCGCACTCGCCGATCCAGATCGACCACCCGGACTGGTCCTCGGGCTTCGACCACGACCTGACCCGGACCGCCGAGCACCGCCGCCGACTGGTCGCCGAGCTGGCGGAGCCCGGCACGATCGGCTTCGGCGTGCACTTCGCCGACGTGGTGTTCGGCCACGTCCGGCGGGGTGGGTCCGGCCCGGCGTGGCAGCCGCTGGACGCCTGACCCGACGGCCCGGTCAGCCGGCCTGCCAGCCGTGTTCGAGGAGGTCGAAGGCGGCGTCCAGGGCCCGCGCCGGGTCCGCCGAGTCGCGGGCGAGCGCCGAGGCTTCGAGGGTGAACCGGGCCAGCGCGGCGCAGCGCGGGTCGTCGGGCTCGGCGCCGGTCGCGTCGGCGACGGCGTGGGCCAGGGCCTCCTGGTGGCGCGTCCACATCCGGCGGGCGTACTCACTCAGCGCGGGGGTGTCGCGGACGAGGTCCGCGAAGGCGCGGAACCGGGGATCGGCGTCCGGGGCGCGCAGCTGGGCGTCCTCGACGTACGCGCGCAGCGCGCCGGGGACGGACCGGTCCGGCGCCCGGTCCCGGACGGCCGCCACCAGGTCGGCCTCCCGGTCGGTCTCCTGGTCGAAGACCAGGGCCTCCTTGCTGGGGAAGTGCTTCAGCAGCGTCGTCGTCGACACGTCGGCGGCCTCGGCGACGTCCCGGACGGTCACCCGGTCGTAGCCGTGTTCGGTGAAGAGGCGGAGGGCGGCGTCCGCGAGGGCCTGGCGGGTGGCGGCCTTCTTGCGTTCGCGGCGTCCGACGGTGGCATCCATGCCGGCATCGTACGGGAAGGTGTGCGAGACAAAAAGTTGTGTCGTTGCACTTTTGTACTCGGTGTGCTTTTGTGAGGGTGCGGCCGGTGAGCCGGGGCCCCGGCCCGGCCGCACCTCCCTCCCTCCCTCCGTCCCGCCTACCCGCCTCCGCGTGGCCCGTCGGGAGCACCGTCCGGTCCACCGCCCCGCACCGTGCCGCTCAGCAGGAAGGCCACTCCCATGTCCACCAGCACGCCCCGCATCGCGATCGTCGGCGCCGGTCCCGGCGGTCTGATCTGCGCCCGCGTCCTCCAGCGCCACGGCGTCCCCGTCACCGTCTACGACCTGGACCCCTCCCGCACCGCCCGTGACCAGGGCGGCAGCCTCGACATGCACCCCGACTCCGGCCGGCGCGCCCTGGCCGAGGCCGGAGTGCTGGACGCCTTCCTCGCACTGGCCCGCCCCGAGGGCCGGCGGATGCGGGTGGTCGGCCGCGCCGGGGCCGTCCTCTTCGACACCCTCGGTCCGGAGGACGACGAGGAGGGCAACCCCGAGATCGACCGAGGTCAACTGCGCGTGCTGCTCCTCGACTCCCTCGCACCGGGCACCGTGCGGTGGGGGCACCGGCTGGAGAGCGCCGAACCGCTCGGCGACGGCACCCACCGGCTGCGCTTCGCCAACGGCGCCACCACCGAGACGGATCTCCTGGTCGGGGCCGACGGCGCGTGGTCCACGGTCCGCGCGCTCGTGTCGCCCGCCCGGCCCGGCTACACCGGCGTCACCTTCGTCGAGACCGGCCTGGACGACGCCGACGCCCGCCACCCCCGGCTCGCCGCCCTCACCGGCGACGGCACCATGATGGCCCTCGACGACAACCGGGGGATCATCGCCCAGCGCAACAGCGGCGGCCACATCCGGGTCTACGCCGGGCTGCGCACCGACGAGGCCTGGCACCGGCGGGCCGGCCTCGACCTGACCGACACCGCCGCCGTCCGGGCCGCGCTCGTCGGGGAGTTCGACGGCTGGAGCGGTGACCTGCTCGGCCTGGTGACCGACGGCGACACCGGCTACGTCAACCGGCCCCTGTACGCGCTGCCGGTGCCGCACCGCTGGCCGCACACCCCCGGCGTCACCCTGCTGGGCGACGCCGCCCACCTGATGTCCCCCTTCTCCGGCATGGGCGCCAACCTCGCCATGCTGGACGGCGCCGACCTCGCCCGCGCCGTCCTGGACCACCTGACCGTCGACGGCGCCGTCACCGCGTACGAGCGCGTCCTGCTGCCCCGTTCCGCCGCGGCCGCCGCCGACGCGGCGGAGGGCATCGAGGGTGCCTTCGCCCCCGACAGTGCCGAGCAGCTCCTGGCCCACTGGGGGGACCACCAATGACGGCCGGTACGTCGCGGGAAGGCCCGCCCGCCCCCGGATCCGGCGCGGCCGCCGTTCGGGGGGCGGCCCCGACGGCCCGGTGAACGGGATCAGCCGGATACCCCGAGCGGTGTCCGCCGCCACCGGTTCGGGGGAGGCCGCCGAACGTGACATCGTGTGCGTGAAGCCGTCAACCGGCAGCACCCTTCCAGGAGGTCCCGTATGAGCAGCGAATCAACGTCGTCCGACCACGCCGAGAACACCGAGAAGGCCACCGGCGCGGAGGCCGACCAGGCCGCCGCGGCGCCCGCCACGCAGGACGACGTCAAGGCCCGGTTCCTGGCCGCGCTGGAGCGCAAGCACGGCACCAAGGGCGGCGCCGCGTCCGGCGGCCCGAACGGCGACTCGAAGATCCACGGCGCCCACGCCGCGGCCGGCGGCAAGCGCAACTTCCGCCGCAAGAGCGGTGGCTGAGCACTCGACCGCTCGGGCGGCGCCGGATCCGGCGCCGCCCGGTCCACCTGGCGTCTCCGCCGCCCGGTCCCTCGCGGGGCGGGCGGCGGAGCCGTTCACCCGGGCCACGGTCCGCGGCCCGGTCGGGCCGGCCCGACCGGTCAGGCGGGCAGGGAGGCCAGCCAGTCGGTCAGGAGCCGGTTGACCTCGTCCGGTCGTTCCTGCTGGATCCAGTGCCCGCAGCCGTCGAGGACGTGGCAGGAGAGCAGACCGGGAAGCGTGACGGGGTAGGCCGCGATCGCCTCGGCCAGCCAGGTGGTGGAGGCGTCCAGGCCGCCGCCGGCGAACAGCGAGGGCTGGGTGATCGGGGCGCCGTCGAAGCGGGCGAGGTCCTCCCAGTCCCGGTCCATGCTGCGGTACCGGGCCAGCGCCCCGCGCAGGCCGGTCCGCTCGAACTCACCGGCGTAGAAGTCGAGGTCCTCCGCACTGAGCCAGCCGGGCAGCCGGCCGGCGGGGAACCGGTCGCGCAGCGTCCCGCCCGGGCCGACGAAGTGCGGATCGGGTGCGCCCGGGGCCGGCATGGTGTCGGCGGACAGCGCCGCGTAGAAGCCCGCGAGCCAGCCGCGCACATCGGGTTCGATCTCGGCCTCGGCGCGGCCCGGCTCCTGGAAGTAGGCGACGTAGAACTCCTCGTCGCCGCCCATCCCCGTGAAGACCTCGCTGGGGCGCGGACCGCCGCGCGGCAGGTACGGGACGCTCAGCAGTCCCACCGCACGGAACACGTCCGGCCTGACCAGGGCGGAGTCGGCGGCGATGGTCGCCCCCCAGTCGTGCCCGACGATCACCGCGGACCGTTCGCCCAGGGCGTGCACCACCGCGACGTTGTCCTCGACGAGGTCGAGCATCCGGTACGCGGCCGGGTCCTCGGGGGCGGTGGAGCGCCCGTACCCCCGGACGTCGACGGCGACCGCGCGGTACCCGGCCGCGGCCAGCGCGGGCAACTGGCGGCGCCAGGAGTACCAGGACTCCGGGAACCCGTGCACCAGCAGGACCAGCGGCCCGCTGCCCTGTTCCACCAGGTGGATCCGGCCGCCGGGGGTGGGGACCAGCCGGTGGGTGGCGCCCGCGAGGTGGGGTGACATGCGTCCTCCTGACGATTCGGTCGGCCGGGCGCGGGGTGGCGATCCGGCGCACGCTGTCTCGCCGCCGATCATGGTGCGCCCGGTGGGCTCCGGGCGAGGACTGTTGCCGGTTCGGCAAACCGCCCGGCCGGCTTCGGCTCCCGCGCTCCCCGCTACCGCTACCGGTTGCCCGCGCTCCCCGCTACCGCGCCGCGAACGGCCGGCCGGGGCCGAAGGCCAGGGCGGCGAAGCGCTCGCCGATGCGGCGGTGCGCGGCGGTGTCCGGGTGGAGCGCGTCGGGCAGCGGCAGCTCGGCGAAGTCCGCCTCGCCGTACAGCTCGCGGCCGTCGAGGTGGTGCAGGTTCGGGTCCTGGGCGGAGCGCTGCCGGACGATGCGGGCCAGCTCCTCCCGGATGACGCGCAGGGTGAGCTTCCCGCCCGCCCGCTCCGCCGGGTCGCCGGTGGCCAGGAACCGCAGGCGCCCGGTGGCGAGGGCGGTGGGGTCCGGGGCGCTGGGGCCGGGGGTGTCCTCGTGGATGGGGCAGAGGATGGACGAGACCACCAGCAGCGGCGCGTCCGGGTGCCCCTCGCGGATGGTGTCGAGGAAGCCGTGGACGGCCGGGGTGAAGGCGCGCAGCCGCATCAGGTCGGTGTTGACGAGGTTGATGCCGATCTTGACGCTGATCAGGTCGGCGGGGGTGTCGCGCATGGTCCGGGCGGTGAACGGGTCGAGCAGGGCGCTGCCGCCCAGGCCCAGGTTGACCAGCTCCGCACCGCCGAGCGCGGCGGCGAGCGCCGGCCAGGTCGTGCTGGGGCTCGCGGTGTCGGACCCCTGGCTGATCGAACTCCCGTGGTGCAGCCAGACCTTGCGGCCCCGGTCGGCCGCGTGCTGCTCGACGGGGGCGTCGGTGCGCAGCGCCACCAGTTCGGTGGTCTCGTTGTGCGGCAGCCAGATCTCGACGTCCTTGACGCCCTCGGGCAGTGCGGGGAACCGGGCGGTGCCGACCGGCCCGGGCCGGGTCCGCGCGGACCCGGTGGCCAGGTCGATGGTCAGGGTGTTGCCGGTGGGAACGGTGGACTGCCCGGCCGGGCGGCCGTCGACGAGCAGGTCGTACACGCCGTCCGGGCGGGGCGGTGCGCCCGGGTAGACCCGCTTGGTGGGCAGGGTGTCCAGTTCGATCGCGGTGGCCCGGGTGCGGAAGGCCAGGCGTACGCCGGAGGGCTGGGACTCGGCCATGGCCAGCTGGCCGTCGGTGTTGCGGGCGCGGACCCAGGCGGGCAGCCGGTGCGGGAGCAGACCGTGCTCGGTCCGCTCCAGGTCCAGGGCGCCGCGCAGCAGCTCCGCGGTGACGGGCGTGGTGATCCAGGTGTGCGGGGTGCTGTTCATCGTCTCAACCTTGTGCTTCGGGACGTGCGGGGGCGGCGGCCCGGACGCGGGCCGGTCGGCCGGTCGGGCGCCGCCCGTGGCGGGCGAGGGGCCCGGGTCAGGGCGCGGGCCAGTTGCGCAGCAGGGCGTCGAGGGCGTCCAGGATCCGTGTCCAGGACTCCTGGGAGTCGGGGGCGCTGTGGCGGAAGGCCTCGGCCAGCTCCAGGCTGACGTAGCCGTGGAAGACGCTCCCCAGCAGGCGGACGGCGTGGGTCTGGTCCGGTTCGGTGAGGTCGTACCCGCGCAGGATCGCCCGCGTCATCTCCGCGTGGCGGCCGCCGGCGCTGGCCGCCGCCGCCTCCGGGGTGAGCGGCTGACGGGTCGCCGCGTAGCGGCCGGGGTGCTGCCGCGCGTAGTCGCGGTAGACGTCGGCCAGCGCCGTCAGGGCGTCCTTGCCCGCCCGCCCGGCCAGCGCGTCGGCGCCGCGGTCGGCGAGCTCCTCCAGGGCGAGCAGGGCGATCCTGGTCTTGAGGTCCTGGGAGCTCTTGACGTGCGAGTACAGGCTCGCGACCTTGACGTCGAACCGCCTGGCGAGTGCCGAGACGGTCACCTGCTCGAAGCCGACCTCGTCGGCCAGCTCGGCGCCTGCCCGTGTCAGGCGCTCGGTGGTCAGCCCTACGCGTCCCATGTCCCGTCCTCTCGTTCGACAGAACCGATGATGCATTTGCCTAATACCTTTAGGCAAATCGACGGGAGATGTAGGGAAGGGCGGTGCGGCGGCCAGGGTGCGGGCGGGTAGCGGGAGCGGGCCCCCGTTCAAGTGATTGACAGCGTTCCGTCATGGGAGTTCACTTCGTGAAGAAAGCTCCCGGCCGGGCTCTCCCACGACCCCTCCAGACCAAGGCGGTTGCGTATGCCCTCGTCGATCCACCGGCAGTCCCTGGCAGCCACGTTCGGGCTGCTGCTGGCCATGGTCGCGACCTTCGCCTGGGGACCGGCCCAGGCCACGGCGGCCCCGACCTCCGTTCAAGCAGTGAACTTCGAGGACGACTTCGACGGCCCCGCCGGGTCGGCGGTCGACGCGGGCAGGTGGCAGACCGAGACCGGCGACAACGTCAACAACCACGAGCGCCAGTACTACACGGCCGGGAACGCGAACGCCGCGCTGGACGGCCAGGGCCACCTGGTGATCACGGCGCGCCGCGAGAACCCGGCCAACTACCAGTGCTGGTACGGAACCTGTCAGTACACCTCGGCCCGGCTGAACACCTCCGGCCGGTTCGCCCAGGCCTACGGGCACGTCGAGACCCGGATGAAGGTCCCGCGCGGCCAGGGCATGTGGCCGGCCTTCTGGATGCTGGGCAACGACATCGGCCAGGTCGGCTGGCCGAACAGCGGTGAGATCGACGTCATGGAGAACGTCGGCTTCGAGCCAGGCACGGTGCACGGGACCATCCACGGCCCCGGCTACTCGGGCAGCGGCGGCATCGGCGCCGGGTACAGCCTCCCGGGCGGCCAGGCCTTCGCGGACGCCTTCCACACCTTCGCCGTCGACTGGGCGCCCGACTCGATCTCCTGGTCCGTGGACGGCACGGTCTACCAGCGCCGCACCCCGGCCGATCTCGGCGGCCGGAGCTGGGCGTTCAACAAGCCCTTCTTCCTCATCCTCAACCTCGCCGTCGGCGGCTACTGGCCCGGTGACCCGGACGCCGGCACCGCCTTCCCGCAGCAACTGGTCGTGGACTACGTGCGGGTGACCACCTCCGGCGGCACCCCCACGGGCGGCACCCTGACCGGGCTGGCGGGCAAGTGCCTGGACGTGGCCGCCGCGGGCACCGCCAACGGCACCCAGGTCCAGCTCTACACCTGCAACGGGACGGCCGCGCAGCGCTGGACGGTCGGCACCGACGGCACGGTGCGCGCGCTCGGCAAGTGCCTGGACGCCAATGCCGCGGGAACCGCGGACGGCACCAAGGTGCAGCTGTGGGACTGCAACGGCACCGGCGCCCAGCACTGGTCGTACAACGCGGCCACCCGCGACCTGGTCAATGTGCCGGCGAACAAGTGCCTGGACGTGGCCGGCAACAACCCGGCCGATGCCACCGCGACCCAGCTCTGGACCTGCACCGGGGCCGGCAACCAGAAGTGGACGCTGAACCCCTGACGAACAGCGCCGTGCCCCGGTCGCCGGAGGGCGGCCGGGGCACGGCGGTTCGTCAGGGTCGGGTGACCCGCGGTCAGCGCAGGTCGAAGCGGTCGAGCTCGGACACCTTGGTCCAGGCCGCGACGAAGTCCGTCACGAACTTCTCCTTCGCGTCGTCGCTCGCGTAGACCTCGGCGAGCGCCCGCAGCTCCGAGTTGGAGCCGAACACCAGGTCGGCGCGGGTGCCGGTCCAGCGGACCTCGCCGGTGACGGCGTCCCGGGCCTCGAAGGTGTTCGCGTCCGCGGCGGTGGCCTTCCACGTCGTGCCCAGGTCGAGCAGGTTGACGAAGAAGTCGTTGGTCAGCCGGCCGGGGGTGTCGGTCAGGACGCCCAGCGAGGACTGCTGGTGGTTGGCGCCCAGCACGCGCAGGCCGCCGACCAGGACGGTCAGCTCCGGGGCGCTCAGGGTCAGCAGGTTGGCCCGGTCCAGCAGCAGGTACTCGGCCGGCAGCCGGTTGCCCTTGCCCAGGTAGTTGCGGAACCCGTCGGCGGTCGGCTCCAGCGCCGCGAAGGACTCGACGTCGGTCTCGTCCTGGGCGGCGTCCACCCGGCCCGGGGTGAACGGCACCACGACCGGGAAGCCGGCGTCGGCGGCGGCCTTCTCCACACCGGCCGCGCCCGCGAGGACGATCAGGTCGGCGATCGAGATCGCCCTGCCGTCCGTCCGGCCGGCGTTGAACGAGTCGCGCACGCTCTCCAGGGTGCGCAGCACGGTCGCCAGCTCGTCGGGCCCGTTGACCTCCCAGCCGCTCTGCGGTTCCAGCCGGATCCGGGCGCCGTTGGCGCCGCCGCGCAGGTCACTGCCGCGGAACGTGGAGGCCGAGGCCCAGGCGGTGGAGACCAGCTGGGCGACGGTCAGGCCGGAGGCCAGCACCTGCTGCTTGAGGGCGGCGATGTCCGCGGCGTCGACCAGCTCGTGCGTGACGGCGGGCAGCGGGTCCTGCCACAGCAGGGTCTCCGACGGGACCTCGGGGCCGAGGTAGCGCACGACCGGACCCATGTCGCGGTGGGTGAGCTTGAACCAGGCCCGGGCGAAGGCGTCCGCGAAGGCCGCGGGCTCGGCCAGGAAGCGCCGGGAGATCTGCTCGTAGACCGGGTCGACCCGCAGCGCGAGGTCGGTGGTCAGCATGGTCGGCGCGTGGGTCTTCGAGCCGTCGTGCGCGTCCGGGACGGTACCGGCGCCGCCGCCGTCCTTGGGCCGCCACTGGTGGGCGCCGGCCGGGCTCTTGAACAGCTCCCACTCGTAGCCGAAGAGGATCTCGAAGAAGGTGTTGTCCCAGGTGGTGGGCGTGGTGGTCCAGATGCCCTCAAGGCCGCTGGTGATCGTGTCGTCGCCCTTGCCGCTGCCGTAGGTGCTCTGCCAGCCCAGGCCCTGCAGCTCCAGCGGGGCGGCCTCGGGGTCGGGGCCGACGTTGTCGGCCGGGCCCGCGCCGTGGGTCTTGCCGAAGGTGTGGCCGCCCGCGATCAGGGCGACGGTCTCCTCGTCGTTCATCGCCATCCGGCGGAAGGTCTCGCGGATGTCGCGGGCCGCGGCCATCGGGTCCGGGGTGCCGTTGGGGCCTTCCGGGTTGACGTAGATCAGGCCCATCTGGACGGCGCCCAGCGGGCTCTCCAGGTCACGGTCGCCGGTGTAGCGCTCGTCGTCGAGCCAGGTCGTCTCGGGGCCCCAGTAGACGTCCTCCTCCGGCTCCCAGAC
Source organism: Kitasatospora sp. NPDC005751 (assembly GCF_040630835.1). Lineage (NCBI taxonomy): Bacteria > Bacillati > Actinomycetota > Actinomycetes > Kitasatosporales > Streptomycetaceae > Kitasatospora > Kitasatospora sp. NPDC005751. The sequence goes on from NZ_JBEXYC010000061.1 coordinate 33,570, forward strand.
GTCCTCGCGACCGCCGCCGAAGCCGAAGGTCTGGAAGCCCATCGTCTCCAGCGCGACGTTGCCGGCCAGGATCAGCAGGTCGGCCCAGGACAGGCTCTGGCCGTACTTCTTCTTCACCGGCCACAGCAGGCGGCGGGCCTTGTCGAGGTTGGCGTTGTCCGGCCAGCTGTTCAGCGGCGCGAAACGCTGCTGGCCGGCACCGGCGCCGCCGCGGCCGTCGCTGATCCGGTAGGTGCCCGCGCTGTGCCAGGCCATCCGGATGATGAAGGGGCCGTAGTGGCCGAAGTCGGCCGGCCACCAGTCCTGCGACGTGGTCAGCACCTCGGCGAGGTCGCGCTTGACGGCGGCGAGGTCGAGCGTCTTGAACGCCTCGGCGTAGTCGAAGTCCGCACCGAGCGGGTTGGCCACGGCCGGGTTCTTGGCAAGGATCTTCAGGTTGAGCCGGTCCGGCCACCACTGGCGGTTTCCACCGCCCTGGGTCGGGTGCGCGGCGCGCCCGTGCGCGACGGGGCAGCCTCCCCCCTCCGCCTTCGCATCGGTGACGATCGCGTCGTGGTTCTCAGACATGGGAATCCTTCCGGGCCGGGCGGATCACGTTGTTCAGGAACGATCGAAGGGCGGAGCACCTGGGGGGGTCGTTCAATGAGGAGGACTAGCTCACCCGACGCGGAGGTGCTCACCGCCGTTCCGGAGCCTCACTGCCCCCTAGGCTATCGCCGGAACCGATCCTACGATGGACAGATTCCAAGTCAAGAACCACACCGAGTCACTATCCCGTCGGGGTTCGGAAGGCCACTGCTAGAATCCGGGGTTCCCCCATGAGCCTGAATAGGTGAACCGATATGAGTGACCTGCTGGTACGGCTGAGAGGGCGCGGCTGGCGACTGACCGCCCAGCGGCGCGTCGTCGCGGAGGTCCTCGACGGCGATCACGTCCATCTCACGGCCGACGAGGTGCACGCCCGCGCGGTCCAGCGGCTGCCGGAGATCTCCCGCGCGACCGTCTACAACACCCTCGGCGAACTGGTCGGCCTCGGCGAGGTCATGGAGGTCGCCACCGACGGCCGGGCCCGGCGCTACGACCCCAACGCCCACCGCCCGCACCAGCACCTGGTGTGCTCCGGCTGCGGCACGATCCGCGACGTCCACCCGGCCGGGGACCCGCTGGCCGACCTTCCGGCCGAGCAGCGGTTCGGCTTCGCCGTCGCCACCGCCGAGGTCACCTACCGCGGGATCTGCCCGGACTGCGCCTGACGCCCGGGGCCGGCGGCTCGCCGACCCGCCGAAGGGGCCGGCCGAACCCAAGGGCTCGGCCGGCCCCTTCGGCTGCGGTGCGGTCGACGGACGGCCGCTCAAGGTGCTCGAACCGCTGCTGCTCTCGTCGACGACGATGATCTCCCCGCTGGAGCTCGACGAACCACCGCCCCGGCCGGCGCCGTCGGCGACGAGGGCGCGGCCGTCGGGGCTGGATGCGTAAAGGGCGGGACAGGGGGTGTACAAGCGTTTACCCTGGGATGGGTGAACGTCTGTGCACCCTTCTGTGGACCAGCGTCTGGAGCACCATGACCCCGGTGACGGCCGAGCCCGGCCAGACCTCCCCCGTCCCGTCCGCCAGGACGCCGCGGGCCGATCTGATCGTGCCCGTCCTCGCCTTCTGCGGCGTCGTGGTCGCGGTCATGCAGACCCTGGTCGTGCCGCTGCTCCCGCACGTGCCCGCGCTGACCGGCAGTTCGCCGGGCGCGGCCGGCTGGCTGGTCACCGTCACCCTGCTGACCGGCGCGGTCTTCACGCCCGTGCTCGGCCGGGTCGGCGACATGTACGGCAAGCGCCGGGTGCTGCTCGCCTCGCTGGGCGTGCTCACCGCCGGGTCCGTGCTGTGCGCCGTGAGCTCGCAGATCGGCGTGCTGATCGCCGGCCGCGCGCTGCAGGGCGCGGCCCTCGCCGTCATCCCGCTCGGCATCAGCATCATCCGCGACGAACTGCCGCCCGAGCGCGTGCTGCCCTCCATCGCCCTGATGAGCTCCACCCTCGGCATCGGCGCCGCGATAGGCCTGCCGGTGGCGGCGCTGGTCGTGGAGAACTTCGACTGGCACACCATGTTCTGGGCCTCCGCCGCGCTCGGCGTGCTGGACATCGCCCTGGTGCTCCGGACCGTGCCGGAGTCGCCGCTGCGCTCCCGGGGGCGCTTCGACCTCCCCGGGACCCTCGGCCTCGGCGCCGTCCTGGTCGGCCTGCTGCTCGCGATCACCCAGGGCGCCGGCTGGGGCTGGACCTCGCCGCGCACGCTCGGCCTGCTCGGCGGCTCGCTGCTGCTCGGGCTGCTCTGGGGCCGGTACGAGCTGCGCACCGCCTCGCCGATGGTCGACCTGCGGGTCTCGGCCCGGCCCGCGGTGCTGCTGACCAACCTGGCCGCGATGCTCATCGGCTTCGCCTTCTACGCGAACTCCCTGGTCACCGCGCAGATGGTGCAGGAGCCCAAGGAGACCGGCTACGGTCTCGGCGCCTCGATCGTGGTGGGCGGGCTCTGCCTGCTGCCGGGTGGCCTGGCGATGGTCGCGCTGTCCCCGCTGTCCGCCCGGATCTCCGCCAAGTACGGCCCCCGGACGACGCTCGCCGTCGCGGCGTCCGTGATGGTGGTCGGCTACCTGGTGCGGTTCTTCACCAGTCACAGCCTCTGGCTGATCGTGGCCGGGGCCACCGTCGTCGCCTCCGGCACCGCCCTCGCGTACTCGGCGCTGCCCGCGCTGGTGATGCGGGCGGTGCCGGTCAGCGAGACGGGCGCGGCGAACGGGCTGAACACGCTGATGCGCTCGGTCGGGCAGGCCTGCTGCAGCGCGGTGGTGACCGCCGTGCTCGCCCACGTCACGTTCACCGTCGCCGGGCGCACCGCCCCCACCCTGCACGCCTATCTGCTGATCTTCCTGATCGCGGCCGGGATGGCCGCCGCCGCGCTGGTCGCGACCCTCTTCCTGCCCGCCGGCCGCACGGCGCGCCCGGGCCCCGCCGCAGCCGGTACGGTCGGGGTGACGACCCCGGCGGCCCCGGCCCAGGAGAGCGCATGACCATCGCCGACGAGACCGGCGCGACCGAACCGGCCACCGGGCCGGTGACCGGGCGGCCCGAACAGCCCGGCGAGGCCGAGCAGGGCACCGGGCGGGACGCGATCCTGCGCGCCGCCCGCCGGGCCTTCGCCCTGCGCCCCTACGCCGACGTCACCATGCGGGGGATAGCGGCCGACGCGGGCGTCAGCCCGTCGCTGATCGTGAAGCGGTTCGGCAGCAAGGAGCACCTGTTCAACACCGTCGCCGACTTCGGGCCGGCGGCGGACGAGCTGTTCGCCGCCGAGCCCGGCGCGCTGGGCCGCCACCTGGTGCTCACCGTGGTCCGGATGCGCCGGGAGCAGCGCGGCGACCCCCTGCTGCGCGTGGTCTTCTCGCTCGGCAACGACGACGAGCGGACCCTGCTGCGCGAGCGGTTCCGCCGCCAGGTGACGGACCGCCTCGCCGCCTCCCTGCCGGGGCCGGACGCCGAACTGCGCGCCGAACTGATCGCCGGCCAGCTGCTCGGGCTCGGCGCGACGCTCAGCCTGCACCGCCCGGGCGCGGGCGACCACGCCACCCCCGAGCGGCTGGCCGAGCTGTACGCCCCGGCGCTGCAACGGCTCGTCGACGGCGCCTGAGACGGCTGGCCCCCGTGCGGGCCCCGACCGGTCACGCCGGTCGGGGCCCCGCCGTCAGGCCGGTTCGACCGGCTCCGGGGTGGTGGCGCGGGTGCGGCGCAGTGCGGCGAGGGCGGTGGCGACGGCCAGGAAGGCGGCCACGACCCCGGCGTCGCGGGCGAGTTCGGCGAACCCGATCGGCGGCGCCCAGTAGTAGGGCGGGGCCAGCATGGCGGTCCAGGGGAGGACGGCCAGGGCGGCGCCGGCGGCCCGCAGCCGGTCTGGGCGGGCGGCGGCGAGCTGGACGAGGTAGGCGATCGTCATCACCAGGGCGGGCCAGGCCGTGGAGACGTCGAGGAGGGTCTGCAGGCTGTCGGAGAAGACGGGCTCGGAGAAGTCCCCGGGGCCGGCCCACGGCCAGCGCAGGACGAGCGCGGTCATCGGCAGTGCCACGGCGACGGCGGCGAGCGCCGCCCCGGTGCGGCCGCGCGCGGACCGGTCGACGGCGTCCGGCGGGGCGATCAGGACCGGCCCGGCGAGCAGCAGCCAGAGCGGGAGCAGGAAGACGTACTGGAGGAACGCCCCCGACGGGTACACGAGGAAGGCGGCCGGAGCGCCGGCCCCGGCGAGGACGCCGGCCAGGACCAGCAGTCGGGCGTGGCCCCAGCGCCCGAGTGCGGCGAGGACCAGCGCGAGGATCCAGGGCGCGGTCTGCACCGCGCCCACCACGGCGGTGGCCGTGGCGTTCGGGCTGAACAGGTCCACCCGGGGCACCGTGAGGAAGAGGCTCATCACCAGGTGCACGGTGGCCAGGGCCGCGCCGCCGGCGAGGGTGAACGGCGCCGCGCCGGCGAGGACGCGGCCGGCGGGGTCGCGTGAGCTGAGCCGGGTCCGCAGCCGGACGGCGTGCGCGGCGAGGGCCGTCCACTCGCGCAGGACGGTGCGGCGGTCGCCGTCCTGTACGGACTCCGCGAAGACGGCGGCGATCTCCTCGCCGTGCGAGGACCGGTAGGCGGCGGGGTAGAGCCCCAGCAGGGCGAGCCTGGCGGGCGGCGGGGTGGCCTGGGCGTGCGTGCTCATGCGGTGGCTCCGTTCAGTCGGGGCATGCTGAGGCCGGTCCCGCGGCCGGGGTTCGGCCCGCGGCCGAGGGCGAGCCTGCGGTCGGCCTCGGCGACGCCGGCGCGCAGGCGCTCCGTCTCCTCGCCGAGCACCTGCCGGCCCTCCTCGGTGAGGGCGAAGGTGCGGCGCATCCGGCCCGCGACGGTCTCCTCGTGGTCGATCCGGATCAGCCCCTGCTGGAGGAGGCGGTCCAGTGCCGTGTAGAGGGTGCCGGTGAGGAGCTTGGTCCGGCCGCCGGAGATGGCCAGCACCTCCTGGACGATCGCGTAGCCGTGCCGGGGGGCGTCGGCCAGCGCGGTGAGCACGAGCCTGGTCGGCTCCTGTAGTTGACGGTTAGCCATGGGGGCGAGCATAGCTAAATGATCAGAGTATGTCGATGATTGAGCTATCGGGCCGTCAGAAGATGCGGGTAGGGGGCGATCGGCCAGTGGGTCTACGCCCTCCTGATGCGGGGCGCCGCCGGGCGCCGGCACCTCCGGTGAGCGGCCCGGGGTAGCCGGCCGGCCACGTGTCGTGGGTCTCATCGGGGGCCGTGGCCAGTTCGTCCGCGTCCCAATGTGGTGAGATGTGCGCGTCACAGAGTGATGGCGCTGACGGGGGTGCGTGATGAGGAGTGGACGGCTGTTCGGGCTCGGGTCGGACACCGGTGCGGCGGATCTCGCCGCCGTGGGGCTGATCCGGCTGGCGACCGGCGAACGGCTCGGGGCCGGGGCCCGGCCCTGGCTGTGGCAACTGCGGGCGGCCTCGTTCGCCGACACCTGGCTGGCCTTCGCCGACCCGGCCGCGCCCGGGCTCCGGGTGCCGGCGGGCGCGGCCCTGCACCAGCTCGTCCGCCGGGCGGCGGAGCTGGTCCTGCTGACCCGCGAGGGGGACGGCCCGGCGGCGCTTGAGCTGCTGGGCCGGGAGTCGGCCGAGGCGCACGAGCGGTCGCGGTGCTCCGACACCGCCCATCCGGTCGAGCCCGTCGCGCTCGCCCTGCTCTGGCACGGCGTGCAGGCGGCGACCGCCGACGGCCCCGACGCGGCGGCGGAGCGGGAGTGCCACGACCGCCGCATCGCCGAACGGTCCGAGGCCTACGTCCGCCGCCGGCACCGCCGCCAGGACACGCTCGCGCTCATCCTCGCCTGCGCCCGCTCCGCCGCCACCGCCCTGGCGGAACTGAGCGGCGACGACCCGGGTAGGGCGGCCGCCCGGCTGGAGGAGTACGCCATCCGGTCGATGGCCCAGGCCGGTCCGGTGCCGCTCTGGGTGCCGGGGCGGCCCGGGCAGCTCACCTCCTGAGCCTCCGGCCGGCCGGCCCGGCGGCCTCCGTATGCTGGCCCGATGCCTTTGCGGAGCCTGCACGACCGAGCCGCCCTCGAAGCCCGTTTCCGACGGGACCCGGCGTTGCACCTGATGGAACTCGGTGACCTCGACGACCTGCTGTGGCCGCACACCTCCTGGTACGGCCTCGCCCCGGACGGCCCGGTGGCGCTGCTGTACGCGGTCGGCGACACCCCCACCCTGTTGGCCTTCGGCGGGGCCGCCGAGGCACCGGAGGTGGCGGAGCTGGTCCGGGAACTGCTGCCGGTCCTGCCGCGCCGCTTCTTCGGCCACCTGACCGGCGACGCGGCCGAGGTGCTGGCCGAGGCGTACGAGGTGCGCCGCCACGGCACCCTGCTGCGGATGGTGCTGACCGACCCGGAGCGCGCGGCGGCGCACCCCGCCGACCCGTGGGCGCCGGTCCCGCTGGGCCGCGCGGACCTGCCCGAGCTGGTGAAGCTGTTCGCCGAGGCCTACCCGGGGAACTGGTTCGACGACCGGATGCTCGACACCGGCCAGTACGTCGGCGCCCGCCGGGACGGCCGGCTGGTCGCCGTCGCGGGTGTGCACGCCTGGTCGCCCGTCCAGCGGGTGGCCGTGCTCGGCAACGTCACGACGCACCCCGCGGTCCGGCGCCAGGGCGCGGCCGGGGCCTGCGTGGCCGCGCTCTGCCGGCAGCTCGCGGACGGCAGCGACCACATCGGGCTGAACGTCCGCGCGGACAACGCGGCCGCCGTGGAGCTGTACCGGCGGCTGGGCTTCACCGAGGTCATCTCCTTCACCGAGGGGACGTTCACCGCGCGCTGACCGGTACGCCGCCGTCCCGGGCGCCCGCCCGCCGGTCGCCTGCCCGGGGCGGTCACCCGTCCTCGGGGGGTCGCGCGGGGCGGCCGGAGTTCAGGCGGAGGCCGCGGTCGTCCCGCGCGTCCTCGCCCGCCCCGACGACCACGCGGCCGCACCCCCCACCAGCAGGGCCGCCCCCAGCGCGTAGACCGGCAGCCAGTGGGTCGTCGTCGCCGCCAGGCAGTCGTCGACGACCGCGCGGCTCTGCTCCCGCTGCGCGGACTCCAGTGCGTCGGGGTCCGCGCCAGCCAGGCCACCCAGGGCGGCCTGGGTCCGCAGGCTCTCGTACCGGCCCGCCTCCGGGCAGGACTGCCGGGTGCCCGGCATCGGGAACAGCCAGTCCCAGCGCTGCAGCGCCGGGGCCAGCGCCAGGGCCACACAGAGGCCCACGACCAGCGCGTACGCCGCCAGGCCGCAGGCATAGCCGACGCGTCGGCCCGGCGTGCGGACCGGCACCCGGCCGAAGGAGAGGACCACCGCGAGCAGCGTCACACCGAGGTAGGTGGAGAACCACTGCCAGGAGCCCTCGGCGAAGGAGAACGCCAGCACCACGGCGAGCGCCGTCCCGAGTACCCCGGGGTCGGCGGACAGGTCCGCACCGCCCACCGCCGCGCGGCCGCGGACACCTCGACGGCTGGGCTCACTCACGGGCTCTCTCCTGCCTGCCGCCGGCTCCGGAGCACCAGCCTCCCGCCCCGACCCGTGGTCACCCCCTGCTCCCACACCGGTCCCCGCCCGACCCCACCCGCTCGGCCCAGCGGCGCGGGCCGGTGGCCGGTCAGCCGTGGGCGGTGTCGGCCGGGCGGCAGAGGTGGAGGCTGTAGGAGGCGCGGCACTCGGTCTGCGCGGGCACCACCCCCGAGCCGCGCACGCCCTGGACCAGGCTGACCAGCACGACGGCGACCAGCGCGGCCTTGACGGCCCCGGTCAGCGCCCCGTCGTACCGGGCCGCCGAGAAGCGCCTGAACGCGTAGACGGCTCCGCAGAGCGCGGCGACGATCGCCGAGACGCTGAGGTAGCTGTAGCCGGTGATCTCGCCGTTCTCCCGGACGGTGTTCTCGAAGTGGAAGTCGGCTACCACCGGGAGGAGCGCCAGGAGGGCCGCCGCCCAGCCGATCCTGACGGCCCGGCCGCGGCCACGGAAGTACTCGATCATCGGCGTCCCCCTGGTGTACCGGAGCGGGGCCGCCCGACCCGAGGGACGGCCGCCCCCGCACCCCGGCCGTCCTCGTCGTGGAGGAGGACGCCGGGGGGCGACACCCGGTTCCGGTAGGCGAGGTGACGCGGCGTCAGTCGAGCGTCGCCGCCTTGCGCAGCAGGACCGACCGCTCGCGGGCGTTGCGGCAGAGCCGGGCGGCGAGTTCCAGCTCCGCCCGCGCCTCCGCGGTGCGGCCGAGCCGGGAGAGCAGCTCGCCGCGCACGCTCGGCAGCAGGTGGGAGCCGGACAGTCGGCCGGCGGCGGCCAGCGTGTCGACCAGGGGCAGCGCCTCCTGCGGCCCCGACGCCATGGCGACGGCGACCGCCCGGTTGAGTTCGACCACGGGGGAGGGCGCGACCCGGCCGAGCGCCTCGTAGAGCAGCACGATCCGGTCCCAGTCGGTCTCCGGGACGGAGGGGGCCGTGGCGTGGCAGGCGGCGATCGCCGCCTGCAGGCCGTACGGCCCGAGGCCGCGCCCGGCGGCCGTCGCCCGGGTGAGCGCGGCCAGGCCTCGGCGGACGGCGGAGCGGTCCCACAACCGGCGGTCCTGGTCCTCCAGCAGCACGGCCTCGCCGTCCGGACCGGTGCGCGCGGGGAAGCGCGCGGCGGTGAGCTCGAAGAGGGCGAGCTGCCCGAACACCTCCGGTTCCGCGGGCAGCAGCGCGGTGAGCGTGCGGGCCAGCCGGATCGCCTCGTAGGCGAGACCGGGGCGCAGCAGCCGGTCGCCGGACGTCGCCGTCGAGCCCTCGGTGAAGATCACGTAGAGCACGCTGAGGACCCCGCCGAGCCGCTCGCGCCGTTCCGTCGCCGGGGGCAGCTCGAAGGGCACCCCGGCCGCGCCGATCGTCTTCTTCGCCCGGGTGATCCGCGCCTGGACGGTCGGCACGGGTACCAGGAAGGCCCGGGCGATCTCCTCGCTGGAGAGGCCGGCCACCACGCGCAGGGTCAGCGCCGTGCGGGCCTCGGGTGACAGCACGGGGTGGCAGGCCACGAAGATCAGCGCGAGGACGTCGTCCTCGATCCGGTCCGGGTCCCAGGGCGGGTCGTCGGACCGGTCCGCGGGCGGCTCGGCGCCCGAGCTCGCCCCGCCCTCGCCGAGCCCGCCGGCCAGCGCGGCGTAGCGGTCGTCGAGGGCGGCGCGGCGGCGGAAGTGGTCGATGGCGCGCCGCCGGGCGGTGTTCAGCAGCCAGCCCACCGGGCTGGCCGGCTCGCCGTCGCGCGCCCAGGCGACGAGCGCCTGGGCCAGGGCCTCCTGCGCGACGTCCTCGGCCAGGTCGAAGTCCCCGGTGTACCGGGTGAGTACGCCGACGATCCGCGCGGACTCGATCCGCCAGAGGGCCTCGACCGCCCGCCGGGCGGCCGCGCCGCCCGGCGGATCGTCCGGTGCCGGAGGTGTCAGAGCTGGCCGGTCCGCTCGCGCCATGCCCGTTCCTTGATGATCCACTCGTTGTCCTGCGGGAACTCGTCGATCCCCGGCACGCGCCGGATCTCGATCTTGGTGCCGGGGAAGGACGGCAGCCGCTTGGCCCACTCGACCGCCTCCTGCTTCGAGGCCACGTCGAGGATGTAGAAGCCGCCGAACAGTTCCTTGGTCTCACCGTACGGGCCGTCGGTGACAACCGGGGTCTCCCCGCTGACGTCGACCACCACGCCCTGCGCCGCGTCGTCCAGGCCCTCGGCCGCGACGAGCACGCCGGCCCGGATCAGCTCGTCGTTGTAGCGGCCCATGGTCGCGAGCATCTCGTCGAACGGCGTCTCCATCATCTTCGCGATCGACTCGTCGCTGCCCCGCATGATCAACATGTACTTCGCCACGACTGCTCTCCTTCGTCCCGGGGACCGTTCTTCGGTCCTCTCTATCCCAGGTCGAACGGGACGGCCGCGGATCGACACGGCGGCGAAGGAATGTCCGGGCCGGGTCCCTCCCGGCCCGACCGGCGGCCGACCGTTCCCGCCGCCGGCGCCGCCGAGCACGGCTACCGGATGCGGTTCATCGAGTCCATGCCGCTGGACGCGCAGGGCGCCTGGGACCGGGCGAC
>NZ_JBEXYC010000062.1:0-41095 GCF_040630835.1 Kitasatospora sp. NPDC005751
GGGGCGACGGTGAGTTCGGCCGGGAGGAGGCGGTTGGTGATCCGCCCCGCCGCGTCGATGTCCACGTAACTCGGGGCCCGTCAGCCGGGCCTCGGGGTTACTTGAGCTGGTCTGCGGTGTACTGGCCGCTGTCCACCAGGACCTTCCGGTAGTTGTCCTTGTCGACGCTGACCGGCTGGAGGAGCTGGGCCGGGACGGTCTTGACGCCGTTGTCGTACTGGCTGGTGTCGTTGACCTCGGGCTTGCCGCCGGTCAGCAGTGCGTCGCCCATCTGGACGGCCACCTTGGCGAGTTGGCGGGTGTCCTTGTAGACCGTCTGGGTCTGCTCGCCCGCGATGATCGACTTCACCGACGCCAGTTCCGCGTCCTGACCCGTGACGACCGGCAGCGACTTCCCGGCGCCGTAGCCGACACCCTTGAGGGAGGAGAGGATGCCGATCGAGATGCCGTCGTACGGCGAGAGCACGGCGTCGACGCGGGCGGCGGTGTACGACTTGCTCAGCAGGTTGTCCATCCGGGACTGGGCGAGACCGCCGTCCCAGCGCAGGGTGGCGACCTGGTTGAAGGCGGTCTGGCCGCTCTGGACCACGAGCTTCTTGTCGTCGATGTACGGCTTGAGGACGCTCATCGCGCCGTTGAAGAAGAAGTTGGCGTTGTTGTCGTCCGGCGAGCCCGCGAACAGCTCGACGTTGAACGGGCCCTTGCCGTCCTTGAGTCCGAGCTTGTCGACGATGTAGCCGCCCTGGAGCACGCCCACCTTGTAGTTGTCGAAGGTGGCGTAGTAGTCGACGTTGCCGGTGCCGCGGATCAGCCGGTCGTAGGAGATGACCGGGATGTGCGCGTCGGCGGCCTTCTGCAGCACGTTGGTGAGCGAGGATCCGTCGATGGCGGCGATCACCAGCAGTTTGGCACCCTTGGTGATCATGTTCTCCACCTGGGAGACCTGGTTCTCCACCACGTTGTCCCCGTACTGCAGGTCGGTCTTGTAGCCCTTGGCCTGGAACTCCTTGACCATGTTGGTGCCGTCGGCGATCCAGCGCTCCGACGACTTGGTCGGCATGGCGATGCCGACGAGGCCGCCCTTCGCGTCCCCCTTGGCCGGACCGTCGCCGGCGCCGCTGGCGCTCTGGCCGCAGGCCGCCAACGACAGGATCAGGCCCGCGGCGACGAGGCTCGCCGAAATCTTCCGCACAGTTCCTCCAGTGATGGTTCCGCGACCGGCACAGAGCGACCCTGGCTGGGCGACTGGGAGCGGTCGGGCGGGGCCGGCCGGGGACGGGGCCCTCGTGCTGTGGGGCACCGGGGTTACGGTCGCCGTGGCCTGGCGTGACAAGAGTGTTAACGCTCACATCGGCGGAGTCAAGGGTTGCCGGTGCATCGTTGGATCCCCGGGGCGGGACAACCTCCTCGCCGGGCGTGGAGCCGGGGCCGCGGGCCGTTGCCGACGGCCGTCGGTTGGTCCACGTTCCACCGCCGCGCGGCCGGGGCGGCGGTCAGCGGGTCCGGCGCCCTCTCGGTCCGGCGCCCGGACGCCCGGTGGGGAGGAGCGCCTCCGCCGGCCCGGAGGTGACGCATCGGTGGGGGCCCGGTCGCGTACTGTGGTGCGCAGCCGAGGAAGGGGACTGCGAGTGGGAACCGACAGCACCGGGACGGAACAGCGCCAGCCCGTGATGGCGGATGTGGCGAAACTGGCAGGCGTGTCCCACCAGACGGTGTCCCGGGTGCTCAACGGCGCCCCGCACGTCCGGCCGGACACCCGCGAGCGCGTGCTGGCCGCCATCCGGGAGCTGGACTACCGGCCCAACTCGGCCGCCCGGGCGCTGGTGACCCGCCGCTCGCAGACCCTCGGCGTGGTCAGCTTCGACTCGACCCTCTACGGTCCGGCCTCGATGCTGGACGGCATCGAGCGGGCCGCGCGCAGTGCCGGGTACTTCGTGAGCGTGTCCAGTCTGCGGTCCCTGGACGGCCGTTCGGTCCAGGAGGCCGTCGACCGGCTGCGCGACCAGGGCGTGGAGGGCGTCCTGGTGATCGCACCGCAGACCTCCGGCGTCAGCGCGGTGGCCCGGCTCTCCAGTTCGGTGCCGGTCGTCGCGGTCGGCTCGGGCAACCAGACCCGGGTGCCCATGGTGTCGGTGGGCAACCGCGCCGGTGCCGGGGAGGTCACCGGGTACCTGCTCGACCTGGGCCACCGCACGGTGCACCACGTGGCAGGGCCGGCGAACTGGCTGGAGAGCCAGGACCGCGAGGAGGGCTGGCGCGGTGCGCTGCAGGCGGCCGGAGCCCCGGTGCCGGCCGTCGAACGGGGCGACTGGAGCGCCCGCTCCGGCTACCAGGCCGGCCTGCGGATCGCGGAACTGGCGGATGTCACCGCCGTCTTCTGCGCCAACGACCACATGGCCCTCGGCCTGCTGCGCGCCCTGCACGAGGCCGGGCGGTCGGTGCCGGACGACATCAGCGTGGTCGGCTTCGACGACATCCCGGAGGCCGCCTACTTCATCCCGCCGCTGACCACCGTGCGGCAGGACTTCGGCGAACTCGGCCGCAGAGCCCTGGAGCTGCTCGTCGGAGAGCTGGAGGGCGTCACGCCCGCGCGGGCCCAGGTGAAGATCTCTCCGGAGCTGGTGCTGCGCCGCAGCGTGCGCCCGGTCGCCCGGCGTTGAAGCGGCGGGGGTCCGCGAGCCCCTGACCGCCCGGTGTGCCGGCGCGATCCCGTGAACTTTCCCTTGACACCAGGATTGTGAGCGCTAACAATTCCTGTGAGCGTGAACAACAGCGCCCTTCCCACTCCGCCGGCGAGGCGCTGAAAGCCCCGCTTCCCCGCGCCGCCGGCGGCCACTCGTTCCGTCCTCCTGAAGGCCTCCTGAGGGAGAGGCAGCGGAACGGATCCTGTCGTCGGCGCGCCCTGCCCTGCCCCGGATCTGGGCCGCGCCGGCGACAGGTGACAACACCGGTCGTACGAAGGATGAGGAAGTGACCGTGACTCCTGCCGCCCAGGACTCGGAGAGATACGTCGTAGGCGTCGACTTCGGAACGCTCTCCGGCCGCGCCGTGGTGGTCCGCGTGCGCGACGGTGAGGAACTGGGCACCGCCGTCCACGACTACCCCCACGCCGTCATCGAGGACCGCCTGCCCGGCACCGGCCGCCGCCTGCCGCCCGACTGGGCGCTCCAGCACCCCGAGGACTGGCGCGAGGTGCTGCGCACCGCCGTCCCCGCGGCCGTCGCCGCCGCCGGCGTCGACCCGGCCGCGGTGATCGGCATCGCCACCGACTTCACCGCCTGCACGGTTCTCCCGGTGCTCGCCGACGGCACCCCGCTCGCCGAGACCGGGCACTGGTCCGGCCGCCCGCACGCCTGGCCCAAGCTGTGGAAGCACCACGCCGCCCAGGGCCAGGCCGACCGGATCAACGCGCTGGCCCACGCCCGGGGCGAGAAGTGGATCCTCCGCTACGGCGGGAAGATCTCCGCCGAGTGGCAGTACGCCAAGGCCCTCCAGGTCCTTGAGGAGGACCAGGCCGTGTACGACGCGTGCGCGCGCTGGATCGAGGCCGCCGACTGGATCGTCTGGCAGCTCACCGGCGCCGAGAGCCGCAACGCCTGCACCGCCGGCTACAAGGGCATCCACCAGGACGGCGGCTACCCGGGCGAGGACTACCTCGCCGCCCTGCACCCCGACTTCGCCGACTTCGCCCGCACCCGGCTGGAACACCCGCTCGCCCCGCTCGGCTCCCGGGTCGGCTCGCTCACCGCGCGGGCGGCGGAGTGGACCGGCCTGCCCGCAGGCATCGCGGTCGCTGCGGGCAACGTCGACGCGCACGTCGCCGCCCCCGCCGCGCAGGCGGTCGAGAACGGCCAGCTCCTCGCCATCATGGGCACGTCCACCTGTCACGTGATCAACGGCGCCGCCCTCGCGGACGTCCCCGGGATCTGCGGCGTGGTCGAGGGCGGCATCGTCGAGGGCGCGTACGGCTACGAGGCCGGCCAGAGCGCGGTGGGCGACATCTTCGCCTGGTGGCTGCGCCAGGGCGTTCCCGCCGACTACCTCGCCGAGGCCGAGGAGAACGGCGAGGACCTCCACCAGCTGCTCACCCGGAAGATCGCGGACCAGCCGGTCGGCGGCCACGGCCTGGTCGCGCTCGACTGGATGAACGGCAACCGCTCGACGCTGGTCGACCACCACCTCTCGGGGGTGATCGTCGGCCTCACCCTGGCCACCCGGCCCGAGGAGGTCTACCGCGCCCTGCTGGAGGCCACCGCCTACGGCACCCGCGTCATCGTCGAGGCCCTGGAACAGGGCGGCGTCCCCGTCACCGAGTTCATCGTCACGGGCGGTCTCAAGAAGAACGACCTGCTGATGCGGATCTACGCGGACGTCCTGCGCCGGCCGGTCTCCGTCGCCGCGTCGGAGCAGGGCCCGGCGCTCGGCTCCGCGATCCACGCGGCCGTCGCCGCCGGGGCCTACCCCGACGTACGGGCCGCGGCCGCCGCGATGGGCCGGGTGCGGCGCGGGGCGTACCAGCCCGACCGGGCCGCCGCCGACGTCTACGACCTGCTCTTCGCCGAGTACCGCGCCCTGCACGACCACTTCGGCACCGGGCCCGACAAGCTCCTGCACCGCCTGCGCGACATCCGCAACGCCGCCCTGACCACACCGAGCGAGGCCCCGTGAAAACGTCCATCGACCTCATCCGCCGCCAGGTCAGCGACCTCCACCAGGAGCTGGTCCGGTACAACCTGGTGGTCTGGACCGCCGGCAACGTCTCGGCCCGGGTCCCGGGTGAGGAGCTGCTGGTCATCAAGCCGAGCGGGGTCTCCTACGACGAGCTGACGCCTCAGAACATGATCGTCTGTGACCTGGACGGGAACGTCGTCGAGGGCGGGTACGCGCCGTCCTCCGACACGGCGGCGCACGCCTACGTGTACCGGCACATGCCCGAGGTCGGGGGAGTGGTGCACACCCATTCCACCTATGCCTGTGCCTGGGCGGCCCGGGGTGAGGCGGTGCCGTGCGTGCTGACCGCGATGGCGGACGAGTTCGGTGCGGAGATCCCGGTCGGCCCGTTCGCCCTGATCGGGGACGACTCGATCGGCCGGGGCATCGTGGAGACCCTGGAGGGTCACCGCTCGCCCGCCGTGCTGATGAAGAGCCACGGTGTGTTCACGATCGGCAAGGACGCGAAGGCGGCGGTGAAGGCCGCCGTGATGTGCGAGGACGTGGCGCGGACCGTGCACCTCTCGCGCCAGCTCGGTGAACCGGCGCCGATCGCCCAGGCCGACATCGACCGCCTCAACCACCGCTACCAGAACGTCTACGGCCAGCAGCCCGCCGGCCACCGAGGAGCCGAACCCCGATGACCGAAGCATTCGCAGGCCGCGAGGTCTGGTTCCTGACCGGCAGCCAGGCACTCTACGGTGAGGAGACGCTGCGCCAGGTCGCGGAGCAGTCCCGGCGGATCGCCGACATCCTGGACGGCGACGCAGCCGTCCCGGTGCGGATCGTCTGGAAGCCGGTCCTCACCGGCGCCGACGCGATCCGCCGGATCTGCCTGGACGCGAACGCCACGGACGACTGCATCGGCCTGATCGCCTGGATGCACACCTTCTCCCCGGCGAAGATGTGGATCGCCGGCCTGGACGCCCTGCGCAAGCCGCTGCTCCACCTGCACACCCAGGCCAACGTCGAACTGCCCTGGCAGAGCATCGACATGGACTTCATGAACCTGAACCAGGCCGCCCACGGCGACCGCGAGTTCGGCCACGTCCAGACCCGCCTCGGCGTCCCCCGCAAGACCGTCGCCGGACACGTCAGCGACCCGGCCGTCGCCGCCAGGATCGCCGCCTGGGCCCGGGCCGGTGCCGGCCGCGCCGAACTGAGCACCCTCAGGCTCGCCCGCTTCGGGGACAACATGCGCGACGTCGCCGTCACCGAAGGCGACAAGGTCGAAGCCCAACTGCGGTTCGGCGTCTCGGTCAACACCTACGGCGTCAACGACCTCGTCACCGCCGTCGACGCCGTGGACGACAGCACGGTCACCCGGCTCGTCAAGGAGTACCAGGACAGCTACCACCTCGCCCCCGAACTGCGCGCCGACGGCGAGGAGCACGCGGCCCTGCGCTACGCCGCCCGGATCGAGGCCGGCCTGCGCCACTTCCTCGAACAGGGCGGCTTCCACGCCTTCACCACCAACTTCGAAGACCTCGGCGCACTGCGCCAGCTTCCCGGCCTCGCGGTCCAGCGGCTGATGGCCGACGGCTACGGCTTCGGCGGCGAGGGCGACTGGAAGACCTCCACCCTGCTGCGCACGCTCAAGGTGGTCGGTGCGGGCCTGCCCGGTGGCACGTCGTTCATGGAGGACTACACCTACCACCTGGAGCCGGGGCGGGAGTTGATCCTGGGCGCGCACATGCTGGAGGTGTGCCCGTCGATCGCTGCCGCCAGGCCTTCCTGCGAGGTCCACCCCCTGGGCATCGGCGGCCGGGAGGACCCGGTCCGGTTGGTCTTCGACGCCGAGCCCGGTCCCGCGGTGGTGGTCGGCCTCGCCGACCTGGGCGACCGCTTCAGGCTGGTCGCCAACGAGATAGACGTGGTCGAGCCGCCCGCGCCACTGCCCAACCTGCCCGTCGCCCGTGCGGTCTGGAAGCCGCGCCCTGACCTGCGAACCTCCACCGAGGCCTGGCTGACCGCCGGCGCCCCCCACCACACCGTGCTCTCCAGCGCGCTGGGCACGGAGGAACTCGACGACCTCGCCGAGATGCTCGGCGTGGAACTCCTGGTCATCGACGACGACACGAACATACGCCGGTTCACCAAAGAACTGCGCTGGAACCAGGCCTATCACCGCCTGGCCCAGGGCTTCTGACCCCGCCCGTCCCGACCCCGTCCGTCCCGAAGCCGTCTGCCCCGAAGCCGTCTGTCCCGAACCCGTACGTCCCGAGCCGCCGAACGCCGGTCCGGTGCGTCCGGCGTCCGGCCGCCACCCACCCAGCCGCATGGAACGGAGCAACCCCGTGCCGAGAGAAGCACTCGTCTCCCGCAGCGAGTTGACGGTGTCCCAGGAGGTCGCCGCGATCCTGCCGGACGGGCGACGCGTCATGCGCTGGACCATCGGGTCCCCGGCGGGGGCCACCGCGGAGGTGCTCAGCCTCGGCGCCCGCCTCCAGGCCCTGGACGTGCCCGACCGGGACGGGCGGCGGGCGAACGTCGTCCTCGGGTGCGACGGCGTCGGGGACCTGCTCGGTGAAGCGGCCTACCTCGGGGCGACGGTCGGCCGCTACGCCAACCGGATCGCGGGCGGCACGGTGCCGGTGGACGGTACGACCCACCGGCTGCGGACCCAGCCGGGCGGCCACACCCTGCACGGCGGTCCGGACGGGTTCGCCACCCGGCTCTGGGACGGCGTGCCGGTCCGGGAGGGCCGGCACGCCGGGGTACGCCTGCGCCTGCGGAGCCCGGACGGCGACCAGGGGTTCCCGGGGGAGCTCCGCGCGGAGGTGACGTACCTGCTCGACCCGGCCGGGCAGCTCCGGATCGGCTACCGGGCGCGCGCGGACGCCCCGACCGTCGTCAACCTCACCAACCACGCGTACTTCAACCTGGCGGGCGAGGGCAGCGGGACGGTGCTCGACCACCTGCTCCGGGTGGACGCCACCGGCTACCTGCCGGTGGACGAGGGCCTGATCCCGCTCGGCCCGGTCGAGTCCGTCGCCGGCACGCCCTTCGACCTGCGCGAGGCGGCGGTGATCGGCGAGCGCGTCGCGGTCGAGGCCCCCCAGGTCCGCGCGGCCGGAACGGGCTTCGACCACACCTGGGTGCTCGACGGGACGGGCTTGCGCCGGGTGGCGGTGCTGAGCCACCCGGCCAGCGGCCGGCAGGTCGAATGCCTGACGACGGAGCCGGGCCTCCAGGTCTACACCGGCAACCACTTCGACGGGTCGCTGACCGGCCGCTCCGGCCGTCCGTACCGGGCGTACGCGGGCATCGCACTGGAGACGCAGCACTTCCCGGACTCGCCCAACCGTCCCGAGTACCCGTCCACCGTCCTGCGCCCGGGAGAGGAGTTCCGCTCGACGACGGTGTACCGCTTCTCCGCGGCGTAGCGAAGCCGCGCAGCGGTGAACGGGGGCGGCGGGCCGGACGGGGCTCGCCGCCCCCTTGTCGGCGTCCCACCCCGCGCTGGTCAGGCCGTTGATCCGGCCTCGTGGTTCGCGTGCTCGAAGCGCTCCGGCATCTGCCCGCGCCCGACGACGCCGGAGCAGGGCCGGGTGAGCGGTTCACGGGGTGTTTGGTCGGGTGAACGGGCGGCGAGCCCCTGGCGGGACGTCCGGGCAGCGGGCAGGGCGTTGCCGAGCTGCGTCCAGTTCACCAGGTCGCGGCTGCGGAAGTCGCTGTGGGACGGGGTGGCCGTGAAGCCCGCCGGACGCTCCCGCCCCGCGGGACCGAGCCGTTGACCCGGCCCGCCACCGGTGGAGTCAGCGGGCCCGGAGGAGGTGTTCGAGGGCGAGCTGGTCCAGCTGCTCGGAGGCCATGCCGCGCCGGGCGGCGGCCTCGACGTCGTACTCCTCGAAAGCGGAGCGGTCGGCCAGCAGCCCGGCCAGGCCGTCCTGGGCGGTGGGGAGCGCGAGTTGGGGCAGCCGGGATGCGGCGAGCGCGGTCCGGACGTCCGGGTCGGCCCGGAAGGCGCGGGAGCGATCGGCCAGCAGCAGGTAGTTGCGCATGCAGCCGGCGGCCGAGGCCCAGACGCCGTCGAAGTCCTCGGTGCGCGGCGGCTTGAAGCTGCTGGGCGCGGCGCTGACGACGGTCCGCCCGATCGTGGCGGATCCCACCCTGTTGCTGGCGGGGCGAGCGGGACGCAGGTGACGCCGAGCAGGCCCGGTGCGCCCAGGGCGCCGGCGCGCGCCCCGGCACCGCTGGGTCTCCGCGCGCCCGGGCCGGCGAGGAGCCGGGAAGGAGCCGCTGTCGAGCAGCCGGAAAGCCTTCGAAACATTCGATCGGCCGACCCACCCCGCGGTGCCCGCAGATCCGGCCGACGCTCCGTCAACCGGTCCGGGGCGGCGCGGTGCTGCTGCGCTCGACCAGGCTGGTGGCCAGGTCCACCCGCCGCGTGCCGGGTCGCACCCCGCGCGCCAGGTCGATCACCAGGCGGGTCGCTGTCTCGGCCATCTCGGTCAGCGGCTGGCGCACGGTGGTCAGCGGCGGCCCCACCCAGCGGGCCAGCGGAAGGTCGTCGAAGCCGACCACGCTGAGGTCCTCCGGAATGCGCAGGCCCAGCTCCCTGGCGGCCTCGTAGAGCCCGAGCGCCTGGAGGTCGTTGCCGGCGAACACGGCGGTCGGCCGGTCGGGCAGCGCCAGCAGCTCCAGGCCGACCCGGCGCCCGGACTCGTGGTGGAAGTCGCCCGCCCGGACCAGCTCAGGGTCGTACGGTACGCCCGCCATGTCGAGCGCCGCCCGGTAGCCGTCGGCCCGGGCCCGGCTGCACATCATCCGGGCAGGGCCGCCGATCAGGCCGATCCGGCGGTGGCCGAGGTCGAGCAGGTGCCGGGTGGCGGCCAGGCCGCCGTCCCAGTTGGTGGTGCCGACCGCGGGAACGTCCTGGCCGGGGTCGCCGGCCGGGTCCATCACCACGAACGGGATGTTCCGGCCGGCCAGCTGCTCGCGCTGGGAGCGGTCCAGGTCGGACAGCACCAGCACCACGCCGGTCGGGCGGCGGGCGAGCACCCCGTCCACCCAGGACTGGCCGGGGCTGAGCCGACCGGCGGACTCGGAGAGCACGATGCTCAGACCCTCCTCGCGCACCGCGTTCTCCACGCCGCGGATCACCTCCACCGCCCAGGCGCTCTCCAGCTCGTGGAAGACCAGCTCCAGCAGCGGGCTCACCTGCCGGCTGCCGCGCCGCCGGTAGCCGTGCCGGTGCAGCAGTTCCTCCACCCGCTCCCGGGTGGCCGGGGCGACGTCGGCGCGCCCGTTCAGGACTTTCGAAACTGTCGGCGCGGAGACCCCGGCCTCCAGCGCGATCTCGGCGAGCGTCGCCGCTCTGGTCACGGGTTCCTCCTGCACTGCCCCGGCTGGGCGAACTCCGTCGTGGGTGACCGTACGGCACGGATGCTAGCCCGTCGACCGGCCGGATCCGATTCGGCCGGACCTCTTGACGGAGGGTCAGGACGGTCCTAGGTTTCCCACAACATTCGGCAATATACTCGAAACATTCGATCGAGGCAGGGTATGCGATTGAGATTCGCCGCAGTCATCGCGGCCAGCGCGCTCCTCCTGGGCACGACCGCCGCCTGTGGATCCGGCGAGGCCTCCTCCGACGCGGGCTCCGGGACGATCCACGTGCTCGTCTACGGTGACGCCGCCAACAAGGTCGAGAAGCAGCTCGTCGAGACCTTCAACCGGACCTCCAAGGTCAAGGCGGTGCTCGACACCGTCCCCGGCGCGGACTACCAGCAGAAGCTGCAGACCGTGATCAACACCTCGCGCGCCCCGGACGTCTTCTTCAACTGGGGTGGCGGATCCATCCAGCCGTTCGTCAAGGCGGGCCTGCTGCTCCCGCTGGACGGGTTCATCGCAGCGGACCCGGGCCTGAAGGACAACTTCCTCCCCTCGGTGTTCGACTCGGCGGTGGTGGACGGCAAGCCGTACGGCGTGCCGATGCGCGGCACCCAGCCGGTGCTGCTCTTCCACAACAAGAAGGTGCTGGCGGACGCCGGGCTCACCCCGCCGACGACGTGGGACGACCTGCTCGCCACCAGCAAGGCGCTGAAGGCCACGGGCGTCACCCCGATCGCGCTCGGCGGCGGCGACCGGTGGCCCACCCTGATGTGGTTCGAGTACCTGTACGACCGGATCGGCGGCCCCGGTCTGTTCCAGCGGGCGCTGGGCGGCGACCGCGAGGCCTGGGCGGGCGAGGACAGCCGCAAGGCGCTGGCCGCCCTCCAACAGCTCGTCGACGCCGGCGCCTTCGGGAGCAACGCCGACTCCGTGAAGTTCACCGACGGCGGCTCCCCGGCGCTGGTCGCCAAGGGCAAGGCCGCCTTCGAACTGATGGGCTCCTGGTACTACTCCACCCAGCAGGACGCCCACCCCGACTTCGCCGCGTCCGGCCTCGGCTACACCGGATTCCCGGCCGTGAGCGGGGGGAAGGGCGACCCGGCCGCCGTGGTCGGCAACACCAACAACTTCTACTCGGTGCTCAAGAAGACGAAGCACCCGGAGGCCGTCGCGGCCTTCCTCAAGCTGATGTACTCCGACGAGTTCGTGAAGGCGCAGCTCGCCATCGGGAACCTGCCGACCACCACCAGCACCGCCGACTTCCTCGACCTCTCGGCCAGTCCCGCGTACTCCAGGGCCCAGTACGAGCTGGTCAAGGCCGCGCCGTCGTTCCAGCTCTCCTGGGACCAGGCCTACCCGCCGGCCGCCATGACCCCGATGTACACCGCCGTCCAGCAGTTCTTCGCCGGCAGGACCGACGCCGACGCCTTCATCAAGGCCATGCAGGCCTTGCCGACCTCATGACGCGCGGTGCGAGGTCCGGCCCGGGCGTGACCCGCCCGGGCCTCGCCTGGGCGGTGCCCGCGGGGGTGTTCTTCCTGCTGTTCGCGATCGTGCCGCTGCTGCTGGTCGTGGTGCTCTCCTTCACCAGCTGGGACGGCATCGGCGAGCCGCGCTTCAACGGCCTGGACAACTGGGCCGCCCTGGTCCACGACCCGGTGATGGCCCAGTCCGTCGGGACCACCCTGCTGCTCACCGCCCTCGGGGTGGTGACCCAGACCCCGGTCAGCATCCTGCTCGGCGTCTGGGCCGCCGGGCCGCAGCGCAACCGGGCCGTCCTCTCGGCCGTCTACTTCGTGCCGCTGCTGCTCTCGGCGACCGCCGTCTCGGTGGTGTGGCGGGCCGTCCTCGACCCCAACTTCGGCGTGCCGGCCCAGCTCACCTGGCTGTTCGGCGACGGCAACCTGCTCGGCAGCAGGAGCGGCGCGATCGGGGTGCTGACCTTCGTCGGCATCTGGCAGTTCACCCCGCTGCACGCGCTGCTCTACCAGGGCGGCGCCCGGGCCATCCCGCCGGTGCTCTACCAGGCGGCGGCGGTCGACGGGGCGGGCACCGTGCGCCAGTTCTTCCACATCACCCTGCCGCAGCTGCGCAACACCGTCATCACCTCGGTGATCCTCATGGTGGTCGGCGGCCTGACCACCTTCGACACGGTCCTGATCCTCACCCAGGGCGGCCCCGGCACCGACACCACCGTCACCGCCTACTACATGTACCAGAAGGCTTTCAAGGGCTTCGACTTCGGCACCGGGTCGGCCATCGCGCTGGTCCTCGTGGTGGTCGCCACCCTGATCTCGCTCGCGGTGGTCCGGATCTCCGGCTACGACCGGATGCGCGGCACGGCGGAGGGCCTGTGACGCGCCGGCGCCCCAACCTCCTGGCCGGGTTCGGCTCCCTGGGGTGGCTGCTGGTGGTCGGCCTGCCGCTGTACGTGCTGCTGATCGCCACGTTCCGCACCCGCGCCGACTACTCCACCGAGGGTCCGCTGAAACCGCCGGTGCGGTGGACCCTGCGGAACTACCTGACCGACTTCTCGAACGGCTTCGGCAAGGACTTCCTCAACACCCTGACCGTGACCGCCGGCGTGGTCGCGATCGTGCTGCTGGTCGTCCCGCCGCTCGCCTACGCCATCGTGCGCGCCCGCGGCCGGGCCACCGGCTGGGTGTTCCGGCTGTTCCTGCTGGGCCTGGCGATCCCCGCCCAGGCGGTGATCGTGCCGATGTTCTACGTGATCAGCAAGACCGGCCTGTACGACCGGCTGATCGGTGTCGTCCTGCCGACCGCCGCCTTCTGCCTGCCGGTCTGCACCCTGGTGCTGACCGGCGCGATGCGCGACATCGGCCCCGAGCTGTACGAGGCGATGGCGGTGGACGGCGCGACCCCGGCGCGCGTCTTCCGCCAACTGGTGCTCCCGCTGTCCAGAGGCGGGCTGTCCTCGATCGTCGTCTTCGCCGCGCTCCAGGCCTGGAACGGCTTCCTCTTCCCGCTGATCCTCACCCAGTCCGACTCCACCAAGGTCGTCACCCTCGGCCTGTACGAGTTCCAGACCGAGCACGGCGTGGACGTGCCCGGCCTGCTCAGCGCCGTCGTGCTGTCCATGCTCCCCGTCTTCGTCGTCTACCTGTTCGCCCGCCGCGCCCTGGTCCAGGGCCTGATGGGCGTTGGAGGAAAGTGAACGACCGCCGCACCCCCGAAGCCGTCCCCGCCTGGCGGGACGCCACGCTCTCCCCGGAGGCCAGGGCGGACGCCCTGATCGGGGAGATGACCCTGCGCGAGAAGGCCGCCCAACTGGTCGGGGTCTGGGTGGGCGCCAGCGCCGAGGGTGGCGAGGTCGCCCCGCACCAGCACGACATGGAGCAACCGCCCGACCTCGACACCCTCCTGCCCTACGGGCTGGGCCAGCTGACCCGGCCCTTCGGCACCGCGCCCGTCGACCCGGCGCTCGGCGCGCTCTCGCTGCAGCGCACCCAGCGGCGGATCGCCGCCGCCAACCGCTTCGGCATCCCCGCACTGGCCCACGAGGAGTGCCTGGCCGGCTTCGCCGCCTGGGGTGCCACCGCCTACCCCGTGCCGCTGTCCTGGGGCGCCACCTTCAACCCGGAGCTGGTGCGGACGATGGCCGCGGCCATCGGGCGGGACCTGCGGGCCGTCGGCGTGCACCAGGGCCTCGCCCCGGTGCTCGACGTCGTTCGCGACGCCCGCTGGGGGCGGGTCGAGGAGACGATCGGTGAGGACCCGTACCTGGTCGGCACCGTCGCCACCGCCTACGTGCAGGGCCTGGAGTCGGCCGGGATCGTCGCCACCCTCAAGCACTTCGCCGGGTACTCCGCCTCCCGTGCCGGACGCAACCTCGCCCCCGTCTCGATGGGCCCCCGCGAGCGCGCCGACGTCATCCTGGCGCCCTTCGAGATGGCCGTCCGCGAAGGCCGTCCCCGTTCGGTCATGCACGCCTACACGGACACCGACGGCCTGCCCTCCGCCGCCGACGAGGCCCTGCTCACGGGACTGCTCCGGGACACCTGGGGCTTCACCGGCACGCTCGTCGCCGACTACTTCGGCATCGCCTTCCTCAAGACGCTGCACGGCGTCGCCGAGTACTGGTCCGACGCCGCCGCACTGGCCCTGGCCAGCGGAGTGGACGTCGAACTGCCGACCGTGCAGACCTTCGGACAGCCCCTGCTGGACGCGGTCGGGGCCGGAGCCGTACCGGAGGCGCTGATCGACCGGGCGCTGCGCCGTGTCCTGGTGCAGAAGGCCCAGCTCGGCCTCCTGGACGCCGACTGGGACCCGGTGCCCGCCGCCCTCGCCGGCACCGACCCGGGCGAACCCGAGGCGTTGCGCGGCCTGGTCGACCTCGACCGGCCCGCCAACCGCGCACTCGCCGCCGAACTCGCCGAGCAGGCCGTGGTACTGCTGCGCAACGACGGCCTGCTGCCCCTGCGCGGCCCCGCCCGGATCGCGCTGATCGGGCCGAACGCCGACGAACCCACCGCCGTGCTCGGCTGCTACTCCTTCCCCGTGCACGTCGGCGCGCAGCACCCGCGGACCCCGGCCGGCATCGAACTCCCCACCCTGCGGCAGGCGTTGGAGGCGGAGTTCGCCGGCAGCCAGTTGCGTACGGTGCGCGGGGTGACGGTCGACGGCGAGGACACCGGCGGCATCGCCGAGGCGGTCCGGGCCGCCCGGCGGGCCGACGTGGTGGTGCTCGCCCTCGGGGATCGGGCCGGGCTCTTCGGCCGCGGCACCAGCGGCGAGGGCTGCGACGCCGCCTCGCTCGAACTGCCCGGCAGCCAGCGGAAGCTGCTGGAGGAAGTACTGGACGCCGGCACGCCGGTGGTGGTCACCCTGCTGGCCGGGCGGCCGTACGCGCTCGGGCGCGCGGTCACCGAGGCGGCGGCCGTCGTGCAGTGCTTCTTCCCCGGGGAGGAGGGCACCCGGGCCCTCGCGGGCGTGCTCAGCGGGCGGGTCGAGCCGACCGGACGGCTACCGGTCTCCGTGCCCGCGCACCCCGGCGTCCAGCCCTCCACCTACCTGGCCGCCCGGCTGGCCCAGGCCGGCGACGTCTCCAGCACCGACCCGACACCCGCCTACGGCTTCGGACACGGTCTCGGCTACACCGAGTTCACCTGGGCCGGCCTCACCGTGGAGGTGGCCGAGACCGGTACCGACGGCGAGTTCCGGCTCGCCTTCGAGCTGCGCAACGCCGGCGCCCGGGCGGGCACCGAGGTCGTGCAGCTCTACCTGCACGACCCGGTGGCCTCGGTGGTGCAGCCCGTGCAGCGGCTGGTCGGCTACCGGCGGATCCCGCTCGACGCGGGAGCCGCCTGCCGGGTGGTGCTGGCGCTCCCCGCCGACCTGGCCTCCTTCACCGGCCGCGACGGCCACCGGATCGTCGAACCCGGCGCGCTGGAACTGCGGATCGCCGCCTCCAGCACCGACGCCCGCCTCACCGTGCCGCTGCGCCTGACCGGCCCGGTCCGCCCGTTCGACCACACCCGCCGGCTCCACCCGGCCGTCACCGTCCAGGACCTTCCACCCACCCCCACCCCGTAGCGGAGGAACCACCGTGCGCCGATCGAGCCGCAGGCTGTCCCTGCTCATGGCACCCGCGCTGACCACCGTCCTTCTCGCGCTCGACCCCGGCGGCGCCCACGCGGCCGGACCCGCCCTCACGACCAGCGGCTTCTACGCCGACCCCGACTCCAGCGCACAGCGGTGGGTCAACGCCAACCGGGGCGACGGCCGCGCCGCCGCGATCCAGGCGTCGATCGCCAACGTGCCGTCGGCCCGCTGGTTCGGCAACTGGAGCGGCGCCGTCGGAACGGCCACCGGTGACTACACCCGCGCGGCGGCCGCCGCCGGCAAACTGCCCGTCCTCGTCGCCTACGACATCCCCGACCGGGACATCTGCGCGGGCCAGTCCGGCGGCGGGGCGGGCAGCGCCGCCGAGTACCGGACGTGGATCGCCGCCTTCGCCGCCGGCATCGGCAACCGGCCGGCGGTGGTCGTCCTCGAACCCGACTCGCTCGGCGACGAGAGCTGCATGAGCCAGGCCCAGATCTCCGAGCGCAACGCGCTGCTGAGCGGCGCCGTCGCGCAGTTCAACGCCAAGGCGCCGAACACCCTCCTCTACCTGGAGGCCGGCAACCCCGCCTGGCTGAGTGCCGAGACCATGGCCCGGCACCTGGCCGCGGCCGGGGTGGCCGGAGCCCACGGCTTCTCCCTGAACGTCTCGAACTACCTCACCACCGCCCAGAACGTGGCGTACGGCAACGCGGTCAACGCGGCGCTGAAGTCGACGAAGGGCTTCACCAAGCCGTTCGTCGTCGACACCAGCCGCAACGGCAACGGGTCCGACGGCGCGTGGTGCAACCCGGCGGGACGCCGGATCGGGACCCCCACCGGGTGGGGCGGCGGCGCCGAGATGCTCCTGTGGATCAAGGTGCCCGGCGAGTCGGACGGCAACTGCGGTGTCGGCACGGGATCGACCGCCGGACAGTTCCTGCCCGAGGTCGCCTACAAGATGATCTACGGCTACTGACCGCGGACCGGTGAGGGGCGGCCCCGCGGCCGCTCCCGAGCCGAAGCGCGCGCCGGCACCGGAACCGTTCCCCGGCTCCGGTGCCGGCGCGCACGGCTGCCCGGACCCGGGCGCGGCGGGCGGGCCCCGGCCGGCAGGACGTAGGCGTCGAGGCCTTCCGGCCGCGCGGTCGCCGGGACGGCGCGAGGCGGCGGACGCTTCGAGACCCATGCGGGTGCGAAGCGTCCGCCACCTCGGGGCCGGCGGCGGCCGGCCGTGGCGCAGCGGGGTCAGGCGCAGGCCGCGCCGTTCAGGGTGAAGCCGGTCGGAGCGGCGTTGCTGCCCGAGTAGCCGGCCTGGAAGCCGAGACCCACGGTGGCGCCGGGTGCCAGGGTGCCGTTCCAGCCGGCGTCCCGGGCGGTCACCGAGCCGCCCGACTGGCTGACGGTGGCGTTCCACGCGGTGGTGATCCTCTGGTCACCCGTGAAGGCCCACCCCAGTGTCCAGCCGGAGATCGTCGACGTGCCGGTGTTCCGGACGGTGACCGTCGCGGTGAAGCCGTTGCCCCAGGAGCTGTCCACCCTGTACGCCACCGAGCAGGACGCCGTAGGCGGGGCCGTGTCGTCGTCCGCCTCGGTCGCCGTGAAGGTCGCCGCGGTCACCCCCGTGCCACCGACCCGGAAGACCGCGGCGCCCGCCAGCGCGTCCGCGTCCTGCGCCGCCGTCAGCGAGACCTGCTGGGCCGTCGCCCAGTCGGCCGGGGTGAAGACCAGCGTGGCGCCGGACGCCACCGCCAGGTCCTGGTCACCGGAGGAGCGGGAGACCGTCAGCCTGACGGTCTGCGCGGGCGCCGCCGACAGCCGCACGGCCACCGTCGCCGAGCCGCCCTCCGGAACGGTCACCGCGGCCGGGACCACCTGCACCGCGGGCGCCGTAGGGGTGCTGCGCCGCTCGGCGGCGAAGGCCGCCAGCCACGCCAGCGACGCGTTCCAGTTGATCGCCACCTCGTTGGTGGAGTACGAGCCGATGTCGTCGACGTAGCACGCCGCCGGCGCGCAGCCCGCCAGCCGGGACTTGGCGATCGGGTCCTCCAGCCCGGCGTCCGGGCCGCCCGCGAAGGAGCCGGCCGGCGGGTGCGGCAGCGTCGCGTCGTTCTGGTGCGCCCAGAACCGGTGGTGCTGGTTCTCGGAGGCGCGCTCGCCGTAGCCGGACACGTAGGAGTGGTCCAGGGAGTTGCGGCCCAGCAGGTAGTCCAGCGTCTCCAGCGCCCCGGCGCGGTAGCCCTGCCGGCCGGTCAGCTCGTACGCGACGGCCATCACCATCGCGTCGTTGGCGACCGAGCTGTTGGAGCCCCAGACGTAGGCGTCGGCGGGGATCGGCACCGCGTAGCCCTGGCCGGCCATGGTGGACAGGTGGGTGTCGGCGGCGGCGGTCAGCAGGGAGCGCAACCGGTTGACGTCGTCGGCGGGCAGGGCCACGCCGGGGACGGTCGCCAGGGTGATCCGGCCGAGCGTGGCGGTGCCGCCCCACCAGAAGCCGTCCACCGGCCCGGTGTGGTGCGGGGAGGAGGTGACCGCGTCCCGGTACTGCGACTCGCCGGTGGTGGCGAGGAGTTCGGCCGCCGCCCAGTAGAACTCGTCGGAGACGTCCGCGTCCTCGTACGCGCCGCCCCCCGTGTTGTCGGTCGCCGGGGCGAGCACGTTCGGGTTGGCCCTGGCAGCCGCCCAGGCGCGGCGGGCCGCGTCCAGGCAGCGGGCGGCGAAGGCGCCGTCGTACGGCGCGTACACCCGGGCGCACTGGGCGGCGGTGGCCGCCAGGTTGAGCGTCGCGGCGGTCGACGGCCGGTGCAGCTCGCGCTCCTGGTCGTCGAGGTCGGGCCGGGTCGGCAGGCCGGTCCACTGCGCGTCGTGCGTCTTGTGGAAGGCCATCCCGGCCATCGGCCGGTCCGCGGGGACCTGCATCCGCAGCAGGAACTCCAGCTCCCAGCGGGCCTCGTCGAGCACGTCCGGCACCCCGTTGCCGCGCTCGGGCAGGCGCAGCGTGGAGTCCCCGAGCGCCGCGTCGCCGTTCGACCGGCGGGCCCGCTCGAAGGAGTTGACGAGCTCCCAGGTCGCGATGCCGCCGTTGACCACGTACTTGCCCTGGTCGCCGGCGTCGTACCAGCCGCCGTGCACGTCCAGGCGGTAGTCGCACACGCCGGCCTGGCAGGGCACGCTCGTGTCCCCCTTGTTCGGGGCCACGCCCAGGTGCCCGGCGGGGCGGGCGTACGCGCTGCCGGCCAGCGCCGCGTCGATCGCGATGCCGCTGCGCTGTTGGTAGAAGAACGACATGCTGTCGGCGCGCAGGCCGTCGTAGAGCGAGGCCGAGATGTCGAACGGGTGGCTGGCCTGGCCGCCGACCACCAGGGTGTAGCCGGTGCCGGTACCGGGGTAGCCGCCGAAGTCGACCAGGTGGGTCGACTGGCCGGAGGCCTGGTCGGCGCCGTGCACCGTGGTGGTGCCGGAGGCGACCTGCGCACCGGTGGCGTCGCGCAGCTGCCAGGCCAGGGGGGCGGTGGCGGAGCTGACGACGGTGGCCCGCTTGGGGCCGTCGGGCAGGTAGCCGAGTTGGTTGACCCGGACGGGGGAGTCGGCCACCGCGGCCGCGGGGCCGGCCCCGGGGGACGCGGTGGCGTGGGCGGAGGGCGCGGTGAGCCCGGTGGCGGTCAGGGCGCCGGCGGCCAGGGCGAGGCCGGTGAGTACGGCGGCCGCGCGCCGCGACACGCCGCGGGCGGGGGTGACAGGAGGCACGGGTGGGGCCTTCCTCGGGTGGGGAGGGTGCAGGGGGTGGGCAGCACCTGCTGGGAGCGCTCCCACTCGCCAATCAAGCCAGCTTCGCAATGGCCGCGTCAAGAGACCGGCAGCGAAAGGCCGTTGATCCTGCGGGGCGGGCGATCTGACCCCGGCCGTGCCGACCGGCGACGCTCCCGGGACGGTCGGTGGGCTGCCGAGGTCGCCGGCTCGTCCGTGCGGGGTGTGGGTCGGCGGGGAGCGGACCGGGAGCTCGCCGCGCGTCGGCCTCACGCCCGTCGGCCCCGAACGGGTGGAAGGCCGGCGGTGGAACAGCCCGTGGGTCCGGTACCGGCGCGCCGTCGGTCCCCCTCGGCAGCCACTCCTGCTGCGGGAGCAGCGTCACCGGTCACCGCCGCCGAGGGGAATCGCGTCGCCACCGGCGGCGCCCCCGCGCCCTTCGCCGTTCGGCCCTCGACCACCCGTTCGCGGTCGCGCTCCCGGCGCAGGCCCCCGCCTCGGGTGGCGCGACGTGGCCGGCGTCTGCCCTCTGTCGTCTGTTAACGCTAACATTACACGGCACGGTGTAGGCATGAGACAGTGGCGCCGCCGCACGGCTCGTGGCGGACGGTCGGACCGGGGCACCGGAGGGGACTGCGCGTGGGATCTGAAGCGGTCGGCACAGAGGTGCGACAGCCGGTGATGGCGGATGTCGCGAAGCTGGCCGGCGTCTCCCACCAGACGGTGTCCCGGGTGCTCAACGGCGCCCCGCACGTACGCCCCGGCACCCGGGAGCGGGTGCTCGCCGCGATCCGCGAACTCGACTACCGGCCGAACTCGGCCGCCCGCGCCCTGGTCACCCGCCGTTCGAAGACGCTGGGCGTGGTCAGCTTCGACTCCACGCTGTACGGGCCCGCCTCCATGCTCGACGGCATCGAGCGCGCCGCCCGCACCGCCGACTACTTCGTCAGCGTCGCCAGCCTGCGCTCCCTGGACAGCCGCTCCGTTCAGGAGGCCGTGGACCGGCTGCGCGACCAGGGTGTGGAAGGCATCGTGGTGATCGCCCCGCAGATCTCCGCCGTCGGCGTCCTCGCCCGGCTGTCCAGCTCGGTGCCGGTGGTCGCGGTCGGCTCCGGAAGCCAGTCCCGGGTGCCGATGGTGTCGTTCGACAACCGGGTCGGCGCCGAGGCCGCCACCCGCCACCTGCTCGACCTCGGCCACCGCACGGTGCACCACCTCGCGGGGCCGGCCGGCTGGATGGAGACCCGCGACCGCCAGACCGGCTGGCGGGAGGCGCTGGAGGCCGGCGGCGCCCGGGTGCCGCCGGTCGAGAGCGGCGACTGGAGCGCCCGCTCCGGCTACGACGCGGGCCGGCGGATCGCACATGACCCGGAGGTCACCGCCGTCTTCTGTGCCAACGACCACATGGCCCTCGGCCTGGTCCGCGCCCTGCACGAGGCGGCCCGCGCCATGCCGGGCGACATCAGCGTGATCGGCTTCGACGACATCCCCGAGGCCGCGTACTTCACCCCGCCGCTCACCACCGTCCGCCAGGACTTCGGCGAACTCGGCCGACGCGCCCTCGAACTCCTCCTGGAGGAGCTGGCCGGCGTCGCTCACGCCCGCAACCACGTCCAGATCTCCCCGGAAATGGTCCTGCGCCGCAGCGCCGGCCCCGCCCGCAGCGGCTGACTCGGGGCCGGCGGCTGCCGGATGCGCTCGTCCGGACGGTGCCGGGCCGTCGGGTGCCCGCCGGTCCGACGCGCTGTCGGGTGCCGTCGGGCGGTCGACGCCGGTGCGGACGGCGCGGACGGCGCGGACGGCGCCTCGGCGTGGCCCGGATGGAGCCCGTGCGGACGGGACCGACCCCCGGTCGGGGTCGCGGGAGCGCGTGGCCCGCGCCGGGCTCCACCACGGTCGAGGGAACTCCAGCCCCTTCCGCTCCGGCCGGCACCCCTCGGTGCCGACGGTCGGCGCGCACCGGGGCGGGCGTCCCCGGGGGTCGCTGTCGACGCTCCCGACCCGCGGGTGGCAGCCGACCGCCCGCTCGCCCGCGTCGACGGCTGGTGGCAACCGGCACTTCGGGCAGGTGAGGCCCCCGCACACTCCCGGCGGGAGCACGGCCCGACGGGTGCCGTTCCCGGCCGCACCCGCGTCCGCGTCGGCCGGGTGCGATCCGGTGCTCGCGTCGGACTCTGCCGCCCGCGACGGCTCAACTCCCCGCAGTACGGTCGAGTTGATGGTTCCTCGGGGCGGAGCCAAGGCGCTGGTCAAGATTGGGTAACGGGTCGCGAGGGTCTTGCCGCTGCCGATTGTGAGCGTTAACAATCTGTTTCGAGCGAAACGGTGCCGACACCTCGGGTTCACGTGACCGGTGCCGTCCGCGCGATCGATGATCCCGAGAGGAAGTCCCACCATGTCCAAGAGAGCTGCGGCGGCCCTGGTCGCCGGTGCGATGGTCGCCGTCCTCACCGCGTGCGGTTCCGGCACCGGCGGCGGCTCGGCCGACAAGGGTTCCGGCCACAAGCTCGTCGTGGGCTTCTCGCAGGTCGGCGCGGAGAGCGGCTGGCGCACCGCGAACACCAAGTCGGTCCAGGACTCCGCGAAGAAGGCCGGCATCGAGCTGAAGTTCTCCGACGCGCAGCAGAAGCAGGAGAACCAGATCAAGGCGATCCGCTCGTTCATCCAGCAGAAGGTGGACGTGATCGCCTTCTCGCCGGTGGTGGAGTCGGGTTGGGACACCGTGCTGAAGGAGGCGAAGGACGCCAGGATCCCGGTGATCCTCACCGACCGGGCGGTGGACTCCAAGGACGACTCGCTCTATGTCTCCTTCCTCGGCTCGGACTTCGTCGAGGAGGGCAAGAAGGCCGGCGAGTGGCTGACGAAGGAGTACCAGGGCAAGCCCGACGAGGTGAACATCGTCGAACTGCAGGGCACCACGGGTTCGGCGCCGGCCAACGACCGCAAGGCGGGCTTCGGCGACGTGATCAAGGCGGACGCCAAGTTCAAGGTGGTGGCCTCGCAGACCGGTGACTTCACCCGGGCGAAGGGCAAGGAGGTCATGCAGGCCTTCCTGAAGGCCCAGCCGAAGATCGACGTGCTGTACGCGCACAACGACGACATGGCCCTCGGTGCGATCCAGGCGATCGAGGAGGCCGGCAAGAAGCCCGGCACCGACATCCGGATCATCTCGGTCGACGGGGTCAAGGACGCCTTCACCGCGATGAGCCAGGGCAAGATCAACGTCGACGTGGAGTGCAACCCGCTCCTCGGTGACCAGTTGATGGACCTGGTGAAGAAGGTCAAGGCCGGCGAGCAGGTGCCGAAGCGGATCAAGACCGAGGAGGGTGTCTTCACCCAGGACCAGGCCGCGGCCGCGCTGCCCACCCGCCAGTACTGACAAGCCCCCGCCCGCCCGGGAGCGTTCGGCGGAACGCTCCCGGGCGGACCGGGTTCGCACGAGGAGAGGAGAACCGGGGTGCGTCAGCAACCGGTCCTGGAAGTCCGGGGGATCCGCAAGGAGTTCCCCGGGGTGGTGGCGCTGGACGGGGTCGACTTCCGGCTCTTCCCCGGCGAGGTGCACGCCCTGATGGGGGAGAACGGCGCCGGCAAGTCCACGCTGATCAAGGTGCTGACCGGGGTGCACCCGGCGGACGGCGGCGAGGTGGTGCTGGCCGGGCGGCGGGTGCGGATCGCCGGACCGCTGCAGGCCCAGGAGGCGGGCATCAGCACGGTCTACCAG
The DNA here is from genome assembly GCF_040630835.1 of Kitasatospora sp. NPDC005751. Lineage (NCBI taxonomy): Bacteria > Bacillati > Actinomycetota > Actinomycetes > Kitasatosporales > Streptomycetaceae > Kitasatospora > Kitasatospora sp. NPDC005751. Next base: position 23,078 of record NZ_JBEXYC010000062.1, read on the forward strand.
GAGGTGAACCTCTGTCCGAACCTGTCGGTCGCGGAGAACATCTTCATCGGCCGCGAGCCGCGCCGCCTCGGCCTGATCGACTGGGCCGAAACGCGCCGCCGGGCCGCCCGGTTGGTCCGCACGCTGGAGCTGGACATCGACGTCAGCGCACCGCTGGGCAGCCACTCCATCGCGGTCCAGCAGCTGGTGGCCATCGTCCGAGCGGTGGACGTCTCGGCCAAGGTGCTGATCCTGGACGAGCCGACCTCCAGCCTGGACCGCGACGAAGTCCGCCAGCTCTTCACCGTGATACGGCGGTTGCGCGACCAGGGGGTCGCCATCCTGTTCGTCTCGCACTTCCTCGACCAGATCTACGAGATCTGCGACCGGATGACCGTGCTGCGCAACGGCCGGCTGGTGGGCGAGTACCTGACCGGCGAGCTCGACCAGATCGACCTCATCTCCCGGATGATCGGCTCCGAGCTCGCCGGACTCGACCAGCTCGCCGGCGGCAAACGGCGCGAGCGCTCCGCGCCGGCCACCGGCCGGGCCTTCCTGGAAGCCGAGGGCCTGGCCCGGCGGGGCGCCGTCGAGCCGTACGACCTCGCCATCGGCCCCGGTGAAGTGGTCGGCCTGGCAGGCCTGTTGGGGTCCGGCCGGACCGAGGCCGCCCGGCTGCTGTTCGGTGCCGACCACAAGGACCGCGGCACCGTGCGGATCAACGGCGCCGAGACGGCCCTGCGCGGCCCGCGCGACGCGATCGCCCACGGCATCGCGTTCTGCTCCGAGAACCGCAAGACCGAGGGCCTGGTCGGCGAGCTGACCGTCCGGGAGAACATCGTGCTGGCGCTACAGGCGTCCCGCGGCTGGGCCCGTCCGCTGTCGCGCACCACGCAGGACGAGTTGGCGCTGCGCTGGATCCGCGCCCTGGACATCCGCCCGGCCGACCCGGAGGCGCTGGTCCGCAACCTCAGCGGCGGGAACCAGCAGAAGGTGCTGCTGGCCCGCTGGCTGATCACCGACCCCAAGCTGCTGATCCTGGACGAGCCCACCCGCGGCATCGACATCGGCGCCAAGGCCGAGATCCAGAAGCTGGTCGCGAACCTCGCCGAGAAGGGCATGGCGGTGCTGTTCATCTCCGCCGAACTGGAGGAGGTGCTGCGGCTCAGCCATCGCGTCGGCGTGCTGCGCGACCGCCGGATGGTCGCCCAACTCGACAACGACGGCGAGCTCACCCCGGAGCGCGTCCTGGCCACCATCGCGAGCGGAGCGGAACAATGACCACGGCGCCGACCACCCCGAGGGCCTGGGCGGTGACCCGGCACCGGCTGTTCTGGCCGGCCGCCGTGCTGGCCGTGCTGCTGCTCGCGAACCTCGCCTTCACCTCGGACTTCTTCGCCCTCCACCTCAAGGGCGGTCACCTGTACGGCAGTACGGTCGACATCCTGCACTTCGGCGCGCCGCTGATCCTGGTGTCGCTCGGCATGACCCTGGTGATCGCCACCGGTGGGATCGACCTCTCCGTCGGCTCCACGGTCGCCATCGCCGGCGCGCTCGCCTGCCTCCACATCAGCGAGGCCGCCGACCCGGGGAGCCTCGGCACGGTGCTCGGCGCGGTCGGCATAGCACTCGGCACGGCGGTACTGCTGGGCCTCGCGAACGGGGTGCTGGTGGCCCGGGTCGGGGTGCAGCCGATCATCGCCACCCTGATCCTGATGGTCGCCGGACGCGGCGTCGCCCAGCTGATCACCGACGGCCAGATCATCACGATCACCAGCGAGCCGTACAAGCTGATCGGCGGCGGCTACTGGCTGGCGATGCCGTTCGCGATCCTGCTCAGCGCGCTGGTCGCGCTGCTCACCGCGCTGCTCACCCGCTCCACCGCGCTCGGCCTGCTGCTGGAGGCGGTCGGCGGCAATCCCGTGGCCAGCCGGCTGGTCGGGATCCGGGCGATGCGCCTGGTCGGTCTGGTGTACGTGTTCAGTGCGCTGTGCGCGGCGGTCGCCGGACTCATGGTCTCCTCCAACGTCTCGGCAGCGGACGGCAACAACGCCGGCCTGTGGATCGAACTCGACGCCATCCTCGCGGTGGTGATCGGCGGGACCTCGCTCAACGGCGGCCGGTTCTCGATCGGCGGCACCGTCCTCGGCGCGCTGATCATCCAGACCCTCTCCACCACCGTCTACACCATCGGCATCCCGCCGGAGACCACGCTGGTCTTCAAGGCCTTCGTGGTGATCACGGTCTGTCTGATCCAGTCGCCGAACTTCCGTGCCAAGCTCGCCCGGCGCGGCGCCGGCCGCCGCGGCGGCGTCCGGCCGGGCCCCGCCGCCGCCATCACCAACCGGGAGGTCGGCGCGTGAACGCCAACACCCTGCTGACCAGAGTTCGCGCGCAGATCCCGCTGCTGGTCACCTCCGTGCTGCTGGTGTCGATGTTCACCGTCGGCTCGGTGCGGTACGACGGATTCTTCTCCGGGCAGGTGCTGCTCAACCTGCTGATCGACAACGCCTTCCTGCTCGTGGTCGCGGTCGGGATGACCTTCGTCGTGCTGACCGGCGGCATCGACCTGTCGGTCGGCGCGGTGGTGGCGCTGTCCACCATGGTCTCCGCCTGGCTGGTCGAGCGGCACGGCTGGCCGCCGCTGGTGGTCATCCCGCTGGTACTGCTGATGGGCACGGCTGGCGGCTGGGTGATGGGGTGGGTGATCCACGTCTTCGAGATCCAGCCCTTCATCGTGACGCTGGCGGGCATGTTCCTGGCCCGGGGACTGTGCTACACGATCAGCATCGAGTCGATCTCCATCACGGATCCGTGGTACACCGCGATGGCGCAGACCCGGATCCCGCTCGGCGACCTGTTCGTCTCGCCGAGCGTGCTGATCGCCCTGCTGGTGCTGGCGGCCGGGTTCGTCGTGCTGCACTACACCCGGCTCGGGCGGAACGTGTACGCGCTCGGCGGCAGCGAGCAGTCCGCCCTGCTGATGGGTCTGCCGGTGGGGCGGACCAAGACCACCGTGTACGCGATCAGCGGCTTCTGCTCGGCGCTCGGCGGTGTGCTGCTCACCTTCTACATGCTCTCCGGGTACGGCCTGCACGCGGTCGGCCTGGAGCTGGATGCGATCGCCGCCGTGGTGATCGGCGGCACCCTGCTCACCGGCGGCTCCGGCTACCTGCTGGGCACCGTGCTGGGTGTGCTGGTGCTGGGCCTGATCCAGACCGTCATCAGCTTCCAGGGCACCCTCAGCTCATGGTGGACCAGGATCGTGATCGGCGGGCTGCTGTTCGTCTTCATCGTCCTCCAGCGCCTGAACACCGTCCGTCGTCGGTAGAACACCGCGCCGCCCCGGCCGGCCCGCCCCGGCCGTGCCGGGGTGGGTACCGGACCGCGGCCATCGGCCGAGGTGGGCACCGGGGGCGCCGGGTCGTGCGGCTCGCACGACCCGGCTTCGCCGTGACCGGGGTCAGCGGGCCCGGAGGAGGTGTTCGAGGGCGAGCTGGTCCAGCTGCTCGAAGGCCATGCCGCGCCGCGCGGCGGCGTCGACGTCGTACTCCTCGAAGGCGGAGCGGTCCGCCAGCAGGCCGGCCAGGCCGTCCTGGGCGGTGGGGAGCGCGAGTTCGGGCAGCCGGGATGCGGCGAGCGCGGCCTGCACCTCCGGGTCGGCCCGGAAGGCGCGGGAGCGCTCGGCCAGCAGCAGGTAGTTGCGCATGCAGCCGGCGGCCGAGGCCCAGACGCCGTCGAAGTCCTCGGTGCGCGGCGGCTTGAAGTCGAAATGGCGCGGGCCGTCGTAGCCGGCCGACTCCAGCAGGTCGACCAGCCAGAAGGCCTGCCGGAGGTCGCCCGCGCCGAAGCGCAGGTCCTGGTCGTACTTGATGCCGGACTGGCCGTTGAGGTCGATGTGGAACAGCTTGCCGTGCCACAGGGCCTGGGCGATGCCGTGCGGGAAGTTGAGCCCGGCCATCTGCTCGTGGCCGACCTCCGGGTTGACGCCGACCCGTTCGGGGCGCTCCAGCGCGTTGATGAACGCCAGGGCGTGGCCGACCGTGGGCAGCAGGATGTCGCCGCGCGGCTCGTTGGGCTTGGGCTCGATCGCGAAGCGCAGGTCGTAGCCCTGCTGCTCGACGTACTCGCCCAGCAGGTCGAAGGCCTCCTTCAGCCGGTCGAGCGCGGTGCGCACGTCCTTGGCCGCGCCGGACTCCGCGCCCTCGCGACCGCCCCAGGCGACGTAGACCGAGGCGCCGAGCTCCGCGGCCAGGTCGATGTTGCGGATCGTCTTGCGCAGCGCGTAGCGCCGCACGCCGCGGTCGTTGGCGGTGAAGGCGCCGTCCTTGAAGACGGGGTGGGTGAAGAGGTTGGTGGTCGCCATCGGGACCTTCAGTCCGGCGGCGTCCAGCGCGGCGCGGAAGCGCTTGACGGTCTCCTCACGGGTGGCGTCGTCCGCGCCGAAGGGGATCAGGTCGTCGTCGTGGAAGGTGACGCCGTAGGCGCCGAGTCCGGCCAGCCGCTGCACGGTCTCGACCGGGTCGAGGGCGGGGCGGGTCGCGTCGCCGAAGGGGTCGCGACCCTGCCAGCCGACGGTCCACAGGCCGAAGGTGAACTTGTGCGCGGGGGTGGGGGCGAGCGGGTCGCTGGACATGGAGCGGCTCCGGATCGGTGCGGAGGGTGTTTGTCAGGGCTCTCAACAAATTAGTATGCCGGGGCGTCAGAAGGAACCCCATCGGAGGAACGCATGGCTGAGCAGCGTGTCGTGATCGGCGTCGACAGCTCCACCCAGTCCACCAAGGCCCTCGCCGTCGACATCGACACGGGCACGGTCCTGGGCGAGGGTCGAGCCCCGCACACCGTCAGCGAGGGAGCCGGCCGGGAGAGCGATGCCGAACAGTGGTGGCGGGCCTTCGACGAGGCTGTCTCGGGGACGGGCTGGGCCGGACGCGCGTCCGCCGTCTCCATCGCCGGCCAGCAGCACGGCCTGGTCACCCTCGACGCGGCCGGCGCACCGGTCCGCCCGGCGCTGCTGTGGAACGACGTCCGGTCCGCCCCCCAGGCCGCCGCGCTGCGAGCCGGGATCGGCCCGGCGGAGATCGTCCGGCGCACCGGCAGCCTGCCGACCGCCGCCTTCACCGCTCCCAAGTGGGCCTGGCTGCGCGCCAACGAGCCCGCCGCCGCCGACCGCGTCGCGGCCGTCCGCCTCCCGCACGACTTCCTGACCGAGCGGCTGACCGGGGAGGCGGTGACCGACCGCGGCGACGCGTCGGGGACCGGCTGGTGGGGGCCGGACGGCTACGACGAGGTCGTCCTCGACCGCATCGGCCTCGACCCGGCCCTGCTGCCGCAGGTCCTCGTGCCGGGCGCACCGGCCGGCCTGGTCCGCCCCGGGACGGCGCTGCGCGAGGGGGCCCTGGTGGCCGCCGGAACCGGCGACAACATGGCGGCGGCCCTCGGGCTGGGACTGCGGCCCGGGCAGCCCGTGCTCAGCCTCGGCACCTCCGGGACGGTCTACGCCGTCGGCCGGAAGAGGCCGGTGGACCCGAGCGGGACGGTCGCGGGCTTCGCCGACGCCCTCGGCGGCTGGCTGCCGCTCGCCTGCACGCTCAACTGCACCCTCGCCGTCGACCGCGTCGCCGCCCTCCTCGGACGCGGGCGCGAGGAGGTCGAGGACGGCGGCACCGTGGTGGTGCTGCCCTACCTGGACGGCGAGCGCACCCCGGACCTGCCCGGCGCGTCCGGCCTGGTCCACGGACTCCGTCACGACACCACCCCGGGGGAGGTGCTCCAAGCCGCCTACGACGGCGCCGCCCACGCCCTGCTCACCGCCCTGGACGAGGTGCTGCGCGCGGGCGGCGAGGAGCCGGCGGGCGACGAGCCGCTGCTGCTGATCGGTGGCGGTGCCCGGGGCCGCGCCTGGCAGCGGACCGTCCTGCGGCTCTCGGGCCGGGCCGTGCGGGTACCCGCCGCGCGGGAACTGGTCGCACTCGGCGCGGCCGCCCAAGCCGCCGCGCTGCTCACCGGCGAGCCCGCCGACGCGGTGGCCCGCCGCTGGCGCACCGCCGACGGCCCGGTGCTGGAGCCCGTGGCACGGGACGCGGACGCACTCGAACGGATCAGCGGTACCCTGCGTCGGGCCGGGGCCTTGCAGGGAGCCCCGGCCGAGGACCGGTAGGAGGGGCCCGCGCGTGGGAGTGGTCGGCAGAACGGGGCACAGCCGGGGCTCCGGGCCCGCTTCGCAACAGGACATGCGACGGCGCAACCTCTCGGTGGTCCTCGGCACGGTCGCCGCGCACAACCCGCTCAGCCGCCCGCTGTCCCGCGCGGATGTCGCCGCACGCGTCGGCCTGACCCGGGCGGCCGTCTCCTCGCTGGTCGACGAACTGATCGGGCGGGGTGCGCTGACCGAGACGGATACCGCCCCCGACGGACGGGTCGGCCGCCCCGGACGCGCGCTGTCGGTGAGCGACCGGGGCCCCGCCGGCCTCGGTCTGGAGATCGGCGTCATGCACCTCGGCGCGTGCGTCGTGGACCTGCGCGGAGAACCCCGGGTGTGGCGCCGGGTCGAACGGTCGAACGCCGGCCGGCCGGCCGGGCAGGTGCTGGCGGAGGTCGCCGCGCTGGCCGCCGACGCGGAGGCCGAGGCCCGCGACCTCGGTCTCCGCGTCGAGGGCCGGGTCCTGGCCGTGCCCGGGGTGGTGCCGAACGAACCCGTCGGACAGGTCGATCGCGCGCCCAACCTCGGCTGGCACACCGTCCGCGTCGCCGACCACTGGCCCGATCCGGACACCGCGCCCGAGCCGGAGAACGAGGCCAACCTCGGGGCTCTGGCCGAGTACTGGAACGCCGGCCAGGCCGCGGAGACCTTCGTGCACGTCTCCGCGGACGCCGGGATCGGCGCCGCCCTGGTCATCGACGGGCAGGTGTTCCGCGGCGCCCGCGGCTTCGCCGGCGAACTCGGGCACATCCCCGTGCACCCGGGCGGCCTCCGGTGCGTCTGCGGCGCGCGCGGCTGCCTGGAGCAGTACGCGGGCCAGGCGGCCGTGCTGCGAGAGGCCGGTCTCGCGCAGCACGACCCGGGTCCGGGCGGACCCGCGGAGGCCGGCGACCCGGTCGCCCTGCTGGCCGAGCGGGCCGGTGCCGGGCACCCGCCGACCCTGGCGGCCCTGGACCGCGCCGGCCGTGCCCTGGGCCTCGCCCTCACCTCCGCCGTCGACCTCATCGACCCGGACGGCCTCGTCCTCGGCGGCACCTACGCCGAACTGGCCGCGTGGCTGCTGCCGTCCGTCCGTGCCGAACTCACCGACCGGGTCACCGTCCGGCCCTGGCCCCCGGAGGCGCTGCGCTCGTCCGCCCTGGGACGTCGCGGACCCGTGCTGGGCGCGGCGCAGACCACGATCCGCCGGATCATGGCGGACCCGACCCTGCTGTCCGTCGGCTGACGGCCCCGGGAGCGTCCCGGGGCCGTCACCGTGTCAGTCGTGCTCGACCACGACCATCGCGCGCCCGGCCCGGGTCATGACCTTGGGCTTCTTGGTGGGCAGCGAGAGCCGGAAGACCTTGTGCCACGCGGAGAACACCTGCTCGAGCAGCGGCCCGGTGACGTACTCCAGCTCGTACTTCTCGAAGAGCGCGCGCACCTTCACCGCGACCTCGGCGTACCGGTTGCTCGGCAGGTCCGGGAACAGGTGGTGCTCGATCTGGTGCGACAGGTTGCCGGTCATGAAGTGCATGGCCCTGCTGCCGCTGATGTTCGCCGAGCCCATCATCTGGCGCAGGTACCACTGGCCGCGTGTCTCGCCCTTGATCGACCGGCGCTCGAAGACCTGGACGCCCTCGGGGAAGTGCCCGCACATGATCACCGAGTGTGACCAGATGTTGCGGACCAGGTTCGCGGTGAACGTGGCGGCGAGCGTGGTGAGGAACGACGGGCCTGACAGCAGTGGATGGATCACGTAGTCCTTGAGCACCTGCTTGCGGATCTTGCGGCCCACGGCCTTGGCCCGCGCGCGGAACTCCGGGTCCTTGCGGCGGCGCTTGTGCAGGTTCTTGCCGAGCTCCAGGTCGTACGCCGCGATGCCGTACTCGAAGAAGCAGGCGTTGAGGAAGTTCCACAGCGGCTGGCCGAGGTGGGCCGGGTGCCACTCCTGGTCCTCGTCGACGCGCATGATGCCGTAGCCGAGGTCGTTGTCCTTGCCGATCACGTTGGTGTACGTATGGTGCAACTCGTTGTGCGAGTGCTTCCACTGCTCGGCCGGCGAGACGTGATCCCACTCCCAGGTGGTGGAGTGGATCTTCGGGTCCCGCATCCAGTCCCACTGGCCGTGCAGGACGTTGTGGCCGATCTCCATGTTGTCCATGATCTTCGCCACGGACAGGCCGGCGGTGCCGAGCAGCCACGCGGGCGGGAAGACCGAGAACAGCAGCACGCCCCTGCTGGCCAGCTCGAGCTTGCGCTGCGCCGAGATGACCTTACGGATGTAGGCGGCGTCCTTCTCGCCGCGGTCGGCGATCACCTCGTCGCGGATCGCGTCCAGCTCGCGGCCGAGCTCCTCGATCTGCTGCGCGGTCAGGTGGGCGGTGGGGTCGATGGCGGTCAAGGTGCGTCTACCGTTCGATGTCGCAGGGGCCCGCCGCGGCGGACACGCAGGTCTGGATGAGGACGCCCGGCTCGGCCTCGGTGATCTCGCCGGTGCGCAGGTCGCGGACGGCGCCCGCCTTGAGCGGCGTGACGCAGCCGAAGCAGATGCCCATGCGGCACCCGGAGGGCATGAGCACGCCGGCCTCCTCGCCGATGTCCAGCAACGGCGTGGCGCCGTCCGCGTCGACTGTCGTGCCGGTGGCGCTGAACGTGACCTCGCCGCCGCCGCCGTCGCCGGCGACGACGATGCGGGGTCGGAAGCGTTCGGTGCGCAGGCGATCCCGGACGCCGTGTTCGGTCCAGTACTCCTCCGCGGCGCCGAGCAGACCCGCGGGCCCGCAGGCCCAGGTCTCGCGCTCGGCCCAGTCGGGCACGAGTTCGCCGAGGCGGGCGATGTCGAGCTTGCCGTCCGTGGCGCTGTGCACCTCGACGAGGCGCAGCTTCTTGTCCGCGACCAGGCCGTGCAGCTCGTTGCGGAAGATCACGTCTTGGGGCCGCGGCGCACAGTGGACCATGACGACGTCATCCAACTCGACGTCGCGCAGCATGCCCATCACGGGCGTGATGCCGCTGCCGGCCGTCAGGTAGAGCACCTTGGCGGGCTTGGCAGGCGGCAGCACGAAGTCACCGGTCGGCTGGTCGAGCTGGACCAGCGTGCCCGGTGCCGCCCTGCGGACCAGGTGGTTGCTGACCTTGCCGTCCGGGATCGCCTTCACGGTGATCGTGATCCGGCCGTCCTGGCGGTCCGTCGGTGAGGTGATGGAGTAGGCACGCCACAGGCGCCTCCCGTCGACGTCGACCCCGATCCGCACGTACTGACCGGCCGCGTGGCCGCGCCAGTCCCGTCCCGGCCTGATCACGACGGTCGCGGCGTCACCCGTCTCGGGGTGCACGGCCTCGATGCGCCCGCGCAGGTCGGCGCCCGCACGCAGCGGGCTGACCAGGTCGAGGTAGTCCGACGGCAGCAGCGGCGTCGTGACCATCTCCAGCAGTTTCCACGCCCTCTTGCGGAGGGCTGCACTCGTCATGACTCCAGCTTGCTGCGCCTCAGGGTGTAAAGTCCTGACCGTAGGACGTGAATCTGGTCGACCGAATTGTTCGCAGGGAACAGAAGCGTGAGTCAAGCAATCCGGAGGGCCAGCGAGCTGGTCCTGGATGAGACGACGGTCACCGCGCTTCGGGCCGCGCTGAGGGCCACCGCCGACGAGGTCGTCCAGGCGATCATCGACGAGGTCCCTCCTTACGCGAACGCCCTTTCGGGCCGCATGGGCGGCACCATCCGCCGAGCCGTCCGCACCGCCCTGGGCCACTACCTGGACCTCGCGAGCGGGAATGCCACGGGCGGCGACGCCGGTGACGCAGCCTACGAGCTGGGCCGCGGCGAGGTGCGCGACGGCCGTTCGATGGACGCCCTGCTCAGCGCCTACCGCGTCGGCGCCCGCGTGGCCTGGCGATGTCTGGCAGCGGGTGCCGTGCCCGTAGGTCTGCCCGCCGCCGAGGTCGCCAAGTTCGCGGAGCTGACCTTCGCCTACATCGACGAGCTCTCCGCCGCGAGCGCCGCGGGCCACGCCGACGAACTGGCGGCGCGAGGCAGGGCCCGCGAGCGCCACCTGGAACACCTGGCCCGCGACCTCCTCGCCGACGCGAGCCCGGACGTGCTGCTGGCCTCAGTTCAACGGGCCGGGTGGCAGCCTCCGACTTCGCTCACCGCGGTCCTGCTGCCCGCCGCCCAGGCCCGGCCCGCCTACCGCGCGCTCGACCCGGGCACCCTCGTCCTCGATGATCTGCCGGACGCCACCGGTGTGCTGCTCGTTCCCGATGTCGACCGATCGCATCTCCTGCGGCAGCTGGCCGACCGCACCGCCGTGGTCGGTCCGGCCCGGCCGTGGACTCGTGCGTCCGCCTCGTACGCGCGAGCCGTACGCGCGCGCTCCCTCTCCTCTGGCATCCGCGACACCGAGGCCCACCTGCCCGAGCTGGTGCTGAGCGCCGACATGGACGCGTTCTCAGACCTGCGTGCCCGCGCGCTCGCACCGTTGCGGACCTTGCCCGTCGCGACCGCGCGGCGGCTGGAGGAGACGTTGCGAGCGTGGCTGCTGCACCAGGGCAGACGGGACGAGGTGGCGGCGGCGTTGTTCGTCCATCCCCAGACAGTCCGGTACCGGATGTCGCAGCTGCGGGAGCTGTTCCCGGATCTCGCGTCGCCGTACCGGGTCCTTGAACTGACCCTGGCGGTGGGTCTTCCGGCCCGCTGACGCGTACTCCGGGCGTCCACGACCGCGTCCGTGCGCGGGCCAGGAATCAGAAGCGATTCCCGAACCGCAGGCCGGGCCACGTCTTCCCAGGTGAGGTGCGTGGTCGGCCGCGTGCGGCGCCCGGTGCGGACCCCTGAGTCCGTACCGTCTCCGGTACCGACGACGACGGGAACGGCACGTACGCCGCCGCTCCGGGCGCCGGTGCGCCCGCTCCGACGGTCCCCGGGAAGCCGGCCCCGCCCGCCTCTCCACGGGCCGTCACCCGCGCCCGCGGCCCCTGCCACCGGGGCGGGGATCGCCGTGCGACCCGGTCCGGCCGGTGGCACGGCCCGTGGGCGGCGGCCCGTCGGTGGCGGCCCGTCGGCGCGGCGCGGAACTACAGTGGCAGGTATGACCGATGGCATCTCCGGCATCCCGGCCCTCGCCGCGCTCCGGCGGCGCGCCGGGGCGGAACTGTTCGCCCGGGTGGCCGGGCCGCAGGGCCCGGCCACCCGGAGCCGGATCCACGAGACGCCGGGCCCCCGGTGGTTCGGCCCGGACCGGCCCATCCGGGTCGTCCACGGGGACGCCTCGATGTTCGTCGGCGGACTCCGGGCGCTCCTGCTGCAGTCGCTGCACCCGCTGGCGATGGCCGCCGTCGAGGCGCACTCCGGCTACCGGGGCGATCCGTGGGGCCGACTCCAGCGCACCAGCACCTTCCTCGCGGTCACCACGTTCGGGACGGCGGCCGACGCGCAGCGGGCGGTCGACCACGTGCGGGCGGTGCACGAGCGGGTCCGCGGCACCAGTGCCTCGGGGGAGGCGTACCGGGCCGGTGATCCACACCTGCTCGGCTGGGTGCACGCCGCCGAGGTCGACAGCTTCCTCCGCGCCCACCGGGCCTACGGGGAAGAGCCGTTGGACGACGAGGCCTATGACGGCTACGTGGCCGACGCCGCCGTCGTGGCCGCCGCGCTGGGTGTCGTCGACCCGCCGCGCGACCAGCGGCAGCTCGCTGCCGTCCTCGCGGCGTACCGCGCGGAGTTGCACCGGACCAGGGCAGCCCTCGACGCGGCGCGGTTCATCCTCCTCCGGCCGCCCCTGCCGTGGGTGGTCCGCCCGCCGTACGGGCTGCTCGCGGCCGGCGCGGTCTCGCTGCTGCCGGGGTGGGCGCGGCGGGAACTCCGCCTGCCCTACCTGCCGGTGGTGGAGCAGCCGGCGGTCCGGCTGGGCGCGGCCGGCGTGACCAGGGGGATCAGGTGGGCGATGACCCGCCCGCCCGGGGTGGGCGAGGCGGGTCGGCGGGTGGACCCGGGCGTCCCGACCTGACCAGGACCTCTGACCAGGACCTCTGACCAGGACCTCTGACCAGGACCTCGGTGCCCGAAGGGACGGCCGCCCGGCGTCTCCCAGTAGTGGCGCCGGCCGCCGCCCGGAGGACGACGCCGATCACGGCCAGGACCAGACCGGTGGCCGGGTTCGCTGAACTTCTCCTGCACCAGGCGCCGTACCGGGAGCCCCAGGAAGCGCAGTGTCCGGAGCCCGTCCGCGGCCCGCAGCCGGGCGGCCATCGGCGACCCCCGCCCTGACCCGGGGGAAGGGGTGCACAGCGACGTCCGGAGCTCGGGACAGCAGGGTGGGGACCTCACACCGAAGGACCGGGCGCTGGCCCGCGAGGTGGCCGCCTGCCGGGGGTGGCCGGCCGGGAGGGTGCGGTGGAGCCCCGGCGCCTGGAACGGCGGCGCGAGGCGCTCGCCGTTCCGGTGATCGGCCTGGCCCGCACCCACGGCCGCCTGGCCTGGTTCCTGGCGGGGTGCGGTGCGGCGCTCTCCTCCGTCCTGCACTGGCGGCCCCTGCCGGCGGGGTCGGTCGCCCACCGGTCATCGCCGGCGGCGCGCGGCCGACCGCCCGAACCGATTCGCCAGGCCCGCCACCGCCACGGTGAGACCGAGTCCGGCACTGAAGAGCAGGATCGTCAGAGCCAGCACCGCCACTGTCGCCATCATGAGGATCGCCCTCTCTCGTCCAGCCGTGCGGCGCCGGACCTCGTGTCCGGCGCCGTCCGGGAGCCCGCGTTCCCCGCGCGGCCGGGACCACACGGGCGTCGGCCCGCCGACCGGGGGCGAGATTCAGCCAAGTGGGCCGACGGCCCCGCCCCTCGGAGCTATTCGCCGTCCCACGCGGTGGCGGACAGCAGGGCCCCGGCCGACCAGCGGGCGTAGCGGCAGCTCACCGGCAGCGGGAAGTCGACGGCGGCGGGGCCGGTGACGGACCGCAGATCGGCGAGCAGGGCGTCGTCGGGCAGGGCTGCTGCGGCCTCGCGCAGCAGGGGGTCACCGCTCAACCGGGCCGCCGCGGCGGTGACCGGCTCCACCGTCGTCGCCTCCCGCTCCGGGTCCGGCCACCGATCGCCGAAGTGTCGGCCGAACGTCCTGACCTCGATGGCGGTGCCGGGTCCGGCCTCGGCCCGGGCCGAGGCGAGTGCCTCCTCCAGGCAGTCGGCGAGGCGCTCCAGCCAGGCGGTCAGCGACGGCGCCACGCGCACGGAGTCGGTGGCGTCCCAGAAACGGAAGACCGGGCCCCACGCCCCCGTGACCCGGTCGACGTCCACGTAGGTGTGGCCGTCGCCGTGGTCGAGGTAGACGAACCAGTGGGTGCCGGCGCCGCCGGCGTGCTCCACGTACCAGCTGCTGTCACCGGCCGGGTAGCAGCCCCGGTTGAAGGGGTGACCCAGGTCGACGTGCTCGATCGACAGGTGGCCGTTGACCGCGGACCGCGAGACCGTGATCCGCACGCCCCCGACGACCCGCAGCAGCGCGCGGATCTCCTCGGGCACCGGCGCCGGCCAGCCGTCCATCTCCTCGTCGCTGATCCCCGGGTCCAGGACCACCAGCCCCTCGGAGGACTCCGCCACCCGACGCAGTCGCCCCGCGGTCCGTACGGCGTCGTCGCCGGCGGCGCTGCCGGCGCCCTGGGCCGCGCTGGGCGTGCTCGCGGCGCCGTCGGTCGTGCGGTCGGTCATCAGGGTCCCCCTCGGTCGGTGCGTCGGCGGCACGACCCTACCGCCGGGAGGGGACAGTCCCCGCCGGACGACGGCGTCGAGCCGGGCCGCCCGGCCGGGCGGCCCGGCGGCCGACCGAACGCCGTCGGTTCGATCAGGACCACCGGGATCTCCCGGTCCTTCTTCGCCCGGTACTCCTCGTAGGCGGGCCAGTGCTCCGCCATGAGCGGCCGGGCGGCGGCCCGCTCGGGCCGATATCGGACCTGGACCGGGCGCGAGGCCTTCGAGCGGTCCTGCCGGCCCGCGCTCGGGTCCCTCTTCGACCTCGCCGACTCACGCTGCAAGGCTGATGACGTTCTCGTGTTCCTCTCGGAGGGCGACCCGCCGACGCTCTTGCTGACGCCGCTCCGGCTGAAGCCGCTCTTGCTGACGCTCCGTCAGGGCGAGCGGTACGTGCCGGCGCCGCCGGGTCCGGTCAGTCCTTCCGTCGGCGCAGGGCGGACGGCCGGTGTACGGCCGTCCGCCCGGAGGCGGAGCTGCGCACCTCGTACTGCGGCTCCTCGGGTGAGGCGTCGACCGTCCGGCCCGCAGCCTCGACCTGCGAGGTGATCTCCCGCTCGACCTGGCCGGTCACGGTGGTTCCGTGACTGCGCCAGGAGACGTGGTCGCCTCGCCGCAGCCGCTTCCGCCCGTTCCCGGTGGCGTGGGACTTGGTCGTCATGGTGCGTCCTCCCGGCTCCGGCCGCGTCGTGGGTCCGACCGGGCGTGTGCCCATCCCCGGCCGAAGCGAATCTCGCGGGCCCCGACGGGGAGCGTGGAGCTCCAGCCGTCCGCTGCCCCAGCGCGGCGGTCGGTCGTGAGGCGGTCGGTCGTGAGGCGGTCGGTCGTGAGGCGGGCGGGCGTCGCTCGAAGCGGCGCCCGCCGCCCCGTCTCGGGCCGATCGACCGGCAAGGAAGTGTGGTTCCGCGGGACCCGGGCAGGCGTCCGGGCATGGTGAGAGTCGGCTACACGGTGATGAGCGGGCGGGTCGGCCCCCGGCGCCTGGTGCGGGACGTCGTCCACGCCGAGCAGGCGGGCTACGACTTCGCTGCCATCTCCGACGACTACTCTCCGTGGCTGGACACGTCGCCGAGTCGAGTCCTCGCGGCTCCCTGCCGCGACCGCGTCGAGGGCTTCGTCGAAGCGGTCCGGTCGTACGCCGACGCGGGGTTCGACGAGGTGGCGCTGGTCCAGGCGGCGGTGACCACAGGGAGGTCTTCCTCGACTGGTCCCAGCGCACCCTGCTCCCCGCCCTGCGTGAGCGGTGACGCGGTCCACCTCCCACGCCCGGGCCCCACCGGGCCGCGCCCGTCTGGGAGAGCCTGCCCGTCGGCCCTGCGCTGACGTCAACCGCACGGCCGCCCCTACCCCTGTCCAGCTGACCGCCCCGCCCACCTGACCGACATCGACGAGACTGACACATCGACGTGACCGAGGAGTGTGCCCCCGATGGACGCCGACCACAGCACCAATGAGTCTGCCCGCACCATGGCGGAGCTGAGTTCGCAGGCCGAGGAGGCCCGCGACCGTCTCGCCGACACGGGCGCGGAGCGCGACGCCGGCAGCGACGTCGCAGCCCGGGCGCGCGATGCAGCCGAACAGGCCCGGGAACGCGTGCTCCGAAGCACCGAGCAGGCCCGGGAACGGGTCAGCCACGGTGTGGCCGACGCACGGGAGCGCGTCAGCCACACCGCCGAGCACGCCCGGGAACTCGTCGGCCACGGCGCGGACCAGGCCCGGCACGCCGTGGAGGAGGGACTCGGCGGGGCCACCGACAGCCTGCGCGCCGGGGCGGAGCGGGCGAAGGCGGGTTTCGCGGGTTTCACCGACACGGCCGGGTCGGCGGTCGCGCGCGACGGGGAGGGCCCGGCCCGGGACGTGGTGCTCCAGTCCGCCCGGTACGCCGGGCCGGTACTGGCCGCCGCCGGTGCCGCCATGCTCGTCGCCGCCGCTGTCGTGGCGCTCTCCCGCCGCCGGGCCTGACGCGCGCCCCTGAAGGACCGCCCGGCACCGGCCGCCCGGGGCGCGCGACGCGGTCGCGCTCGCTCCGGGCGGTCTCCGGGGGCCCGCCCGGCAGCCCTGCGGCCCCCACCTGCCGCCGTGGGTCGGCCGGGCGGCCCGCATCACGCCGGGCAGCGGCGGATCGGCGGGGGTCACGCTCCCCACGCAGGCGCTGAGCCCGGGGTACGACGGCATCGCGCTCCAGCGGGTGCTCGTGGCACCCGATCGACTCGCCGAACACCATCATCGGCGACCCGCCCCCCCGGCTCACGGTCTCCATCTCCGACCCCGCCGTCGGCGCGCTGCGACGCGCATCCGGATCACCTCTGACCGGCGATTTCCTGAGCGCGGACAACCGGATCGACGTCCTGGCACACGGCTTCCCGGCCGACGACCCCGCGCGGGCGGCGGTCTGAGTTCCTCCCGAACCGCCCCTGCGCCACACCGGCGGGGGCGGCGCGTGGCTGGGTGATCAGCGGGCGTGCGGCGGGTGATCGACTCCTTGGTGCAGCCGAGGTTGCGCTGAGGGCGCCACCCGCGCCGACGTCACCGTCCAGCTGCCGACCCGGCTCCACCCTCCTGCTCTGCCCTGCTCTGCACCGGCGGGCTGGCCCGACCCCGCCCTCACGCCACGGCTCTGGCCCGCCGCCCGCCGCCCGCTGGGAACGTTCTGCGAACGCCTCCCCGACCACGTCCTCGCCGCACAACCACACGATGTCGCCCCCTTGGCCATGCGCGTGCCCTGCCGCTGGAGAGGAGGTTCAGGGGCCGTCCGTGCCTGCCCGGGCGGCCGGTCGTTCCTGCCACCCGGTGCTCGAATCCGGCCCGTGGAGTGCGGGAGCGGGCCTGCGGTGATCGGGCCGACCGGGACCGGTCGACCGGGCGCCAGGACAGGCCGTAAGGGTGGGTCCCCCGGACGGCCCTGAGGGTCCGGGTCAGATGACCCGTGGTGTCTCGCCCGCCGCCGGGAGGTCGTCCTGCGGCAGGTGGACATCGGTGACGCGGACGTTCACCTCGACCACCTCCAGGCCGGTCATCTGCTCCACTGCGGCGACCACGGCGGCCCGGAGAGCGTCGACCGTGCGCGGGATGGAGAACCCGTACTCCGTCACGACATCGAGGTCGACGGCGGCCTGCCGTTCGCCGACCTCCACCTCCACCCCGCGAGCGGGGTCGTTCCGATCAGCGCCCCCGTGATTGCCATGTGTGAGCGAAGGTCCGCCGCCCAGCCGGTGGACACCCGGTACCTCGCAGGCGGCGGTGGCCACGATCCTTGCCACCGCGCCCTTCAGAACGGTCGTTCTGCCGGCGGGCGGCCCCGAGGCGTCCTGCTGCCGGACCGCGGCCACGGGACCGGGGCGCTTCGGCCCGGGGCGTCCGGGCCCGGTACCGGGCGCCGACGAGGGTTCGGCTGCTGCGGCCGCGTAGTCGCCGGGAGGCGTGGGGGCCGTCGTCGCGGGTTTCTGCACCGCACCGCTGCCCGTCGGGTTGGTGGGATAGGTCATCATCGTTCACCTGCCTGCACCTCGTGGCCGACCGTACCGGCCGACCACCGAGCACCTTCCCACCACCGGGTGGACCAACCCTGGTTCGACCGGCGATCGGGGTGCCGTGGCGCCGGGAGCCGGGCGGGCGGCTGAGGTTCGGCTACTGGAGATGACCGAGCAAGGCCAGCCTCGACTGCTCCGACCGCCGCCTCCCCCGGCTGGACACCCAGGGCCACGCGCCCACGCCTGCGCCGTCCTCGGGGCCATCGCCCAGGACGGACAGCAGGCTCAGGGGCGGGGCCGGGGGGCCAGGCCCGGGCGCCGGCGGTGAGCCGTCAGGTGGACGAGGGCTTCCGACCGCGCGGACGACACGCCGCGAGCCGTCCCGCGGGGCAGCAAGCGCAGGACGGCCGGTGCCGGCTCGTGCTCGACGACCCCGCTTGAGCTTCCCTCCCTGGTGGAACCAGTGGAACCAGTGGAACCAGTGGAACCAGTGGAACCAGTGGAATCGGGTTGGCCCGGTGTCCGGCCGGTGGGGTCGAGGCCCCGTTCACGCCCGGCCCCCGGCCCGGGCTCCACCGCCTGGAGACCCAGGGCGAGGACGACCTGCGGCTCTACCTCGACGACGGCGCGGCCGCGATCCCGCGACTG
>NZ_JBEXYC010000063.1:0-40776 GCF_040630835.1 Kitasatospora sp. NPDC005751
GAGCATCGAGGTGTCCACCGCGGAGGAGCCCTCGACCACGGTGCCGTCCGTCGCGATCTTCTCCCCCGGACGCACCACGAACCGCATCCCGGGGGTCAGCCGGTCCACCGGCAGCCGGACCTCGACGCCGCCGCGCAGCACCGCCACGTCCTTGGCACCCAGCCCGAGCAGGGCGTGCAGCGCGGCGCCGGCGCGGCGCTTGGAGCGGGCCTCCAGGTAGCGGCCGAAGAGGATCAGCACGGTGACCGCGGCGGCCGTCTCCAGGTACAGGGTGGAGGAGGCGTCGGTGGCGCCGATCGACAGCGAGAACTCGTGGCGCATGCCCGGCATCCCGGCCCGGCCCCAGAACAGGGCCCAGCACGACCAGCCGAAGGCGGCCAGCGTGCCGAGCGAGACCAGGGTGTCCATGGTCGCGGCGCCGTGCTTCAGGTTGGTCCAGGCGGCCCGGTGGAACGGCAGCCCGCCGTAGACGACGACCGGGCCGGTGAGGGCGAAGGCCAGCCACGGCCAGTTGGCGAACTGCAGGGACGGGATCATCGACAGCATGACCACCGGCACGCTGAGGACGGCGCTGATCAGCAGCCGGTCCAGCAGCGGGTCGGCCGCGGGTTCCGCCGGGGCGGGGGCCGGCCCGGCGGGCGCGGCGGCCGGTTCGACGGCCGGCGGTGCGGGGAGCTCGGCGGTGTAGCCGGTGTTCTCGACGGTGCTGATGAGGTCGGCGACGCTCACCGCCGGTCCGAAGTCGATCCGGGCCTTCTCGGTCGCGTAGTTGACCGTGGCCTCGACGCCCTCCATCCGGTTGAGCTTCTTCTCGATCCGGGCCGCGCACGCTGCGCAGGTCATCCCGCCGATCGACAGCTCGACGCGGTCGCGTACCGGGGCGGTGCCGTCCTGGTCACGCGGGCCGCCCGGGCCGGCGGCGGTGGTGGCCGGGGTGGCGGTGCTCATGCTGATCAGCTCCTTGGGGAGGGCGTACGGCGGGGGCCGGGGCGAGCGGCCCCCGCCGCGCCGCGGGGCTCAGACGGACCGGCCGACCAGCTCGTAGCCGGCCTCGTCGACGGCCGCGCGGACCTGGTCGTCGTCGAGCGGGGCGGCGGAGGAGACCGTCACGGTGCCGGCCTTGGCGTCGGCCGCCACCTGGGTGACGCCGGCTAACGCGGTGAGCTCCTTGCTGACCGAGCTCTCGCAGTGGCCGCAGCTCATGCCGGTCACGGTGTAGGTGATGGTGCTGGACATCGGGGCCTCCGGGAGGTCTGTTCGGCCGCGGGCGTGCGCCCGGGCTCCCACTCTTGATGACACCATACCCCTGCGGGGTATTCCCCGAAGGGGGTGGTGTGGTGCGGATCGCATCGGGGACGCGGTCCGACAGCAGAGCGTATGCGCCCGGACACGCTGCGCCCGAATCCGCGCCGCGCGGCGGGCGCGTCCGGGGCGGCCGCCTCCCGGGGGGTGCGGACGATGAGCGTCCGTTATGTTCGAGAGGTGTTCCCGATCCGCCGAGCCCAATCGCCCGCGGCCCCCACCGCCACGGGACTGCCGCCGGAGCGGCGACGCGGCGCGCTGCTGGCGGCCGACCTCCAGGACGTACCGCTCTGGCGCCGGGCGAGCCCCGCGCTGATCGCGATCGTCCTGGTCGGGCTGGCCGACCTGCTCTCCGGCAAGGACCGCTACCTCGCCCCGCTGATGACGGTCGTCCCCACCATCGCCGCGCTCACCCTGCGGCCGCTCGAACTGCTGATGGTCTGCCTGCTCGGCCTGTTCGCGGTCTTCGGCCTCAGCCACTACGACGAGGTCGACAACGTCAACGACGAGCGCTTCCTCTACGGCGCGATGGTCAGCTATCTGCTGCTCACCGTGTTCTCCGCCTGGGTGGCCAAGATCCGCATGCGGCGGGCCGCCGCCTTCGCGGCCGTCAGCTCCGTCGCGGAGGCCGCCCAGCGCGCGCTGCTGCGGCTGCCCGGACCGGTGGTCGGTCCGCTGCACCTGGCCGTGCGGTACGTGTCCGCCGCCGACGCCTCCCGGATCGGCGGGGACCTCTACTCCGTGCTGGAGACCCCGCACGGCACCCGGGTGGCGGTCGGCGACGTCCGCGGCAAGGGGCTCGGCGCGGTGCAGACCGCCGCCGTGGTGCTCGGCTCGTTCCGGGAGGCGGCCTACGACGAGGCCGGGCTGCGCGGGGTCGCGGCGCGGATCGAGGCCAGCGTCGAGCGGCACGCCCCGGACGGGGAGTTCACCACCGCGCTGTTCGCCGAGTTCCGGGTGCCGGGCGTGATGCAGCTGCTGCAGTACGGGCACGTTCCGCCGATCCGGGTGGACCACGGCGGCGGCGCGCACGTGCTGCACGCGCCCGACCCGTGGGTGCCGCTCGGGCTGGGCCGGCTGGCCGTCGGCGAGCCGACCACCTGGGAACAGCCGTTCGGGCCCGAGGACGTGCTGGTGCTCTGCACCGACGGCGTGATCGAGGCCCGGCACCGCGAGAACGGCGACTTCTACCCGCTGGCGGAGCGGGTCGGCCCGCTGGTCCGGGGCGCGGCCCGCTCCGCGACGGAGCTGGAGGCGGCGGTCGGCCGGGTCTACGCCGACCTGCTGGAGCACACCGGCGGGGAGCTGCGCGACGACGCGCTGCTCCTGCTGATCTCCCGGACGGACCGGTAGGGCCGGAGCCGCTCCGGGGCTACTCCGCGCCGACCACCTCCGCCAGGGCGCGGAAGAGCAGGGCGGTGGAGGTGGCGCCCGGGTCCTGGTGGCCGACGCTGCGCGGGCCCAGGTAGGAGGCGCGGCCCTTGCGGGCCTGGAGCGGCACGGTGGCCAGCGCGCCCTGCTCGGCCGCGTCCGCCGCGGCCCCGACGGCCCGCGGCAGGTCGGCACCGGCCGCCACCGCCTCGGCGTACGCGGCCAGCGCCGGGGTGTAGGCGTCGACGATGGTCTTGTCGCCCGGCTCCGCCTTGCCGAGGGCCTGGACCGCCCGCAGCCCCTCGGCCAGCGCCTCGCCGAAGGCGACCGGGTCGGCCGGCCCGGGCAGTGCGGCGCCCAGCGCGCGGAAGGCCTTGCCGTACAGCGGGCCGGAGGCGCCGCCGACCTTGGAGATCAGCGTGCTGCCCGTTTTTCTCAGGACCGCCCCCGGGCTGTCGGGGGCGAGCGAGTCCAGTGCGGTGAGCACGGCGGTGAAGCCGCGCCGCAGGTTGCTGCCGTGGTCGCCGTCGCCGATCGCGGAGTCCAGCTCGGTGAGCCGCCCCTGTTCCTCGTCGACCGCGGCCGCGATCGCGCGGACCCAGGCCTCGGCCAGTGCGGTGTCGAAGTCCATGACCGTCCCTCCTCCGTCAGGCCCGCTTGAGGGCGGGGGTGTCCACCGGGGCGTCCCAGAGCTCCAGGAACCGGGCGTCGGCCTTGGTCAGGGTGAGCGAGAATCCCGCCATGTCCAGGCTGGTCACGTAGTTCCCGACCAGGCTGCGGGCCACCGTGATGCCGCGCTCGGCGAGCCGGGCGGCGACCTCGCCGAAGACGACGTACAGCTCCAGCAGCGGGGTGCCGCCGAGGCCGTTCAGCAGGGCGATCACCTCGTCGCCGGCGCTCAGGTGGTGGTCGGCGAGCACGGTCTCCACGACCTCGGCGGCGAGCTCACGGGCCGGACGGAGCTTCTCGCGGCGGCGGCCGGGCTCGCCGTGGATGCCGACGCCGACCTCGATCTCGTCCTCCGGCAGGTCGAAGCCGGGCTTGCCGGCGGCCGGGGTGGTCGCGGCGGTCAGCGCGATCGCGAACGACCGGGAGGCCGCGTTGACCCGGGCGCCCATGGCGGTGACCTCCTCCAGCGCGGCGCCGCGCTCGGCCAGCGCGCCGGCGATCTTCTCCACCAGCACCGTCGCGCCGGTGCCCCGGCGGCCGGCCGTCCAGGTCGAGTCCTCGACCGCGACGTCGTCGTCGACCAGCACCGTGCGGACCTCGATGCCCTCCTCGGTGGCGAGCTCGGCGGCCAGCGCGAAGTTCATCACGTCGCCGGTGTAGTTCTTGACGACGAAGACCACCCCGGCGCCGGAGTCGACGGCCTTGGCGGCGGCCAGCATCTGGTCCGGCACCGGGGAGGTGAAGACCTCGCCGGGGCAGGCGGCGTCCAGCATCCCCGGGCCGACGAACCCGCCGTGCAGCGGTTCGTGGCCGGAGCCGCCGCCGGAGACCAGGGCGACCTTCGACGCCGCCGGGCGGACCGCGCGGGTGATCACCCGATGCGCGATGTCCACCGTCAACTCCCGGTGGGCGGCGGCGATTCCGGCCAGGGCGTCCTCCAGGACGCTCTCCGGGGTGTTGATCAGCTTCTTCACAGCGCTTCGCTCCCTCGGCAGACGGTGCTGACCCGACGCTACGCCAGACGGGGGTGCCCGGCACGGGGTGCGACACGCCCCCGGGCGGCCCGCGGTACGACACGCGGGGCCGGCCGGCCCCCTCCCGCGGAGCGCCGGGGCGGTCGTAGGGTCGGCGGTATGAGCGACTACGTGGGCATCGTCCTGGTCTCGCACAGCGCACAGCTCGCCGCCGGGCTGCGGGAGCTGCTGGCGGAACTCGCCTCCGGTGCGGTGCGGGTGGTGGTGGCGGCCGGGACGGAGGACGGCGGGCTCGGGACCAGCTACGACCTGATCGCCCGGGCCGTCACGGAGGCGGACGGCGGGGCGGGCGTGGTGGTGCTGGCCGACCTCGGCAGCTCCGTGCTGACCGCCGTCACGCTGCTGGAGGACGAGCCGCGGCCCGGGGTGGTGCTGGTGGACGCCCCGTTCGTGGAGGGCGCGGTCGCGGCCGCGGTGACGGCCTCCACCGGAGCGGGCGTCACCGAGGTGGCCGCGGCGGCCGAGGAGGCGCGGGCGTTCCGCAAGCTGTAGCGGGCGGCCTGCGCGGCCGGCGCCGGTGCGCGGCCGGTCCTGGGCGCGCGGCCCGGCCCCGGCTACTTGGCGTCGGCGTAGCAGTCCACCACGGCGGTGGTGAGCGGGAACCGGACCGGGGTGTCCCCGAAGACCAGCCGGCGGGCCTCGTCGGCGGACTCGGCGACGGCGGCGGCCACCTCGTCGGCGAGGTTCGCCGGGGTGTGCACCACCACCTCGTCGTGCTGGAAGAACACCAGGTGCGGCCGGTCCTCCGGGCCGGTGGCGGGCAGCGCGTTCAGCCGGCGGCGCAGCGCCGCGAGCAGGGCGAGCGCCCAGTCGGCCGCACTGGCCTGGATCACGAAGTTGCGGGTGAAGCGGCCCCGGGCCCTCGCCGAGCGGCCGCCGGCCTCCCCGGCCGTCTCCGGCGCCTCGGTGAGGTCGAGCCAGTCGGCCGAGGGCGGCGGGCAGGCCCGGCCGAGCCGGGAGGCGACCACACCGCCGTCCTCGCCGGTCCGGGCGGCCGCCTCGACGTAGCCCATCGCGGCCGGGTAGCGCCGGCGCAGGGTGGCGAGGAGCACGCCGATGTCCCCGCTGGTCTGGCCGTACATGGCGCCGAGCAGACCGAGCTTGGCCTTGTCGCGGTCCCCCTGGAAGGCGGAGGCGGCCAGTGCCTCGTAGAGGTCCCCGCCGGCGGCGGTGCGGGCCAGGCCGGCGTCCTGGGAGAGCGCGGCCAGGACGCGGGGCTCCAGCTGGGCGGCGTCGGCGACGACCAGCAGCCAGCCCGGATCGGCCACCACGGCGCGGCGCAGGATGCGCGGGATCTGCAGCGCGCCGCCGCCCCGGCTGGCCCAGCGGCCCGAGACCACGCCGCCGACCACGTACTCGGGGCGGAACCGGCCGCCGCGGGCCCAGGCGTCCTGCCAGGCCCAGCCGTGCGCGGCGTGGATCCGGGAGAGCTCCTTGTAACGGATCATCAGCGCGGCGGCCGGGTGGTCCACCGCCTTCAGCTCCCAGGACCGGGTGGAGCCGAGCTGGACGCCCCGGTCGGCGAAGGCGCGCAGCACCTGGCTGTGCGAGTCGGGGTTGAACGGCCGACCGCCGAGGGCCTCCTGGAGCTCGACGGCCAGCTCGGCGAGCAGTCTGGGCTGGGTGCCGGGGACGGTCGGACGGGGGCCGAGCAGCTCGGTGAGCAGCCGGTCGTGGACGTCGGTGCGCCAGGGCAGGCCGTCGTGCGCCATCTCGGCGGCCACCAGCGCGCCGGCCGACTCGGCGGCGACCAGCAGCCGGAACCGGGCGCGGTCACCCGGCTCGGCGATCGCGGCGAGCCGGCGCTGCTGCTCGGCGTGGACGGCCGCCACGGCGGCCAGCGCGTCGGCCCCGGGCGGGAGTTGCAGCCGGTCGGGGGCGAACAGGGTGTCCTGGCCGTCCCCGGAGTCGGCGGAGCCGGGCTCGGGCAGGTCGGCCGGGACGGGCCGCCCGTTCAGCCGGGCCCAGGCGGCGCCGAGCGAGCGGGGCGCGCCGAACCGGCCCTCGTACGCCAGCAGCAGGGCCTCGGTCAGCCGGAGGTCGTGGCAGCGGGCGAGCCGGTCGGACAGCCGGGGGAGCAGCGGCGCGTAGGCGCTGTCGGCGGCCGCCCAGACCCAGCGCGGGTGCTCGGCGGCCTCCCGCTCGGCGACGGCGGCCGCGAGGTCCGCCACGGCGGCGGGCGGCCCGAGCGGGGCCCCGGCGTCGTCGAGGGGCAGCAGCCGGCCGCCGGGGCCGTGCGGGTCGGGGGCGAGGGCGATCCGGGGTGCCACGGGGGCTCCTCCTCTCGGGCGTACGGGCTGCGGACCTCGACGGTAACCGGTGGGTACGACAACCGGCGCAGGCGCGCGAGCCGATCCGTGCGCCCGTGCGCCGACGGTGCGCCGCCCGCCGGGCCGGACGCGTGTGCCCGGCCGTTGCCACGGCGTAGGGTCGGCGAAATGACCGAGAACCCGTTCTTCAAGCCCAGCACCCTGGTCTACGAACTGCCTCCCTTCGCCGAGATCCGGGAAGAGCACTACCTGCCCGCGTTCGAGCGCGGGATGGCCGAGCAGCTCGCCGAGATCGCCGAGATCGCCGCCAATCCGGAGCCGCCGACCTTCGACAACACCCTGATCGCGCTGGAGCGCTCGGGTGCGCTGCTGAAGCGGGTCCGGGCGGTCTTCGACAACCAGGTCTCCTCGGACACCACCCCGGGCGTGGACCGGCTGGACACCGAGATCAGCCCGAGGCTGGCGGCCCACCGGGACGCGATCCACCTGGACGCCGCGCTGTTCGCCCGGATCGAGGAGCTGCACGGGCGACGGGACGGGCTCGGCCTGGACGCGGAGTCGCGGCGGCTGCTGGAGCGCCGGCACACCGCCTTCGTCCGGGCCGGCGCCCGGCTCGGCGCCGCCGACCAGCGGCGGCTGCGCGGGCTGAACGCCGAACTGGCCGCCGGCGCCTCGGCGTTCCGCCGCAACGTGTCGGCGGACTCGAAGGCGCGGGCGCTGGTGCTGGACTCCGCGGCCGAGCTGGCCGGGCTCTCGCCGGACGCGATCGCCGGCGCGGCCGCGAACGCCCGGGCGCTCGGCCACGAGGGCAAGTACGTGCTGAACCTGAAGAACTTCTCCAACCAGACCGAGCTGGCCTTCCTCACCGACCGCTCGGTGCGCGAACGCCTGCTGGCGGCCTCGCTGGGCCGGGCGGCCGACGCCAACGGCCCGCTGGCGATCCGGATGTCCGCGCTGCGCGCCGAGCGGGCCCGGCTGCTGGGGTACGACACGCACGCGGCCCACGTGGTGGCGGACGAGACGGCCGGCACCGTCGAGGCGGTCGACGCGCTGCTGACCCGGCTGGTGCCGCCGGCGGTGGCCAACGCGCGGCGGGAGGCGGTCGAGCTGGCCGCGGCGGCGGCCGTCGACGGCGTCGAGGAGATCGCCGCGCACGACTGGGCGTACTACTCGGAGCTGGTCCGGCAGTCCTCCTACCAGGTGGACGCGGCCGCGCTGCGCCCGTACCTGGAGCTGGAGCGGGTGCTGCGCGACGGGGTCTTCTTCGCCGCGAACCTGGCCTACGGGGTGACCTTCACCGAGCGGCCGGACCTCCCGGCGTACCACCCGGACGTGCGGGTCTTCGAGGTGTTCGAGGAGGACGGCGGCTCGCTCGGCCTCTTCCTCGCGGACTTCCACGCCCGGGCGTCCAAGCGCGGCGGCGCCTGGATGGACGAACTGGTCACCCAGTCGCGGCTGCTGGGCCGGCGGCCGGTGGTGATGAACAACCTGAACGTGCCCCGCCCGGCCCCGGGCGAGCCGGTGCTGCTCTCCTGGGACGAGGTGCGCACGCTGTTCCACGAGTTCGGCCACGCGCTGCACGGGCTCTTCTCGGACGTGCGCTACCCGTACTTCGCCGGGACGGACGTGCCGCGGGACTTCGTGGAGTTCCCCTCGCAGGTCAACGAGATGTGGATGGTCCGGCCCGAGGTGCTGGCCAACTACGCGAAGCACCACGTGACCGGCGAGCCGCTGCCGGCCGACCTGGTCGAGCGGATGGCGGCGGCCGACGGCTTCGGGCAGGGGTTCCGGACCGTGGAGTACCTGGCGGCGGCCCTGCTGGACCTGGCCTGGCACACCGTGGCGCCGGGCCAGGAGATCGCGGACGCCGAGGAGTTCGAGGCGCAGGCGCTGGCGAAGGCCGGGCTCGCGGTGGCGGCGATCCCGCCGCGCTACCGGACGGCGTACTTCTCGCACATCTTCGCCGGCGGGTACAGCGCGGGGTACTACGCGTACATCTGGTCCGAGGTGCTGGACGCGGAGACGGTGGACTGGTTCGAGGGGAACGGCCGGGGGGTGCGGGAGAGCGGCGAGGTGTTCCGCCGGGAGCTGCTCTCGCGCGGGGACAGCCGGGACCCGCTGGACTCCTTCCGGGCGGTGGTCGGGCGTGACCCGCGGACCGGGCCGCTGCTGGCCCGCCGCGGTCTGGCCTGAGCCGGTTCGAGCCCGGTAGGAGCGCGGTGCCGGGCCTCAGCGGGGCGTGACGGTCACCGTGACCGGGGTGCCCGGGCGGGTGTGCGGCAGGCGGATCCGGGCGGTGCCGGCCCGGCCGCCGGTCGGCTGGTCGACCTCGACCCGGGCCGCCGGCGTGACGGTGATCCGCGCACCGGCCGGGAAGGCGGCGGCGGGCAGCACCAGGTCGGTGGTCCGGCCGCTGCCGTCGGCGTTCCAGCGCACCAGGTGCCCGCCCGCCGCGGCGCCGGTGCGCACGGCCGTCCCGGCGACCGCCGCCGGGTAGGGGCCGAAGACCGGCTCGTCGCCGGGGGCGGGCCGGCCGGCCGGATCGAACGCGCAGTAGCCGCCGTTGCCCCGGCACCAGTACCACATCGTCCAGCCGGCGGCGAAGCCGTCCATGGCGGCGACCTGGCGGCGGACCAGCTGGGAGTTGCCCGGGGTCCGCGCGTCCGGCGGCCCCCACTCGCCGACCAGGACCGGCAGGCGGTGGGCGGCGGGGTAGGCGGTGATCGCGGCGGTGTAGTTCTCGACGAAGCCGCCGGAGGGGTCCCAGTCGGCGCCGCCCTCGACCGCGGTGTCGTAGAAGTGCGGCGCGTAGCCGAGCCGGGGCGCGCCGGGGCGCGGGTCGCCGAAGCCGGGCAGCCGGGTGGGGACGCCCTGGCCGACCAGTACCGTCGGCTCGACGAACAGCCAGGCGCGGGAGTCCACGCGGCGCACGGCCCGGATCAGCCGGCGGTACATGTCGGCGAGCCGGCCCTCTTCGAGGGCGGCGGAGGAGGCGGCGAGCACGGCCGGGTCGGTCGGGTCGCCGTCCACCGGGCCGAACGGCTCGTTGAACAGGTCGTAGCCCAGCAGCGAGCGGTGGCCGCGCAGTTCGCGGGCCAGCCGGGTGTAGAAGTCGGCCTGCCAGGCGCGCAGGTCGGGGTCGTCGTAGAGATGGCGGAAGGCCGCCTGGACGGCGGGCTGGAAGTAG
Source organism: Kitasatospora sp. NPDC005751 (assembly GCF_040630835.1). Classification (NCBI taxonomy): domain Bacteria; kingdom Bacillati; phylum Actinomycetota; class Actinomycetes; order Kitasatosporales; family Streptomycetaceae; genus Kitasatospora; species Kitasatospora sp. NPDC005751. Next base: position 9,834 of record NZ_JBEXYC010000063.1, read on the forward strand.
CCGGCGAACCAGTCGTCCGGGTCCGGGGTGAACGGCAGGCCGTCGTCGCGGGTGGCCCAGAGCGGGACGCCGCGGTCCCCGCCGCCGAACTTGGGCCCGTAGACGTCCTGGTGGAAGTCGACCAGGACCAGCACGCCGTAGCGGTCGGCCCAGTCCAGCACCCGCTGCACGCGGTGCAGTTCGGTCGGGTCGAGGTGCCCGCGGACGGGCTCCAGCCTGGTCCAGGAGACGGCCACCCGGACCAGGGTGAAGCCCTGGGCGGCCAGGGACGCGACGTCCTGTTCGGTGGCCTCGGCGTACTTGTCGAGGTTGAAGCCGCGGAGCCGCAGCCGGCGGCCGGTGGCGTCGGTGAGGTCGGTGGTGCCGTCCGGCGCGGTGGCGGTGCCGGTGGGGAACCCGGCCCGGAACGGGGCCGGTGACCGGGAGGCGTCCGGCGACGCGGCCAGGGCGGGGGCGGGGGCGGCCAGGGCGGCGGTGGCGGCGAGTAGGAGGGCAACGGCGGTGCGGCGCAAGCGCATCGGTACCTCGCGGGATCTCGCGGAGCGTGGGGGCGGGGCCCGATGATGCCCGAACTGGCATGCACAGCACAAGAGTTCAGCTCGACGACGGGTCCTGCGCCGGGGCCGGCAGGGCGGCGGTCGGCAGGTCGGCGGCGGCGGCCAGCCGGCCCCAGAGGAGGTCGGCGAGCGCCTGCACCATCCGGGTGCGCGAGCACGGTCTGGACTCCAGCCACCAGTCCCCGGCGGCCAGCACCATGCCGGTGATCCCCCGGCCCCAGGCCTCCGCGAGGAGTTCCCGGTCGGCCCCGAGGTCCACCTGGCTCTGCACGGCCCGGGTGATCTCCTCGGCGATCTGCCGCAGCGCCGGGGCGAGCGCGTTGCCGACGCCGGACGGGTCGCCGGGCTCGGGGTGGGTGAGCAGCCGGTAGACCTGCGGGCGGGCCTCGATCCCGGCGAGGTAGGTGTCCAGCACGTGCTCGACGCGGTCGCGGCGCTCCAGCGGTTCGCTCAGCGCGGCCCGTACGGCGGCCAGCAGGCCGCTGGTGTGGCGCTCGGTCAGTGCCCGGATCAGGCCGTTCCGGTCGCCGAAGTGGCGGTAGAGGATCGGCTTGGTGATCCCGGCCTCGGCCGCGATGGCGTTCATGCTGGCGCCCGGGCCCTCCCGCTGGACCACCCGGTCGGCGGCGTTGAGCAGCTGCTCCCGGCGGGGTGCGTCGGAGGGCGGCATGAGGTCTCCTGGCGGGTCTGGCCGACGGGGGTTGCGGCTACGGGGTGGTGCGGGCGGTCGGGCGGAGCGGTCGGGGGCGTACGGGGGCGTGGCGCGGGGCAGGCGTGCCGCGGAGCTGCCCGGCGGGGGCGTCGACGGCCCCGGGGCGTTGACATTCCTACCTATGAGTAGCAGACTCCCCGCGATGTTACCCCCGGTAACACCTGTCCGACACCCCCACTGCCCCGCCCTTGCGTCCGCCGCCCCGCCGGGCGGCGAGGGGCCCCTTCGACCGGAGGCATCATGAGCACGTTCTCGCTGGACCCGGGTGCGGACCAGCTCGCCGTACGCGACTGGCTGCACGGCTTCGCCGCCGACGTGATGCGCCCCGCCGCGGCCGAGTGGGACGAGCGCGAGGAGACCCCCTGGCCGGTCATCCAGGAGGCCGCCAAGCTGGGGATCTACTCCCTGGACTTCTACGCCCAGCAGTACTTCGACCCCTCCGGCGTCGGCATCCCGATCGCCATGGAGGAGCTGTTCTGGGGCGACGCGGGCATCGGCCTCTCGATCGTCGGCACGACGCTGGCCGCCGTCGCCGTGCTCGCCAACGGCACCGACGAGCAGATCGGCACCTGGGCGCCGCAGATGTTCGGCACCCCGGACGACCTCAAGGTGGCCGCCTTCTGCTCCTCCGAGCCGGACGCCGGCTCCGACGTGTCCGCGCTGCGCACCCGCGCCGTCTACGACGAGGCCAAGGACGAGTGGGTGCTGAACGGCACCAAGACCTGGGCGACCAACGGCGGGATCGCCGCCGTCCACGTGGTGGTGGCCGCCGTCGACCCGGCGCTCGGAGCGCGCGGCCAGGCCTCCTTCGTGGTGCCGCCGGGCACGCCCGGGCTGAGCCAGGGCCAGAAGTTCAAGAAGCACGGCATCCGCGCCTCGCACACCGCCGAGGTGGTCCTGGACGGCGTCCGACTGCCGGGGCACTGCCTGCTCGGTGGCAAGGAGAAGCTGGACGAGCGGCTGGCCCGGGCCCGCGAGGGGGCCAAGCGCGGCGGCGGCCGGGGCAACGCGGCGATGGCCACCTTCGAGGCCTCCCGGCCGGCCGTCGGGGCGCAGGCGATCGGCATCGCCCGCGCCGCGTACGAGGTGGCGCTGGACTACGCGAAGACCCGGGTGCAGTTCGGCCGCCCGATCATCGACAACCAGGGCGTGGCCTTCCAGTTGGCGGACATGAAGACCCGGATCGACGCCGCCCGGCTGCTGGTCTGGCGGGCCTCCTGGATGGCGGCGAACAACCAGCCGTTCACCGCCGCCGAGGGCTCGATGTCCAAGCTCTACGCGGGCGAGACCGCCAAGTGGGTCACCGCGCAGGCGATGCAGATCCTCGGCGGCAACGGCTTCACCCGCGAGTACCCGGTCGAGCGGATGCACCGGGACAGCGCGATCTACTCGATCTTCGAGGGCACCAGCGAGATCCAGCGGCTGGTGATCGCCCGGGCGATCTCGGGGATGCCGATCCGCTGAGTGCGGCGGGGCCGGGCGGTGCGACCGGCGGGTGCGCCCGTGCGCCCGTGCGTCCGTCCGGCCCGGGCCGGTCAGAACCGGGGCGGCCGGCCCTCCAGGAAGGCGGCGAGACCCTCGCGGACGTCCGGGGCCTCCCGGGAGCGGCGCTCCCAGGGGTGCAGCGCCTCGGCGGCCCGCTCCGGCGGGACGGCCAGCGCGGCCTTGACCGCGCCGATGGTCTGCGACGAGCGGGTGGTCAGCAGCCGGGCGAACTCCAGCGCCCCGGCGTCGAGTTCGGCGCCCGGCAGGACCCGGTCGGCGAGACCGAGCGTGAGGCACTCCCGGCCGGTCACCAACTCGCCGGAGAAGAGCAGGTACTTGGCCCGCGACGGGCCCACCAGCCGGGCCAGCCGAAGGGTCGGCACCGCCGGGTAGACCACCCCGAGCTTGGCCGGGGTGATGCCCAGCCGGGCGTCCTCGGCGACGAACCGCAGGTCGCAGGCGACGGCCAGCTGACAGCCGCCGCCGACGCAGGCGCCGTGCACCACCGCGACGGTCGGATGCGGGAAGTCCGCCAGCGCCTCCTCGGCCGCGACGTTGACGGCGTGGTAGTCGTCGGCGCGGTCCGGGTCGGCGTAGACCCCGGACAGTTCGGCGATGTCCGCGCCGGCGCTGAAGGTGCCGCCCGCGCCGGTGACCAGCAGGGCCCGCAGGCCGGGCTGCTCGGCGAGCCGGAGCAGGACCTTCGGCAGGGCCTGCCAGATCGCCAGGGTGACGGCGTTGCGCCGGTGCGGCCGGGCGAACTCCAGCACCGCGACGCCGTCCTCGCCGGTGTAGGCGTGGAGGCCGTCGACGTGGGTGGGCAGCGGGGAGCGGTCCCGCGTGAGCAGCGGCTGGTCCATGCGCACCTCCGGAGTTCGTGGTGCGGACACTCTCTCAGGCGCGGCCGCGGCCCCGTCGGGCGGACCGTCCGCCGCCGGGCGGCGGACGGTCAGGCGGGCCGGGTGCCGTAGTCGCCGAGGCCGTGCTCGGCCAGGTCGAAGCTGCGCCGGGCGTTCTCCAGGGCCTCCGGCAGCACGTCGGCGGCCCGTTCGCCGGCCAGCATCCGGCGGTGGTTCTCGTTGGTCAGCGCCAGCCGGACGCTCATCAGCTGGGCGGCCGCGACCTGGGCCCGGAGCCGGTCGCCGGCCGGGTCCTGGGCGAGGAGCTCGGCGGCGAGCAGCTCGTTCGCCGCCCGGCCCCACGCGGTGGTCGCGCGCAGGGTCAGTGCCGGTGTCCGGTGGATCAGGCGGATCACGTCGAGCACGAAGCGGTCGTCGCTCAGACCGGTGGCCGGGTCGAACCGCTCCAGGCCCGCCGCGAACCCGGCGCGCAGCGCGGCCACCGCCGAGACGCCCGGGGCACGGTCGCGGACCGCCTCGGCGGCCTCGCCGGTGTGCCGCTCCATCGGGCTCATGACCAGGTCTTCCTTGGACGGGAAGTAGTTGAAGACGGTCATCTTCGAGACGTCGGCCGCGGCGGCGATCTCGGCGACCGACACCTCGTCGAAGCCGCGCTCGGCGAAGAGGGCGATCGCGCTGTGCCAGATCCGACGGGCCGTCTGGCGCTTCTTGCGCTCGCGCAGGCTCAGTGCCGCGTCCGCGGCCGCCTCCACTGCCTCGGGCCCGGTGGTCGTGCTGCGCTCTGCCATGGCATGACTGTACCAGGATCAAAGATTGACCGGGCTTAATGATGGACTGCGGCGAACCATTGACTCCAGCAAACAATTGACCGGGTCAAAAATACCTGCCATGGTGAGGGCGTGCCGCCGAGCCGCACCTGTCCGGTGCGGTCCGGTCCGTAGCCGAATGCCCGAATTCCGCGATCCCCGGGGGGACTTCCCATGGCCGCCACCGCGCCGGCAGCAGCTCTGATGACGGAGCCCCAGCGCAAGCTGGGCATGCTGCTCTGCCTGATCACGATCGTCCTGGCGGTGCTCGACATGAACATCGTGTCGGCCGCCACCGTGCCGATCGTCCAGGACCTCGACCCCGTCCACGGCGTCGACCGACTGCCCTGGCTGGTGAGTGCCTTCGCCCTGGCGGCGACGGCGCTGCTGCCGCTCTACGGCAAGCTCTGCGACCTCTACGGTGCCAAGCGGGCACTGCTGGGGGCGGTCGGCGTCTTCCTGCTCGGCTCGGCGCTCTGCGGAGCGGCCCAGTCGATGACCGAGCTGATCGCCTTCCGGGCGGTCCAGGGCATCGGCGGCGGCGGGCTGATGAGCGTGACGATGGTGGTGATGGCGCAGCTCAAGGACCCGGACGACGCCAAGGGCGGCGGTGGCGGCGTCGGCGGCATCGTGGGCGGCGCGGGCATGGCCGTGGGCCCGCTGATCGGCGCGCTCCTGGCGGACCACCTCGACTGGCGCTGGATCTTCTACATCAACCTGCCGCTCGGCCTGCTCGTCCTGGTCGGCTCCGCGCTCGTGCTCAAGCTTCCGCGTTCGGCCGGCCGGCGCGGCCTGGACTTCCTGGGCGCCGCCCTGGCGGCCGCGTTCGCCACCGGGCTGCTGCTGGTGACCGAGTGGGGCGGCAAGACCTACGCCTGGACGTCGCCGGAGATCCTCGGTCTGGCCGCCGCCACCCTCGCGGCCCTCGGCCTCTTCCTGTGGCGCCAGGCCACCGCCGCCGAGCCGGTCCTGCCGCTCTCGCTGTTCCGCATCCCGGAGATCCGGATCGGCTTCGCGGTGCAGGGGCTGGTCGGAATGGGCCTGATGGGCGCGATCATGTACGTGATGCTGTACCTGCAGGTGGCCCGCGGGGTCGCCGCGACCTCCGCCAGCCTCTATCTGATCCCGATGGCGCTCGGCATGACGGCGGTCGGTCTCGCGGCCAACCGGTTCGCCGCACGGGGCTGGTCGGTCCGGGCGATCCTGGCCTCCGGCGCCGCCTGCGCCACGGTCGCCCTGCTGCTGCTCGGGCTGAGCGGCCCGGAGACCTCGCTCTGGCTGGTGCGGGCCGAGCTCGTCCTGCTGGGCCTCGGCCTCGGCCAGTTGATCGGCCGCCTCATCACCGTCGTCCAGGAGGCCGCCCCGGCCCACCAGCTGGGTGTCGCCACCACCGGTGTCCGGTTCTTCCAGACGCTCGGCAGCGCGCTGGGCGCCGCGCTCTTCGGTACCGTGCTGGCCCGGGTCTTCGACAGCGGCGAGCCCGGTACCGCGCTCGGGGCGGTGGGCCGGCTGACCGGCGCCGCCAGGACGCACGCGGTGCACAGCTTCATCGGCGCGGTGGACGTGGTGTTCCTCTCGGCGGCCGGGGTGATGGCGCTGGTCCTCGTTCTGGCCCTGCGGCTGCGCCCGCGCCCGGCGCCCGAGCCGGCGGCGCAGGGGCAGGCGCTGGCCGCCTGAGCGGGAGCGGTACGGGGTAGGAGTGGTGCGGCGCGGGAGTGGTGCGGCGCGGGAGTGGTGCGGCGCGGGAGTGGTGCGGCGCGGGGCCCGGTGGACGACCGTCCACCGGGCCCCGCGCCGTGCGCCGCCGTCAGCCGGTCGGCTGCCACTCGTGGGCGAGCAGCGACCAGATCTCGGAGTCCTGGTGGACGCCGTTGACCAGGTACGACTCCCGCATGACACCGTCCAGCCGCATGCCCAGCCGCTGCGCGAGCGAGCGGCTGCGGAGGTTGGTCGGGCTGGTGTGCCACTCCAGGCGGTGCAGGCCGCGGGTGGTGAACGCGTAGTCGACCAGGTGGCGGACGGCGGCGCCCACCAGGCCCCGGCCCTCGCCGGCGGGCTCCGTCCAGACGCCGATCTCGGCGACCCCGGCGACGGCGTCGAAGGAGACGAACATCGTGCCGCCGACCAGCGTGCCGTCCAGCCAGATGCCGTAGAGCCGGCCGGCGTCGGCGGCCTGCCGGTCGGCGTAGCCCTGCAGGGTGGCGCGGGCCGACGCCAGGTCGGTGGAGCGGTGGGCCCAGGTGATCCACGGGTTCATGTGGTCGCGGGCGCGGTCCATGTGGGTCAGGAACTCGGTGGCCTGCCACGGTTCCAGAGGGCGCAGTTCGGCACGGTCGGCGAGCGGGACGGCGAACATCGGCGGGCCTTTCGGGCGGGGCCGGGTGTGGGAGCGGGGCGCGGCCCGGCCGTTCCGGCATGCATAACAAACGTTTGGTAGGTACCCTACCGCTTATGACACCAGCCCGGGGAGACCATGAAGCCCGCCGCGAGGACGTCTCCGAGGCGGTCTGGCGGGTGCTCTCCTCGCGCGGCTTCGAGGGGCTGACGCTGCGTGCGGTGGCCGCCGAAATGGGCGCCTCCACCGGTTTGTTGACGCACTACTTCCCCAACAAGCGGGCGCTCGTGGCACACGCCCTCGACGTACTGGACCGGCGTTCCCAGCAGCGGCCGCGCCGGACCGCCCCGGCGGACGGCAGCCCGCCGCCGCCCGCCGGACTGCCCAGGCTGCGGGCGGCTCTGCTCGACATCCTTCCGCTGGACGGGGCCGGCACGGCCGGCAACCGGATCTGGGTCGGCTCCTGGGACGTCGCGCTGGCCGACCCGGAGCTGGCCGCCGCGCACGCGGCCCGCTACGGGCGGGCGCGGGCGCTGCTGGCCGAGTCGGTGGCCGCCGCGCAGCGGCTGGGGGAGCTGTCGGACGGCGTGGACGCCGGGCAGCTCGCCGCGGGGGCGCAGGCCTTCGCGCTGGGGCTCGTGGTGCAGGCGCTGTTCGCCCCGGCGGAGTTCCCGCCCGAGCGGCAGGTGGCGCTGCTGGACGCCTATCTGGCGGGGCTGCCCGGAGCGGCCGCCGGCCAGGGTTGAGCGGAGCCGCGCGGGACTTCGCGGCGCTGAGTGGCGCTGAGCGGGGCTCCGCGGCGCCGGGGACGGCCCGCGGCTGCCGTCCGGATCGGCACCGGAGGCGAGTGGCGCGGCGGCCCCGGGGGTGTTGTCTGATTCGCCCGTTGTTTCCGTTCGGGCCGTACGACCGGTTCGTACCGGTGTTTCCCCCGGTGTCGTTTCCGCCCCTGCCACGACACGCATTGTCACGGGCTATGCGCGTTCGGTACACGGGATTATCCGGCGGTCCGGCCGGGCAAAGCCCTCGCCGAGGGCGTGGCCTGCGGGAATTCGGTGCGGTGCCCCCAGCAGGATTCGAACCTGCGACCTACCGCTTAGAAGGCGGGTGCTCTATCCGCTGAGCTATGGGGGCGGGACGGACGGCGCCCTGATGGGCGTGACCGTTGCCGGGATCGGGCGACGAGCGCGCGGGGCGCCCGCTGTCCGGCCCCGTGCCTGAGGGTGGGGTGGGGGTTGGCGGGGCCTTGCCCTGTCGGGGACAGGATAAGGGTGTCCAGAACCTCGGCCGGGTGTAACAACACCGTCGCGGGTGTGTCGGCTTCGGTGGAGCGGTCCGATAATCGCAGGTGACGGCCGTGCGTGCAGCGGTCTGGCCCGCTTCGGCGCCGGACGTTGTGCAGTCGTTACGGGGCTGCCGCCCCACCCGTTATGGATTCGGCACGGAGAAACTACCGGTCTCGGCGCGGGTGGGGGGCCGTATTCGGGTTCGTTCGGTCGGATGACGTGGGCGGACGGCCGGGCAGGCCACCCCTGGGGGTGCGCGGGTACGGCGGGGAGCGGGGCGTTTGTTGTCATGGCCCCGTAGAAGTCAGGCCGAAAGTAGGACCGGAAGGGCCGAAATTCACCCCTGTGAGTGACACCGGTTTTCCACAGGGCCGACTTGTCCACAGGATTTCCGATCTGCCTGGTGCGGATTTCCCGGGAAGCGCACTCTCAACTCGCGCCGGTCGATTCCGTACGGTGCATCCGGGAGAACGGAGCGTGTTCTGTGAACGAGACCCAGGTGACGGTCATCGGCAATGTCGCGACCGAGGTGAGCTGCACGCGGACGGCGGACGGGGTGGCAGTGGCCAACTTCCGGCTGGCGTCGACGGAGCGCCGGTACGACCGGCTGCGAGAGGCCTGGGTGGACGGCGAGACGCAGTGGGTGACGGTGACGGCCTGGCGGGCGCTGGCCGCTCATCTGATCGGCTCGCTGTCGAAGGGTGATCCGGTGGTGGTGAGCGGGCGGTTGAGGGTCCGGGAGTGGATGGACGGCGAGGCGCGGCGCAGTAGGGTCGAGATCGACGCCCGGTCGGTCGGGCACGACCTCAGTCGTGGCACCGCCGTCTTCACGTGGGGTGCGGCCTCGCGGGCGGAGCCGGCGGAGGGCCGGGAGGTGTCCGTGGGCGAGGCGGTGCCGGGCTGGATCGCGGACGCACTGCAGGCGCGGAGGGCGGCGGTCGGCCCGCCGGTGGCACCCCTGTTGGAGGTCGTCGGGGTCGGGGCGCGGGTGGACGGCGGGGGAACGGAGAGTGACGCCCTGGCTTCTTCGGTCTGACCGTCGACCGGTCTCAACTGTCGACAAATATGTTGATCGAGACGGTTGTTGTGCCCGCGCGTGCAAACACCGGACCGGTTAAGTGAAAGATCGGGAGTTTCTGGCTGATCGTCAGCTTGTGTGGATGATGGGAGCATTGATAACGATACAGATACGGAATCGTCCTGATTTCGCATGGGGGTTTGCGCGCCTCCCTGGCTCAATAGGATTCGTCTGGTTCACACACGTGCAGCGGCGCCACAGGGGGCGCGGCAATGCAAGGCGGGCAGCCCATCGGCATGGCCCGGCCCGGAGGGATCCCAGATGTTCCAGAGGCAGGGGCGGAGTCTTCCGCGCATAACCACTGTCATGCTCACGACCAGCGTAGCGCTGGGTGGGAGCCTGCTCGCAGCCGGTGCGGCGGCTGCGGCCGACGCACCGGGTGCGGGCGTCACGGCGGTGATCCAGCCGACCATGCAGAGCGAGGAGATCGCCATCGAGGGCGGTCACTCCGTTCAGGGCGGTCTGTTCACCCTCAAGACGGCCAACGGCGAGCTTCGTACGTACTGCATCGACATCGACCACCCGGTCAACATCGAGAGCAGGGTCGAGTACCAGGAGTCGGACTGGAAGTCGAGCTCGCTCGGCCGCAAGGAGAAGGCTCAGGACGCCGCCAAGATCCGTTGGATCCTGGAGAACTCCTACCCGCAGGTCACCGACCTCAAGAAGCTGGCCGACGCGGCCGGCATCAAGGACGGTCAGCTCACCGCCGACGACGCCGCCGCAGGCACCCAGGCCGCGATCTGGAAGTTCTCCGACGGCAAGAACGCCACCCCGGTCGACGCGCAGGCCAAGAAGCTGCGCGACTACCTGGTCAGCGACGCCAACAAGGGCATCGCGGCCGAGCCCAAGCCCTCGCTGAGCCTCACGCCGGACTCGGTGTCGGGCAAGCCGGGCAACAAGCTCGGTCCGTTCACCATCAACACCAGCGCCTCCGAGGTGAAGCTCGCGCTCTCCGGCGACGCCGCGGACAAGGCGAAGCTGGTCGACAAGGACGGCAAGCCGGTCACCGGCCTGACCGGCCCGGTCGCCAAGGACACCCAGCTGTTCCTGGACGTGCCGGCCGGCACCCCGGACGGCACGGCCACGGTGACGGCCTCGGCCGAGACCGTCGTGCCCAACGGCCGGGTCTTCCTGAGCAAGGGCTACACCCCCGAGAAGCACAGCCAGACCATGATCCTGGCCGGCTCCACCAAGCTCAGCGTGGTGGACGCGGCCAAGGCCGCGTGGAAGGCCGGCAAGGGCCCGCTGCTGGACAGCAACGCCCAGGTCGAGTGCGACTCCAACGGCGTCCGCGTCAACGTCGCCAACGGCGGCGACGAGGCGGCCTCCGTGACCGTCGCACCGGGCAAGACGGTCACCGTCCAGCCCGGCAAGATGGAGAGCGTGCTGGTCCAGGTCAACGAGGACACCGCCTACGACATCAAGGTGACCGGCCCGAACGGCTTCACCAAGGAGTTCAAGGGCATCCTGGACTGCAAGGTCACCAGCGTGACCACGCCGACCGCCACCCCGTCGGCCGGCACCAGCGCCACGGCCACGCCGACCCCGAGCGGTACCGGTACGCCGACCGCCGCTCCGTCCAGCTCCTCGGCGCACCCGGCCCCGGCCGCCAGCAGCCCGGCTCCCGGCACCACGGGCGGCCTGGCCGCCACCGGTGGTAACGACGCCACCCCGATCCTCGCCGCCGTCGCCGGTGGCCTGGTCGTGGCGGGCGGTGCCGCGGTCTTCGTCCTGCGCCGCCGCGGTCGCCACGGTCGCAGCGCCGCCTGAGGCAGCGCCGCACCGGTACTGAAGTAGTACTGAACGCAGTGAAGGGCGCCCGGCCTGCTCCGGCAGGGCGGGCGCCCACCACCCGGCCCGGTTCCCCGCACTCGCTGCGGGGAGCCGGGCCGCGGTGCGTCCGGGCGGGGCCGCGCCGGGCGGTGGTGGCCGGGGCCGGCGCGGGCGTCCGGGGCGGGATACCCCAGTGGGGCAAGGCTGGCGGTTCGGGCTCTCGGCCGGGTGCGGCACAATGGAAGGCTGCAAGCCGAATTACTCCCGACGACGCCGGAGCGATCTCACGTGGCGGAATACATCTACACGATGCGCAAGGTACGCAAGGCGCACGGAGACAAGGTCATCCTTGACGACGTGACGCTCAGCTTCCTCCCGGGGGCGAAGATCGGCGTCGTGGGCCCCAACGGCGCGGGTAAGTCCACCGTGCTGAAGATGATGGCCGGCCTGGAGCAGCCGTCCAACGGCGACGCCTTCCTCTCGCCCGGGTTCACCGTCGGCATGCTGCTCCAGGAGCCGCCGCTCGACGAGACCAAGACCGTTCTGGAGAACGTCGAGGACGGCGTCAAGGAGATCAAGGGGAAGCTCAACCGCTTCAACGAGATCGCCGAGCTGATGGCCACCGACTACTCGGACGCGCTGCTCGACGAGATGGGCAAGCTCCAGGAGGACCTGGACCACGCCAACGCCTGGGACCTCGAAGCCCAGCTGGAGCAGGCCATGGACGCGCTGGGCTGCCCGCCCGGCGACTGGCCGGTCACCAAGCTCTCCGGTGGCGAGAAGCGCCGCGTGGCGCTCTGCAAGCTGCTGCTGGAGGCCCCCGACCTGCTGCTGCTCGACGAGCCCACCAACCACCTGGACGCCGAGTCGGTGAACTGGCTGGAGCAGCACCTGGCCAAGTACGCCGGCACCGTCGTCGCCGTCACCCACGACCGGTACTTCCTGGACAACGTGGCCGGCTGGATCCTGGAGCTCGACCGCGGCCGCGCGATCGGCTACGAGGGCAACTACTCCACCTACCTGGAGAGCAAGCAGTCGCGCCTCAAGGTCGAGGGCCAGAAGGACGCCAAGCGCGCCAAGCGGCTCCGCGAGGAGCTGGAGTGGGTCCGCTCCAACGCCAAGGGCCGTCAGGCGAAGTCCAAGGCGCGTCTGGCCCGCTACGAGGAGATGGCGGCCGAGGCCGACAAGATGCGGAAGCTGGACTTCGAGGAGATCCAGATCCCGCCGGGCCCGCGTCTGGGCAGCATCGTCATCGAGGTCGAGAACCTCAACAAGGCCTTCGGCGAGAAGGTCCTGATCGACGACCTGAGCTTCACCCTGCCGCGCAACGGCATCGTCGGCATCATCGGCCCCAACGGCGCCGGCAAGACGACGCTGTTCAAGATGCTGCAGGACATGGAGACCCCGGACTCCGGCACCGTCAAGGTCGGCGAGACCGTCAAGATCAGCTACGTCGACCAGAGCCGCGCCAACATCGACCCGAAGAAGACGCTCTGGGAGGTCGTCTCCGACGGCCTGGACTGGATCAACGTCGGCCAGGTCGAGATGCCGTCCCGCGCCTACGTCTCGGCGTTCGGCTTCAAGGGCCCGGACCAGCAGAAGCCGGCCGGCGTGCTCTCCGGCGGTGAGCGCAACCGCCTGAACCTGGCGCTCACCCTCAAGCAGGGCGGCAACCTGCTGCTCCTCGACGAGCCCACCAACGACCTGGACGTCGAGACCCTCTCCTCGCTGGAGAACGCGCTGCTGGAGTTCCCCGGCTGCGCCGTGGTCATCTCCCACGACCGCTGGTTCCTGGACCGGGTGGCCACCCACATCCTCGCCTACGAGGGCGAGAGCAAGTGGTTCTGGTTCGAGGGCAACTTCGAGTCGTACGAGAAGAACAAGATCGAGCGGCTGGGCGCCGACGCGGCCCGTCCGCACCGGGCCACCTACAAGAAGCTGACCCGAGGCTGACACCCAGCTGTCACAACGGCCCGGCAGACTGCCCCCGGGGGCGGCCTGCCGGGCCGCGGCCCACCGGCCGTCACCCGCCGGCGGGTCACCGGACATCGAGGAGAACACCCGTGGCACGCCACATCTACGCCTGTCCGCTGCGTTGGTCCGACATGGACGCCTTCGGGCACGTCAACAACGTGGTCTTCCTGCGCTACCTGGAGGAGGCCCGGATCGACTTCATGTTCACCCAGGCCGCCGCGGCCGGTGCGGGGGAGTTCGCGGGCGGCTCGGTGGTGGCCCGCCACGAGATCGACTACAAGCGCCCGCTGGTGCACCGGCCCGAGCCGGTCACCATCGAGACCTGGGTCACCAAGATCGGCGGCGCCTCGCTGACCGTGTCGTACGAGATCAAGGACACCGCCGAGGACGGCACCGAGACGGTGTACGTCCGGGCGTCCACCGTGGTCGTCCCCTACGACCTGGCCGAGGGCCGCCCGCGCCGGATCAGCCCGGTGGAGCGGGAGTTCCTGGGCCGCTTCACGGACGACGACCGCGGCGCGGACGGGCACAGCCGGGACGGACGCAGCCTGGACGCCGCGGCGGCCTGAGCCCCCGGCCCGGACCACCACCCATCACCGAATACACGGATTCGAGCTGAAGCGCGTTGACCCCCACCGCCGCCCTCGCCCTCGCCGACGCCGGGGAGGCCGCCGACCTGGGTGCCTTCCTGGTCCGTCTGCTGCGCTTCGACCGGGCGGCGGCGGTGCGCCTGCAGGCGGTGGCGAAGCAGGCCGGCGGCGACGGCGTGCTGGCCGTCTTCGGCCGGCTGCCGCTGGGGAGTTCCGGCGCGCTGGCGGTCCGGACCGCGCGGCTCGCCGGGCCGGTCGGGCCGGCCGACCGCACGGTCTCGGCGGGGCAGTTGCTGGACGGCCTGGACAGTGCCGGGAACACCGTGGAGCTGCCCGCGCCCGTGACCGGTCCGGCCTGGGCCGGCCTGTTGCCGCCGCGCTCCGGCTGGCGCCCGGTCGGCGAGCCGCCGGTGGCCGAGGTGTACCCCGAACTGATGGCCGGGGTGCGGGAGTTCCGTGAGCGCAGCGAGGCCGTCCCGGCGCACCACCGGACCCGAGCGGTGCTGGACGGGCTGGCCGACGAGATCTGGTCCCGGCCGGTGGGCGCCCTTCCCGAGCTGCCGCTGCGCGCCGCGCACGCGGCCTATGTGATCGGGTTCCTCAAGCCGGGTGCGCCGCTGACCGTGCACCGCGCCGGTGGCTGGCTGCGGTTGAGCGCGCCGGCGGGGTCGGTGGCGGTGCGGACCGCGGCGGCGCCCGGGGCCGGGCTCGGGCTCAGCCCGATGCGCTAGACCCCGATGCGCTGGAACCGGATGCGCTGGACCCCGATGCGCGGGGCCAGGGCGCGGGGCCCCGGGCGAAGGGGCCCGGGTCAGCCCTCGGTGTTGACCATCGAGGCGGCGGCGTAGGTGAGGTAGTCCCACAGCTGCCGCTCGGCGTCGGCCGGCAGCGCCAGCTCGTCCACCGCGGCCCGCATGTGCTTCAGCCAGGCGTCGTGCGCCGCGCGGTCGACCCGGAACGGCACGTGCCGCATCCGCAGCCGCGGGTGCCCGCGCTGCTCGCTGTAGGTGCGCGGGCCGCCCCAGTACTGCATCAGGAAGAGCGTGAGGCGCTCCTCGGCCGGGCCGAGGTCCTCCTCGGGGTACATCGGCCGCAGCAACTCGTCCCCCGCGACGCCCTGGTAGAACCGGTGCACCAGTCGCCGGAAGGTCGGCTCGCCGCCGACCTGTTCGAAGAAGGTCTCCTCGCTGAGCGTGCCACGCCGGATCTCTTTCACCCGACCATGGTCGCAGACGGCGGCGGGGCCGTACACCGGGACCTGGGGACCAGGACCGGGGGCGTACGACCCCGCCGCCGTCAGCGTTCGGCTCAGGCGTCCTCCCAGCGGAAGAACCGCCAGGCGATCGCGGTGAGCACGGCGGCGAACGCCAGCAGCCCGCCCATGGTCGGCAGCGCGTCCATCACGCCGCCGCCCCGGGAGAGCACCGACTGCGCCGCGGTGACCAGGTGCTTGAGCGGCAGCGCCTCGGAGACGGCCTTCAGCCAGGTCGGCATGTCATCGGTCGGGAAGAACGAGCCGGACAGGAACGACATCGGCAGCACGATGATCTGCGAGATGCCGTTGGCCGCCTCCTCGGTCTTCGCCAGCGACCCGGCCAGCAGGCCGATCGACATGAAGGCGATCGTGGCGCAGACCACCAGCGGGATGATCAGCCACCAGTCGCCGGTGAGCTTCAGCCCGAAGAACGGCATGGTGGCGACGACGAGGAAGACGGCGGTCTGGACCAGGGCCGTCAGTACCGAGACGGCGATCCGGGAGGCCACGATCGACCCGGCGCTCACCGGGGCCAGCCGCAGCCGCCGCAGCACCTGCTTCTTCCGCCAGGACACCAGGGTCAGCGAGGCACCGAACACCGCGCCGGTGGCCACCGCCCAGCCGAGCAGGCCGGGGGTGAGGAACTGGATCGGCTTCAGCGAGTTGTCCTCGACCTGGCCGGAGTCCAGGACGAAGGCGGCGGGCTTGCCGCTGGCGGCCTGGTTGGCCTGCTGGACGACGGAGTTGACGATGCCCTGGACGGAGCCGGCGCGGACCTGGTCGGCGGCGCTGAAGCGCAGCACCACCTTGCCGTCCGGGCCCTCCTTGATCATCGCGTCCAGGTCGCCCTTGCGGACCTTCTCCAGCGCGGCGGCCTCGTCGTCGCCGCGGCTGATCGTGAGGACCTTCTCCAGCGCGGCCCGGCCGTCGCCCTGCACCGAGTCCAGCACCTGGACCGCGCCGACCTGCGCCACCTTGGCGTGCGGGCTGGTCGCGCCCTTGAGCAGGGTGCCGAACAGCAGCAGGAACATCAGGGGGAAGAGGATCACGAAGAAGACGGCGGTGCGGTCCCGGAGGAAGGCGACCACCATCACCCGCGAGAGGCTGGCGAACGCGCTCACCCGCTCGCGCTCCGGCTGCCCGGCGGGCGCGCCGGCGGGTTCGGGCGTGCGCTGGGCCGGAACGGCCGCGTCCCGCGTGCGTTCGGCGCTCATGCGCGGTACTCCCGTCCGGTGAGCTGGAGGAAGACGTCCTCCAGGGTGGCGCCGCGGACTTCGAGTCCGCGCAGCGCGTTCTGCTCGGCCAGCACGGCGAGCACCGGGGCCGGGAGGCGGGTCGAGACCGAGAGCGAGACGCCGTCGTCCTCGACCGAGGCGATCTCGGCGCCGGTCGCGTCGAGCAGGTCACGCACCCGCTCGACGGTCAGCAGCCCCGACTCCACGCTGATCCGCACCGTGTCGTCGATCTCGCGGACCAGCGCGGCCGGTGCGCCGGTGCGCAGGACCTTTCCGTGGTCCATCACCGAGACGCGGTCGCAGAGCACCTCGGCCTCGTCCAGGTAGTGGGTGGTCAGCACGACCGTGCGGCCCTCGGCGTTGATGTCCCGCAGGAGGTCCCAGAGGTTGCGGCGGGCCTGCGGGTCGAGACCGGTGGTGGGCTCGTCGAGGAAGACGAGCTCCGGGTCGTGGGCCAGCGCGCAGGCGATCGAGAGGCGCTGGGCCTGGCCGCCGGACATCTTGTCGGTCATCACCCCGGCCGACTCGGTGAGGCCCACCCGCTCCAGCATCGCGTCGGCCCGCTTGGGGCCGACGCCGTAGAACGAGGCGAAGGTGCGGATCGTCTCCCGCGCCGTCAGTTTGTTGAAGAAGGCCGAAGCCTGGAACTGCACGCCGATCCGCGGCAGCAGTTTCGCGTTGCGCGGCCAGGGCGCCATCCCCAGCAGTTCGATCCGGCCCTCGTCGGGCTTCCGGATTCCCTCCAGAATCTCCAGTGTGGTCGTTTTCCCGGCGCCGTTCGGGCCCAGGATCCCGTAGAACTCGCCGACCTCGACGGTGAGGGACACCCCGTCGACGGCCTGCACATCCCCGTACCGCTGACGGATTCCGTCGGCGGATATAGCTGCAGTCATGTGGCCTGAGCGTAGGGGTACACGGGGTGTGCTGGGGAGACCGGGCGGACGTGATTTGAAGATCATTTTGCCGGGCCGCCGGGCCCCCGACCAGGGGTCCGGACCGTGCGTGTACGGGGTGAGGGCCACTGCGCGCGGTGGCGGACGCCGAGGGGCCCGGGCGGGAGCGGACTCCCGCCCGGGCCCGGGCGTCAGGGGCCCGACCTCGGGGTCAGGCGCGGTGCAGGGTGATGGTGGTCCACGCCCCGATGTGGATCCGGTCGCCGTCGTTCAGCGGGACGGCGGTGTGCGGGGTGAGCGACTCGGCGCCGCCGTTCATCGTGGTGCCGTTGGTGGAGTCCTGGTCGACCAGCACCCAGCTGCCGTCCGACTGTTCGGCGAGCAGCGCGTGCTGGTGCGAGGCGCCCGGGTCCTCCGGCGGGACGGAGAGGTCGATCTCCGGCACGGTGCCGCGGTGCTGGCTGCGCCGGCCGATCCGCAGCTGGCCGCGGCCGGTCAGCGGGATGCGCCGCTCGGGGCAGTACGGGGGGAAGAAGAGACCCGCGGCCTCCGGACCGCTGCGGGCCATCATGTCGGTGAAGTAGTCGCGGTCGGCCGAGACCACGGCGATCCAGTTGGTCCGGACCGGCGCGGGCTGCGCGCCCTGGTACGGCGGCTGGTGCGCCTGCTGCTGGGCCTGCTCCGGCTGCGGGGCGGGCTGGGGCGGCTGCGGGACCTGCTGACCGTGCGGGTGCTGCTGCGGAGCCTGCTGCTGGACCTGCTGCGGAGCCTGCGGCGGCTGCGGAGCCTGCGGCGGCTGCGGCAGGACCGGCGGGGCCAGGTTGAACGAGGTGCCGAACTCGGCGCCGCGCCCGTTCGGACCGGGCTGGGCGTAGACCGGACCGGAGTCCTCGCGCGGCCGCTCCTGGTAGGGCTGCTGCTCCTGGTAGCCGGACTCCTGGTACGGGGCCTCCTGGTAGGGCTGCTCCTGGTGCCGTGCCTCCTGGTACGGCTCGCCGCCGAGCTGCGGGTAGCCGTAGGCGGGCCGCTGCTGCTGGGCGTGCGGCGGCTGCGGCTGCTGGGCCGGCGGCTGGGGGCCGCCGTACGCCGCGGGGATGTTCAGCGGGTCGGGTCCGGGCCCGCCCGCCGGTGCCCCGCCGGACGGCGGGGGCTGGCGCCGCGAGGGCGAGGAGAGGTCGTAGTCGTACCCGCACTCCTCGCAGAACCGGCCGGTCTGCGGGCTGCGGCAGATCGGGCAGACCACCAGGCCTTCGGTGAGGTCCGGGAAGCCCTGCGCGCCCGGCGGGACGGCGCCCGGGCCCGGCTGCTCGGGGCGCGGCTGCACCGGCCCGCCGAACGGCGCGCCGCCGTGGCCGGGGTACCCCTGCCCGCCGTGCGCCCCGGGGCTGCCGAAACCGTCGTGCCCGCCGTGACCACCGTGCGCCGCCGGTGCCCCGGGCGCGCCCGGGTGGGTGCCGGGCGGCGGCGGGATCGGCGGTGGCGGTGTCATCGGAAAGCCGCAGAAGTCGCACCAGTCCTCGGCCTGCGACTCGTGCCCCCTCGGGCAGATCGGCATCAGGTCCCCCCTCGATTTCCAGCCAGCTGGGGCAGCGTCCGGCCGGGCCGCGGCCCCACCGGTACTTCAGCGGTCATTTCTTCACACGGACGGTTTTGGTCGACCGGGTCTCAAGGGTCATCGAGTCGGCCTCACTCACATTCTTACGGAACCGAACCGTACCCTCCTTCGGGTCGACCACGTCCACCACCTTCTGCAGCAGCTTGAAGGTGCCCTCGTTCCCGGTCGCGTGGGCGATCCGGACGGCGGCGCCGAGCTTGGCGGTGGCGCGGTCGACGTCCCCGGCGCGGTGCGCCTCCAGGCCCTCCTGGATCGAGGAGGCCAGCTCGGCCTGCCCGGTGTAGTGGGCGACCTGCGGGCTGATCCGGGTGGACGAGGCCAGGTCGTCCGTCCAGACCGCCTTGACCAGGCCCTGCGACAGCACCTCGGGGGTGCTCCCGGTCTGCGGCGGCAGGACGAGGCTGATCCGGGCGGCGAGCATCTCGTTGCCGACGGCGGCGGCCGGGACCTCCACGCAGACGTGGTAGTCGCGGCTCTCGTCCCCCCAGGAGCCGGTGGGGTAGTCGCCGGCCCGCGGTCCGGCCTCGGTGCGGCGGCCGGTGAGGTCCTCCACGGTGGGGGCGACCTGCTTGACGAAGGTCACCACGGCGTTGGCCGGCGTCCAGATCCGCAGCGCGACGTCGGCGACCTGCTTGCCCATGGCGCCTTCCATCATGGAGCGGAAGTCCTCGGCGAGGCCGGACGGTTCGGCGACGATGTCGACGGTGCCGAGCAGCGCGGAGGAGATCCGGCGCAGTTCGTCCACCCGCCAGTCGGTGCCGACGCCGCGGCAGTCGGCGGTGAAGTGGCCGGTGACGCGCTCGATCACGCGCTCCAGGTCGGCCGCCGACTCGTGCTCGTTCTTGCCGTCGGTGAGCAGGATGGCGTGCCGGATGGCGATGTCACGGCGGGTCAGGAAGAGCGCGTCGGCCTTGGCGAGCCAGGTGCTCATGGCGGTGCCGCCGGCCGCGCTGAGCCGGCGCAGCGCCTCCTTGGCCTGGGCCCGGGTGGCCGGCGAGGCGGTCGCGAGGCCGCCGTCGCCGGGGAAGATCTCCCGGGCCTCGTGGGTGCCGGCCACCACGGCGAAGGCGACGCCGTCGCGGACGGTGTCGATGGCGGCGGCGGTGGCCTCCCGGGCGCCGCGCATCTTGCTGGCCGGGTAGTCCATCGAGCCGGAGCAGTCCACCATGATCACCACGGCGGCGGAGTGCGCTCCCGCGTCCAGCGGCCCGCTGTCGGTCACCCCGAGCGGCCGGCCGCCGGAGGTGCCGCCGCCGGTCGCGGTGACGGTGACGATGGCGTTCACCTCGCGGGCGCCGTCGGCGAGGAACGCGTTCTGGAAGATCTCCACGTCGAACCTGGGCAGGTTCGGCTTAGCCAGTGTTGCCATGGGCCGGTGGCTCCCGTCGGGTGGTCGGATGGTGCGAACGGTCGGTGGAGTGGGCCGCGGCAGGGCGTCAGCCCAGCGGCGGCTGCGGCGGGCGCGGCGGGACGCCGGGCCGCGCGGGGGGAGCCGGCGGGGCCGGCGGCAGGGGCGCGGCGGGCGAGCCGATCACCGGTAGGTCCGGCAGCGTCGGGTCGTGGTCCTCCTCGTCGTCCGCCGGTCCGCCGGCGGGGGCGGCCGCCGGGCGGAGCACCGGCAGGTCCAGGGCCGTGGCGGTGCGCTCGTCCTCGGCGTCCGGCCACGCCGCGCCGGCCAGACCGGTCGGCGGGTCGATCGGCAGCACGGCGACGGTGATGTTGTCGTGCCCGCCGGCCGCGACCGCGAACTTCACCAGCGTCCGGGCGGCGGCGAGCGGCTCGGCCCGGGCGTCCTGGCGCACGTAGAACGCGAGGTCGGTGGCGGCCTCGGCGTAGTTCCAGAGGCCGTCGGTGCAGATCAGCAGCACCCCGGGGACGTGCGGGGTGAAGTCCAGGGTGTGCGGGACGACCTCCTCGGCGTCCGCGCCGAGCCAGCCGGTGATGGCGTGGGCGCGCGGGTCCGCGTAGGCCTCGGCCTCGCCCATCAGCCCGGCCTCGACCATCCGGGCGGCCCAGGAGTCGTCCTGGGTGAGCCGGAACGGCTCGGCGGCGACCCGGTCGTCCGGGATCCAGTACGCCCGGGTGTCGCCGACCCAGCCGATGGTGACCCGGCCGCCGGAGGCTATGGCGCTGACGTAGGTGCAGGCCGGTGCGTTGACGTCGGGCCGGGCGGGCGCGCCGCCGTCCTCGGCGAGCGCGGCGACGGCGGCGGCCGCGTCGGCGATCGCGTCGCGCATCGCGGCCTCGGGGTCGCGGCCGGCCTCCAGCGCGGTCAGCAGGGATTCCGACGCCGCGTCGACGGCGGTCTCGGAGGCCTGGTCGGGCCGGTCGGAGGAGGAGACCCCGTCGCAGACCACGGCCACCACGACCGGCTCGCCACCGGGCAGCGAGGTGGCGGCGACGGTGAAGGAGTCCTCGTTGCGGTGGTGGCGCAGACCGCGGTCGCTGACCCCGGCGACGCCCCCGAGGGCCTTCTCCATGTGGTCGCGCGGGCGCGGCTGGGCGCCCCCGCAGGCCTCGCAGTAGCCGTCGGAGGTGACCTGCGGCAGGCCGCAGTGCACGCAGCCGGGGCCACCCTGGGCGGGCACGGCCGCTCCGGGCGCGGCGGCGGGCACCACCGGCACCGGCACGGTCGGCGCGTGGTCCGCCCCGCCGGCGCCCTGGGCGGCGGACCAGCTCGCGGGCATCGCGCCCGGAGCCGGACGGCCGTTCCGGCTCGCCCCGCAGGAGCCGCAGTACGCGTCCTCCTGGTCCAGCGGCTCGGAACAGCTCTGGCACACGGTCTGCTGCGGCATTGCTACACCCACGTTCTGGGGCGGGCGCGGTTGGCCCGCTCCACCATCTCGATCCTGATCTCGGCCCGGTCGGCCAACCGGGCTAGTACCCGGTAGGACTGCTCCAGTGCGAGCCGCAGTTCCCGGTCGGCGGCCGGCCGTCCGAGGACGGTGACCTCGCCGGTCGTCGCGGTCCCACCGGTCCCGTCCGCCCCGCTCGCCCCGGCCGTTGCGCCCGCCTGCCCGGCGCCGCCGGGCGAGCCGGCGGACACCCAGCCGAGCGCGCTGTCGAGCACCTCGACGGAGAGCTCCTCGCGGGTCCGGTCGTCCAGCCGCAGGGCGGTCAACTGCTCGGAGCAGGCGCCGAGGTCGGCGCCGAGCGGGTCGGTGGCGGGCCGTTCGCGCAGCCGGGCCCGGACGGCGGCGATCCGGGCGGCGGTGAACTGGCTGGAGGTGGCCGGTACCGACTCCAGCGCCCGGACGGCGCCGGGGCGGTCCCCGTCGGCGAGGCGGACCCGGGCCAGGCCGAAGGCGGCGCTGAGGTAGGCCTGGTCGGTCGTCCACACCAGGCGGTAGAACTCGGCCGCGTCGCCGCCGTCGCCGAGCAGTTCGGCGCAGATGGCGAGGGCGAGCTTGGGGGCGGACTCGCCGGGGAAGGCGTCGTAGACGGCGTCGAAGGCCTCGGCGGCGGCCCGCAGCCTCGCCTCGTCGGGTTCGCCGGGGGACCCGGGACCGGAGGAGCCGCTGACGGAGTCGACCAGGGCGACGAGGCCGCGGTACCAGACCACCCGCCAGTCGTCCGGGTGGTCCTTCTCCAGGGCGGCGAGCATCCGGTCGGCGTCGGCGCGGCTGCGCAGTTCCAGGTGGGCGCGCAGTTCGCGCAGCCGGCGCTCGGTGGAGACGGCGGGGGCGCCGGCCAGCGCGGCGAGTGCCTCCGCCGGGTCGGCGGCCAGCAGGGCGGCCAGGAAGCCCGCGTTCGGGTCGTTCGGGTCGACCCGCGGGACGGGCAGCGCCAGGGCGGCGGCGGCCGGGTCCAGCGCGGTCACCCGCAGCTCGCCGCGGCGCACCGCGGGGAGCACCAGCTCGGTGTCGACCACCCGCAGTTCCGGGCCGAAGAGGGTGGAGAGGGCGGGGCGGGGCCGCTGGTCCTGGAGCGCCAGCACCTCGCGGAGCACGCCGGTGAGCTGGTCGGCCATCTCCTCGGCGGAGCCGAAGCGGCGGGCCGGGTCCGGGTCGGTGGCGCGGACCAGGAAGCGGTAGTAGGACTCGTACTCGGCGAAGGCCGGCACCGACTCCGGCCCGGGCAGGCTCTCCCGGTAGGTGGTGCTGTAGCCCTGGAAGTCGAAGGTGAGCACGGCCAGCGTGCGGGCCACCGTGTAGAGGTCGGAGGCGGGGGAGGGGCCGTCGGTGGCGATCTCCGGGGCCTGGTAGCCGATGGTGCCGTAGATCGGGCCGTCGTCGTCGAGGCGGCGGACGGCGCCCATGTCGATGATCTTGAGCGCGTCGCCGCTCTGGATCACGTTGTCGATCTTGAAGTCGCAGTAGACCAGGCCCCGGCTGTGCAGGTACCCGAGCGCCGGCAGCGCCTCCAGCGCGTACGCGATGCCCTGTTCCACCGGCAGCGGCAGCCGCCGGCCGTCCGGCGCCCGGCGCTCGTTGGCGATGTCCTTGAGCGACTTGCCGCCGACGTACTCCATCACGATGTAGCCGTCGGTGGAGCCGGTGCGCAGGTCCGGGTGCTCGGCGAAGTTGATGATGCGGACGATGTTGGGATGGTCCACCTCGGCGAGGAAGCGCCGCTCGGCCACGGCCACCGCGAGCGCGTCCTCGTCCCCGGTGTCCAGCAGGCCCTTGAGGACCACCCACTTGTCGTTGACCCGCCGGTCGATGGCGAGGTAGATCCAGCCGAGCCCGCCGTGCGCCAGGCAGCCGACCACCTCGTACTGCCCGCCGACCAGGTCCCCCCGGCGGAGCTTGGGCGTGAACGAGTACGGCGTGCCGCACTTGGTGCAGAAGCCGTCGGGGCGCCCCGGCCGGCCGTTCTTCTCCCGGCCCACCGGGGTCTCGCACTTGGAGCAGAACCGCTTGCGCTCCGGCACCTCCGGGTCGGCCAGCACCGCCGCCGTCGGATCGGCCGCCGGCACGGTCGGCACCGTCACCAGACCGGCGCCGAGCCGGTGGCGGGTGCCCGCGCTGACGCTGCCCCGGCTGCTGCGCACCGAGACCGAACGGCCGCTGCCGGTCCGGGTGGAGCGGTGCGAGCGGGAGCGGCCGGACAGCGAGCGGGACGAGCCGGTCCGGGAGGAGCGCGCCGAGTCGGGATCGACCCGCGCGGACGGCACGTACGGCTGGGTCAGTCCGGTGTCACCGCCGGGGGCGGTCAGGCCGCACTCGTCGCAGTACCCGTCGTCGTCGATGGTTCCGGCGCACTCCCGGGGGCAGGGCGAGCCGGGGCCCGCCGCGGCCGTGCCCGCCGGGGCGGCGGAGCCCGTCGAGGGGGAGCCCGTCGGGGCGGCGCCCGCCGGGGAGCCCGCGGCCGCAGGGGAGCCCGCGCCCGTCGGGGCGAGCCCGCACTCGTCGCAGTAGCCGTCCGCGTCGATCGTCCCGTCGCCGGTGCACTCCGGCCGTACGCACGCCTGCGCCATGAACCTCAGCCCCCCAGTCCGTGTTGCTGTGTCTGTCCGTCGACCGGCCCGGCGCCGGGCGGCTCGGCCTGCGCCGGCCGCAGCGACTGCTGGAAGCGGGCCACCGCGCCGGCCGCCGCCCGCAGGTCGCAGGGCGCGCTCCAGAGCAGCCAGCGGGCCTTCTCGTAGCGCTCGATCACGACCGGGTCCTCGGCCACCCGCAGCCGGGCCGCCATCGCCTTGTACGCGTCCAGGCGCCCCCGCAGCTCGGAGCGGACGGCCAGCGGCTGGGTCACCTCGGTCAGCGACTGCCGGGCCCGGCCCAGCTCCTTGGCGGCCGCGTCCTCCAGCGCGTCCAGCAGCGGCGCCAGCCGGTGCCACTGGCCGCTCTGGCGCAACTCCAGGGCCAGCACGATCTGTTCGCGCAGCGCCGAGGCCGGTCCCGGCACGGCCGGCACCTCGGTGGCGGCTATCTTCGCCAGCACCTCGCCGCGCGCCCGGCGGGCCTGCGCCAGCGTGGCGTCGGCCCGTTGCAGCAGGTCGCCGACGCCCTGCAGCCGTTCCTCCGCGTCGTCGCGCAGCCGCAGCAGGTCCTCCAGCTCGACCCGGACGCCGTCCAGCGCCCGGCCGGCCCGGTCGAAGCGCTCGGTGTCCACCACGCCGGACGGTGTGGCGAGCGCGGTGCCGTCCGGGCGGGTGCCGCGCTGGGCCGGTACCCGGGCCGGGCGCCAGAGCGCCAGCGGGTCGCCGCGCACCTCGGTCCGCAGCTCCGTCAGATCGGCTTCGAGCCCGGCCAGGTCGTCGCCGAGCGGGTGGTTGCCGGTGTGCACGCCGAGCGAGGCCGCCAGCGTCTGCACCCGGCGCAGTTCGGCCAGCAGCAGGTCGATCCGGGCGGGCAGCGCCGACCAGACGGCGTCGGCGGCGCTCACCACCTCCAGCACGGTGGCGTACCAGGAGTTCATCCTGGTCATCAGGTCGTCCAGGCTGACCCGCTCGACCAGCTTGGCGGGTGCGCCGAGCAGCTGCGGGCCGTCCGGCACCGCGCCGCCGGGCACGGTGACCGCCTCGCCGGTGAGCAGTTCGCTCAGCTCGGCGAGTTCGGCCGCGCCCGGCCTGGACCGGCGGGCGCGCACCGCGCGGGCCGAGGCCAGGGCCTCCGAATAACGGTCGAACAGCGACCAGAGCAGCGGCAGGCCCTGCCCGGCGACGGACCAGCGCTCCTGCGTCCGCCCGGTCAGCGCGGCGCCGTCGAGCAGCCGCAGGCCCGCGTGGTCCTGGAGCGAGAGCAGCGCCGACTCGACCGCGTCGCGGTCCGCGCCGAGGCGTGCCAGCGCACGGTCGACCTCCTCCCGGCTCAGTACCGGGCCAGCGGAAGCTGCCAACGCCCTCTCTCCTTCTCTGTCCTGGATCGTTCTCGCTGCCCCGGACCGATCCGCCCCGACCCTAGCCTGTGGCCGCGGGGCCGGACCGGGGCCGGGCGCCGACGGGCCGTCATCGGGCCGTCATCGGTTCCTCGGGGGGCGCCGGGGTCGCGCCGGGCCGGTCAACGCTGCGCCGGCCAGTAGTGCTCGGCGTCGTTCAGCATGTACGGCTTGAGCCAGCGGTCGTACGCCGCCCGCCACGCGCCGCTCGCGTGGTAGTCGGCGAGCACCTGGTTCACCCGGGCGGTCAGGTCGGTGCTGTTCTTGAGCATCGCGACGCCCATCACGGCCGGCCGGACCTCGCCGTCGACCAGCCGGACGGTCTGGTCCTGGGCGGCCTGGCTGGCCGCGAGGCCGTCGTCGGTCATGGTCGCGTCGACCTTGCCGAGCTGCATCAGCACCAGGCAGTCCAGGTGGTTCTCCACCGAGACGATCTTCGCGACCTTCGGACGGGACTTCAGCTCGTCCTCGGCGGAGGAACTGGTCGCCGCGCAGACGGTCTTGCCGTCCACCGCCTCGTCGATCGTCCTCGCCGCAGACGCCTTGGGGACCACCACGCGCTGGCTGGTGTTGAAGTACGGCTTGGAGAAGGCGATCTGCTGGAGCCGGTCGCAGGTGATGGTCATGGTCCGGACGATCAGGTCGACCCGGCCCTCCTGGACGAACTTGACCCGCTCGGCGGTCGGGACGGCCTTGAGGGTCACCTTGTCCGGATCGCCCATGATCGCGGCGCCGATCGCCCGGGCGAGGTCGATGTCGAAGCCCTCGATCTGGCCCGTGTTGGGGTTGCGGGAGCCCCAGCGGAAGCTGTTCTGGTCGACGCCGATCACCAGGCTGCGCTTGGCCTTGACGGCCTTCACCGCCGGGCCGTCCTCGTTGCTCGGCGGCACGCTCTGGTAGACGTCGCAGTCGTTGCCGGCCTGCTCCTGCCGGGGCGCCGTGGCCGGTGCGGCGGCGCCCGCCGGCAGCACCGCGCCCTGCGGGCCGCCCGTGCCGAGCACCGTCGCGCAGCAGGCGAGCAGCGCCACCGCGGTGGCCGATCCGGCCCGTACCGTTGTCCTGCCCATCGTGTCCGTCCCCCTTCTACCGGTACTCGGCCAGTCGCCGGCCGAGGCCGCGCAGGGCCGCGGCGGCGGCCACCAGGGCCAGCACCGCGACCGCCGCGGCGGCGGTGCGCAAGTCCCCGTCGGTGCCCTCGGCGGCCCGTTTGAACTCCTGGAGCTCGGTCGCGGCGGCCTGCGCCAGCCGCTGGTCGGTGGCGTTGAACGCGGCGTCGGAGGTCTTCGGCACGTCCGCCTCCTTGACGGTCACCGTGGCGTCCAGCGCGCCCTGGTAGTCCGCCTCGACGTTCTCCAGGTTGCTCGCCGCCTGGTGCCGCTCGCGCCACTGGTCGTACTGCCGCATGGCGTCGAGGATGGCCGCGCCGGCGTCCTCGGGCGCCAGCCGCCGGGCCTCGGCCAGGGTGCCGGCCGTCCCGGGGCGACCGGTGTCGGAGCTGAAGAGGTGCTCGGTGGTCTTCGTCCAGAGGTCCGCGTACTGGGTGCTGGAGCCGCGGGCCACCAGGTGGAGGTTCTCCGCCAGCCGGGCGGTCAGCACGTCGACCCGGGCGGCGTTGAGGGCCTTCAGCGGGTTGGCGCCGTCGATCTGGCTCTCGCGCAGCGTGGAGTTGGCGCCCGTCCCGGCCACCGTCAGCCAGAGCACCGCGGCCAGTACGGCGGCGGTCGAGCCGAGCAGCCCGATGTTGAAGACCCGGTTGGTCCGCCGGTACAGCGTCGTCTGCACCCAGACCAGCGCGGTGAGCGTCACCACGCCCAGCCCGTACGCGGCCCAGGGGATGGACTGCGCCTCGGCGTAGTCGTCCGCCAGCGCCTGGTTCTCGGCGGCGCTGAGCTGGGCCGCGGCGGGCAGCAGCACGGTGCGCATCTGGTCCGAGGCGTGGCGCAGGTAGGCGCCGCCGAGCGGGAAGCCCTGGCGGTTGTCGGCCCGCGCCGTCTCCACCAGGCCGGCGTACACCGGGACCTGCTGGTTGAGCGTGGCGAGCCAGCCCTGGGCGGGGGAGGAGGTGGTGGTGCGCGCCGCCGCCTCGGCGATCAGCCGGGACGCCGTCGCGAGGTCCTGTTCGTAGCGGTCCCGGACGGCCTTCGGCTCGGCGCCGGCCAGCAGGAAGCCGGTGGCCGCCGTGGTGTCCGCGTCGGCCAGTGAGCGGTGGATGTCGGCGGCCGCCTGGCTCAGCGGCTGGCTGTACGAGACCACCCGTTCCGCCGCCTGTGCGCGGGAGTTGACCTGCCAGGCGGTGAGCGCGCCGAAGGCCACGGTGAGCACCGCCAGCAGCGCTCCGGCCAGCCGCAGCCGGCCCGGTGCCGTCCGGGTGGCGCGGCGCAGCCGGCCGAGCGGGCCGGTCTCCCGGGCCGCGGCCGTGCCGCCGGGCCGCGCCGGCGCCACCGTGCGGGGCCGCTCCGTACGTACTGGTGTCGCCACCGGCCTCACCCTCCCCTGTGGCCGGCTCCGTCATCCGGGGCCCGGCCGTTGCCAGCAGTATGGCCGTCACTCCCCGCGGCCACACCCGACTTGCGCCGATCTTGAGCATCGCGGGGGCTCGGTCCCGGGCCCCCGCTCCGCGGGCACTGCTGCGATCACTGGTACGAGTGCGGCCGACCACGGGGTCGGGCCCTGCCGGCGGCCGCCAGGGCTCGCCGGGGTCCGTCGCCCCGGTGTGCGGGGCGAGTCGGTGATCGGGTCGACGCGGGATGCACCCTATGCGGTTCCCCGGACAGTCGGAGGGGAGGGGTCCGGTTGTGCCGCCCCGGTCTCCGGAAGGGCCGTCCGTACCATGGCGGCATGCGACTTCTGGGAACGATCTCCGCCGACCGTCCGCTGCTCGTCGTCGCCGTCCGGGAGGAGGCCGCGTACCTGGGTGACCGGCTCCCGGTCCTGCTGACGGGCATCGGCAAGGTCAACGCGACCGCCGCGCTGGCGACCGTCCTCGCCCGTGGCGAGCACCCCTCCGAGGTGGTCAACCTCGGCACCGCGGGCGCGCTGCGCTCCGGCTGGGCGGGCACCCACACGGTCGTCCAGGTGATCCAGCACGACCTCGACAGCCCCGCGCTGCTGGAGCTGACCGGCCGTACCTACGGCGCTCCGCTGATGGTCGGCAAGGGGGACGGCCCGGTGCTGGCCACCGGCGACCAGTTCGTCTCCGGCGCGGCCGCCCGTGACCGGCTCGCCGAGCACGCGGACCTCGTCGACATGGAGGGCTACGCCGTCGCCACCGTCGCCCACCGGGCCGGGCTCTCCGTGCGGCTGGTGAAGCACGTCAGCGACGAGGCCGGCGAGGGCGCCGTGCACTCCTGGCGGGAGTCCGTCGACGACTGCGCCCGCCACCTCGCGGGCTGGGTCCACCACCAGGGCTGGTGACGGGAGGGCTCGTTAGCCTGGCGGGCATGACCGACGACACCGCCGCGAACGAGCACCGTGACGTCCGCCCGCCGGGCCTCGACGCCGACGAACCGACCACCCTGCTGACCTTCCTGGACTACCTGCGCGAGGCCGTCATCGGCAAGACCGACGGCCTCACCGACGAGGACGCCCGGCGCCCCGGGGTCGCCTCCGGCACCAGCCTGCTCTGGCTGGTCCGGCACCTCACCGCCGTCGAGCTCAACTGGTTCCTCTGGGCCTACCGGGGCGAGGGCGACCAGCCGTGGGACGACGAGGCCGCCCCGCCCGGCGACGAGACGGTGGCCGGGTCGGTCGCCGCCTACCGGGCCGCGATCGCCCGCGCCAACGAGGTGATCGCCGCCGCCTCCGACCGGCTCGACCGCCCCGGGGTCCGGTCGCTGCGGCCCGGCGCCGAAGCGCCGTCGATGCGCTGGCTGCTGGTCCACATGATCGAGGAGACCGGTCGGCACGCCGGCCACGCCGACATCCTCCGCGAGCAACTGGACGGCTCGGTCGGCCGGTAGGGCCCTGCCCGGACCCCGCCCCGCCCCCGGACCCCGTTGCCGGGCACCCACCCGCGGCGCGACGCCGGGGGCGGGTGCGCCCGCACCTGACGGACAGTGGAATACTCCCCCGCGCACCGCGGCGCCGTCTCGACGGCGCCGCGCGCTTTCACACATGGGGGATTCGGAAGTTCATGTCATCGTCAGTCAGATCCACGCGTTCCGCCCGGGCCGTCCTCGGGGCGTCGGTCCTCGCACTCACCCTGCTCGGCACCTCGGCGTGCGGGCCGGACAACAGCTCGGCGGACACCGCCGCCGCGGCGGGCGCGCCGGCCCTCGGCCTCCCCGCCAACCTCGACGACCTGAAGAAGTGGAAGTTCGAGGACTGGGAGAAGTGGGCGAAGGACTACGCCCTCCCGGCCGCCACCAAGGGGTTCTGGACCCTGGAGAAGCTGCTCCAGGCCAAGCCGAACGAGCCGATCGAGCCGCCGGCGCCGCAGCCCGCGGGCACCCAGGCGCCCGCCCAGCCGTCGGCCCCGGGACCGAGCACTCCGGCGGCGGGCAGCAAGCCGCCGGCCGGCCAGCCCACCCAGCCGGGGCACCCGACCACGCCGGCCGCCGCGACCACCCCGGCGGCGCCGAAGCCGTCCAACACCCAGCAGCCGGCCTCGCAGGCCCCGGCGCCGCCCAAGCAGCCGGCTCAGCAGCCCTCCCAGGCCCCCGCCCAGCCGACCCAGGCCCCGGCCCAGCCCTCCCAGCCCGCGCAGCCGCCGGCCCAGCCCGGGCAGCCGCCCGCACAGCCGCCCGCGCAGCCCGCCGACAACGGCAACGACCCGCTGCCGAAGACCGTCAACGCCCAGCCCCTGCAGCACCCGTACACCAAGCTCGCCGTGCACGGGAAGCTGTTCGCGGACGAGCCGGGCGCCGGCGCGGCCGGCGGCGGTCTGGGCCGTTCGCAGTGCTCGGCGACCGTGGTGGCCGACCCGGCCCACCCCGGCAAGAGCAACCTGGTCTGGACGGCGGGCCACTGCGTCCACCAGGGCAAGGGCGGTTCGTTCTACAGCAACATCTCCTTCATCCCGGCCTTCAACAGCAATGCCGCGATGAGCGGTGGCAAGCAGGCGGACGAGTCCCAGTACGCGCCGTTCGGCATCTGGGGCGCGACCCAGGCGGTGACGTCCCCGCAGTGGAAGGCCGAGGGCGGCAAGACCGGTGACGCGGCCACCCACTACGACTTCGCGGTCATCCGGGTGAAGCCCGCAGACGGCGCGAAGTCGCTGGAGGAGACGGTCGGCGGTGCGGTGCCGGTCTGGTTCAACGCGCCGCGCGACCAGCTGAGCGTCACCGAGTACGGCTACCCGGCCGCCCCGCCGTTCGACGGCATGGAGCTGAACCGCTGCGAGAGCGGCAAGCCGGGCCGGCTGTCCTACGAGCCGACCCGCCCGCCGATGCTGGTCATCGGCTGCACCATGACCGGCGGCTCCAGCGGGGGCGGCTGGCTGGCGGTCAAGGACGGCAAGCCGGCGCTGGTCAGCAACGTCTCGGTCGGGAAGCACACCGGCGACCCGATGTACCAGGCCGGCCCGTACCTGGACGACGTCGCCGCGGGGGCGTACGACTTCCTCTCCAAGAAGGGCTGAGCCCCCGGCGGCCGCCCCCGCACCCCGGTGTGCGGGGTGCCAGGAACTCGACGCGCTCCTCAGCCTCGGACCGTGTGATCGCCCCCCTCTGG
>NZ_JBEXYC010000064.1:0-39093 GCF_040630835.1 Kitasatospora sp. NPDC005751
GTCCACCGAACCGGTGGACCACCGCCGCCGGTCGTCGCGACCGATCGGCCGGACACCCTCCCCGCGTTCGGTTACAGGGCGATCCACTCGGTGGAGGTGGTGACCTCCTTCAGGAGGTCGGGCAGGGGTTCGACGCCGAGGCCGGGGCCGGTGGGGACGGCGAGGTGGCCGTCGGCGAGGACGAACGGCTCGGTGATGTCGGTGGCGAAGTAGCGGTGGGAGCCGGAGGTGTCGCCGGGCAGGGTGAAGCCGGGGAGGGCGGCGAGGGCGACGTTGGCGGCCCGGCCGATGCCGGTCTCCAGCATGCCGCCGCACCAGACGGGTATGCCGTGGGCGCGCGCCAGGTCGTGGATGCGGCGGGCCTCCAGGTAACCGCCGACCCGGGCCGGCTTGATGTTGATGACGGAGCACGAGCCGAGCGAGATGGCGGCCGCGGCGTCCGCGGCCGATTCGATGGATTCGTCCAGGCAGATCGGGGTCCTCAGCAGACCGGCCAGCCGGGCGTGCTGCACGAGGTCGTCGTTGGCGAGCGGCTGCTCGATCAGGAGCAGGTCGAACGCGTCGAGTTCGGCGAGCTGCCGGGCGTCGACGAGGGTGTAGGCGGCGTTGGCGTCGACCTGCAGGAGGAGGTCGTCGCCGAAGCGCTCGCGGACCGCGCGGACCGGCTCGACGTCCCAGCCGGGTTCGATCTTCAGCTTGATCCGGGCGTAGCCCTCGGCGACGTAGCCGTCGACGGCGTCCAGGAGTTCGGGGATCGAGTCCATGATGCCGACCGAGACCCCGCAGGGGACCTTGTCGCGGGAGGCGCCGAGGTACTGGGCGAAGGACTCGCCCGATGCCCGGAGCTGCGCGTCCAGGACGGCGGTCTCCAGGGCCGACTTGGCCATCCGGTGGCCGGTGAAGGGCTCCAGCACCCGGCCGACGGTGTGGGCGTCGATGCCGTCCTTGGGCAGCGCGGGGACGAGGAACCGGCGCAGGACGTCCTGGACGCCGTCGACGTACTCGGAGCAGTAGCGCGGCTCGGACATCGCGGCGCACTCGGCCCAGCCCTCGCCGTCGGCGGTCTCGACGCGGACCAGCAGGACGTCGCGGCCGGTCTCGGTGCCGAAGGAGGTGCGGAACGGAGAAACGAGCGGCAGCTGGATCCGGCGGAGTTCGATCCCGGAGATCTTCATGACTGGTGGCTCCTGGCGAGGGTCGAGGTGGGGGTCGTGGTCAGGGTCGTCCGCGGGGCGGTGGCGCCGGTGCGTCGGACGAGGTACGAGCGCCGGTCGTGGAGGCCGGTGACCCGGGCACCGTCGGCGAGCAGCTCGCCCAGGGTGTGGCGAACGGCCAGCCGCCAGGCCCGGGCCGCGCCGGGGTCGGTGCGGCGCAGCGCCTCGATGTCCTCGGGGAGGTCGATGAGGACGCACTCGGCGTCGATCGGGCCGGTCTCGGGCCGGCCGTCGCGGTCGCGGACGGCGTGAGCGGTGCCGGGCGGCGCGGTGACGGGCGGGCAGGTGCCGGCGACGGTCGCGGTGACCGGCGGGGCGCTCAGGTCCCAGGTCGCCAGGACGCGGTCGGAGTCGTCGCCGCCGTTGATGGCGTCGTCCATGCGGCCGTAGAAGGACTCCAGGTACTCGGTGGGCCGGGCGCCGAGTTTGACGAGGTTGAAGTAAGCGTTGCGGCGGATCAGCGGGTCGTAGGTCCAGGTGATGCGCCGCAGTCCGCGCTCGAGTGCCCACCGGCGCTGGTGGAGCTTCAGCGCCAGGCCGATGCCGCGGCCGGGGGCGGCGCCGGTGATGTGGGAGTGCAGGGTGGTGCCGGGCGGGGTGGCGAGGAAGGCGATCGACGCCCCGACCAGGTGGCCGTCCCGGTACGCGCCGGCCACGTAGTTGCCGGCGTGTGCGAGGGCGCGCATCACCTCGACCGGGACGGGTGTGCCGCCGCTGTCGGTGCGCCAGATGTCGGCGTAGAGGCGCTTCACGTCCTCGAAGTCCTTGAGGTCGTGAAGTTCGCGTACCTGGAACGCGGTCATTGCAGGGCTCCGGTGAGGTGGGCCAGGAGGCGGGCGCGGTGCGGCATCTCGGCGGTGCGGACGTGTTCGTGGTCGGCGTGGGCGCCGTCGCCGACGGCTCCGAGGCCGTCGAGGGTGGGGCATCCGACGCCGGCGGTGTAGTTGCCGTCGGAGGCCCCGCCGACGGCGGCCTGCCGCAGGGGAGGGAGCCCGAGCGCGGTGGCCTGCTCGGCCGCCAGCGTGAACAGCGCGGCCGAGGCGGTGGCGTCCAGGGGCGGGCGGTTGGGGCCGCCCCGGAGGTCGAGGCGCGCGCCGGGCAGGTGGGGCCGGAGCGTGTGCACGAGGTGGTCGACCGTCTCCTGCGCCGC
Organism: Kitasatospora sp. NPDC005751; assembly: GCF_040630835.1. Lineage (NCBI taxonomy): Bacteria > Bacillati > Actinomycetota > Actinomycetes > Kitasatosporales > Streptomycetaceae > Kitasatospora > Kitasatospora sp. NPDC005751. The sequence continues at coordinate 2,365 of NZ_JBEXYC010000064.1, forward strand.
GGTGCTGGGGACCCGGACGTCGATGTTGAGGTCGGCCCGGGCCGGGACGGTGTTGTTCGTGGTGCCCGCGGACAGGAGGGTCGGGGTGACGGTGGTGCCGGGCCCGGTCCGCCCGACCACGGTGTCGGCGATGTCCTGCAGCGCGAGGACCTGGTGGGCGAGTTCGACGGCCGCGTTGACGCCCTTCTGCGGTTCGAGTCCGGAGTGCGCGGCGCGGCCGTGCACGGTGAGGTCGTAGATCGACACGCCCTTGCGGGCGGTCTTCAGCGCTCCGCCGTCGGCGGAGGGCTCGGCGACGAGGGCCGCGGAGCAGCGGCGGGCGGTCTCCTCGACGAGGGCGCGCGAGGTGGCGGAGCCGACCTCCTCGTCGCCGGTGACGAGCACGCAGATCCCGTCGAGCGTGGGGAGGGAGGCGAGGGCGTGGAACATCTGGACCAGGCCGGCCTTCATGTCGAAGACGCCGGGTCCGCGCGCGATGCCGTCCGCCACGGACCACGGATGGGTCCTGAGCGAGCCGACCGGCCAGACGGTGTCGTGGTGGCCGAGCAGGAGGACGCGGGGCGTTCCGAAGGTCCACTGGACGTGGGTGACGCCGCCGTTCACCAGCAGCCGGGCGGGGGCGCCGAGCAGGCGGGCCCCCTGGGCGGCGACGACCCGGGCGCTGCGGGCCACCGCCTGGTGGTCGGCGGAGTACGACTCGCAGGTCACGAGCTCTTCCAGGTCGGCGAGCATCGCGTCGAGCTCCGGCGCGAGGTATGCGGGCGGGGGCGCGGGCAGGGGCGGGGTTCCGAGGTCGGCCGGCACGGGAGGGTCCTCCTGGGGTGGGGTGACACCCACGCTAGGCAACGCCGACGGCCGCGCGTTCGTCGTCCCGTCACAACGTGGACGGCCCGTTCGTACGCGGGACCCAAGAGCCCGGACGCCGCGGTGCGCCGGCCACGGCGCCGGAGGCGGCAGCGCCCGGGCGCCCGGGCGGTCAGCCGGAGCCGGTGGCGCCCGCTCCTGAGGCGGGGTCCGCACCACCGCGCTGCGAGGGCATCAGGCGCAGTTGCAGCATCGCCGCGAACCGGGCGGCCGGGTCCTGTAGGTCCAGGCACCCCACCTCGGCCACCCGGCGGATCCGGTAGCGGAAGGTGTTGGGGTGGACGTACACGCTCGCCGAGGCGGCGATCACGTCGCCGAAGGCGTCAAGCCACGCCCGCAGTGTCTCGACGAGGTGGGCGTTGTGCTTGGCGTCGTAGGCCACCAACCGGGCCAGTGGCGCGGACAGTTCGTCGCCGTGGGTGGCGGCGAGGTCGCGCAGCTCCAGCAGCAGCGCGTCGGTGTTGACGTCCGTGATCGACGCGACCCCCGCGCCCGACCGCCGCTCGAACAGCACCCGCAGCGCGCGGTCGGCGTTCGTCCTGGACCGCGCCAGGGTGGTGGACTCCTCCGCCACCGACCCGATGCCGATGACCGCGCCCGTCCGGTTCCCGGTCCGCTCCAGGAAGTCCGAGGCCACCTGTACGGCACGCTCGCGCCGATGGGCCGCCTCACCCCGCACCGGGAACAGCGCGTAGGCCACGTCGCCCAGGAGGGCCACCGCCGAACGCGGCTGGACGGCGGTGAGGTGGATGGCCAGCGCGCCGGCCAGGCGCTGCCGCTCCGCCGTGACGTGGGCGTGGTCCTCACCCGGGCGGTGTGCCAGCCCCAGGGCCATGACGAGGGTCGGCTCGTTCGCCAGTCCCAGCCGGCCGAGCGCGTCGGGCGCGCCGGCCCCGCCCTCCAGCACGGTGGTGACCAGGTCGGTGCGCAGCCGGTTCTCGGCGTCGGCCCCGGCGCGGTGGCGCAGCATGTGCAGGGCGACGAGCTTCGCGGCGTCCTTGAACGCGGCCTCCCTGGCGGGGGTGAGCGGTTCGCGGACCGCGGCCCACACCGAGCCGAGCACCTCGTCGCCCGCCCGTACCGCGATCGCCACGCGCGGCAGTGCCGTCTCGCCCTCGCCGACCGCCGCCGGTGCGATCCGCACCGGGTCCTCGCTGCGGTAGATCTCCCGGAAGACGCCGCGGCTCTCCATGAGCCGCACGTACCGGTCGGGTACCTGGCGGGCCAGGATGGTGGCCACCCGGGCGGGGTCCGCTTCGTCCTGGCGGCCGGAGAAGGCCAGGATGCGCTGGCAGCGGTCCTCGATGGTGATAGGCGCGTCCAGCAGGGTGGCGACGGCGTTCGCCAGGGCGAACAGGTCGCCCGAGGGCACCCCTCCCAGGGTCTGCCCGCCGCTGTCCCCGATGTCGCCCTCGGCCAGCAGGGTGCGCAGCATCGCCGCCAACTGGGCCCAGGAGGCGCCGCGGGTCAGGGCGAGCAGGGGTATCCCGGTCTCGGACACCGCCCGCGCGAGTGCCTCGCCGTCCTCGACCGGCCCGCTCCCGACCGGCCCGTCCCCGACCGGCCCGCCCCCGACCGGCCCCCGTACGACCAGGGCCGCGACGCGGTGGGTCGCCAGTTCGTGCAGCAGCCGGACGATCTCCTCGGAGCCCCGGACGCCGGCCCCGAGCACGATGGCCCGCGGCGGGTACTGCTGCTCGTCGTACGGGTCGTGGATCCCCACGCCGCCGATCTCCGGGGCCAGGCCGACGTCGCCGTGCAGCAGGTCGAGCAGCGTGGGGCCGAGGTCCCGCAGTACCCGGCCCAGGCCGCCGGCGGAGTGCGTCGCCATGTGCCTGATCATCTCCGCAGGTTAGGGGCCTGACCGCGCCCCCGGCTCGGTACCCGCGGACAAGGCTAAGCCCCCGCGTTCGTCGCCCGGGACGAACGCGGGGGAGGGCTGTTCGACGGGTCCGGTGCCGGCACCGGCCCGACCGACGGTGTCAGCCCTTGCCGCCGGCCTTCAGGACCTCGGCCGCGGCCACGCCGGCCGCGCTGTTGCCGTGGCCGCCGCCCTCGACCTCGGCCGCCACCGCGAGGTCGTCGCGGTAGGCGATGAACCAGCTGTTGGTGCCCTTGCCGGCACCGGCCTCGACGGTGCCGGTCTTGGCGCCGATCCGCCCCGACAGTCCGGACATCGGTGCCCGCGCGGTGCCCTGGGTCGCGGTCTTCGCCATCATCGCCCGCAGGTCCCGCGCGACGCCCTCGGGAAGCCTGCCGGGGGCCGTCACCCGCTTCGCGTCCGGCACCAGGACGGGCTGGCGGAACGTTCCGCTCTGCACGGTGGCCGCGACCGAGGCCATCAGCAGCGAGTTCACCTGGATCTGGCCCTGGCCGATGAAGGTGGCGGCCGCCTCGTCCTTGCTCTTCGGCACCGGGATGGTGGCGTCCCTGCTCGGGATGCCGATGTGCCACTCCAGGCCGAGGCCGAACTGGTTGCGGGCGACTTCGGGCACCGTCCCGAGCTGCAGCTTCTCCAGGCCCTTGTCGATGAACCCGGTGTTGCAGGAGCGGGTGAAGTCGTCGGTCAGGGTGTAGCCGGGGAAGTCGCCGGGCTCGTCGTTGTGCCAGGCGCGCGGGGAGTTGGTGGTCTCCTTGCACGGCACCACGGTGTCCGGCCCGACCCCGGCCTGGAGCAGGGCGGCGGAGGTGATCACCTTCATCGTGGACCCCGGCGGCTGCCCGCCGCCGACCGCGCGGTTGAACCCGTCCGGCGAGGAGTAGGCGAGGGCGAGGATGTGGCCGGTGCTCGGCTGGACGGCGACCAGCGAGGCCGGCTTGCCGCCCGCGGCCTGCTTCTTCACCGCCTCCTCGGCCACCTGCTGGAGGCCGGCGTCCAGGGTGAGCCTGATCTCCGGCGCGTTCGCCGGGGTGAGCACGAACAGCTGCTCCGGTGCCTTCGCGCCGCCGTCGGAGATCACCACGGCCTGCCCGTCGACGGTGGAGCCGCCCTGGGCCGGGGCGATCTGGGGAAGCACGCTCCTGAGCGACGGGAACGCGTCGAGCGGCTTGCCGTTCCGGTCGACCGGCTTCGCCACCGGATCGGGCAGGAGCTTGATGCCGATCGTCTCGCCCGCGTCGAGATGCGGGTGGATCACGTGCGGCGACCAGCGCACCGCGACCCGCCCGTCGGCCGCCCGCAGCACCGTCAGCGCGCTGTCGTACTCCCAGGCCTCCGCGGTGCCCTCGAACTCCGCCTTCGCCCGGAAGCCCACCGCGGGCTCGCTCGGCGTCGCGGACGCCACCGGGCCGGTCCCGGCCAAGGTCAACGAGCGCGGCTTCACCGCGTCGCGGAACGCCGCCAGGGCGGTCCGCGCGGTCTCCTGGCGGTCGGTGAGCGCCGCCGCGGCCGTGACGTCCCCACGGCCCCAGGCCGCCAGGAAGTCCTTCGCCACCGCGTCGGCCTCCGCGGCCGTCGGCGCCGGCTGCGCCGACGCGGCCGCGGCCGGGGACTCCTGGTGGTCACCGGCCGCCGGGCCGTTGCCCGTCACGGCGTTCACCACGTTGTAGGCCCCGTACCCGCCGGCGGCCAGCAGCCCCACGACGGCTGCCGCCAGCGCGCCCTGCCAGACCCGGCGTGCGGCGGAGCGGCGCGGCGGTTCCTCGTCCTCGATGTCCTCGGCGTCGTCCGGGTACTCGGTGTGGCTGGGCGGGTTCCCGATGGCCTCGGGGTCCGACCCGTGGTCGTCGGCGTACGCGCCGGATTCCTCGTGTTCTGCTGGCACTGCGTTCCCCCCGTTGGTCCCCGGTCACGGGTCCGTTCCCCCGTCGTTCCGCTCCGCTTGGCCGCCGTGGCGGCCGGACGGCTCGGGCGGCGTCCAGCATAGGCGGGCCGGGCTCGGTGACCGGCGGCGGGGAGGCCTCCCTTCGTATGCGCAAGGGCGCCATCGGTGTCGCCAGAGGGCCCTCGGGGTGTCGCGGCCGATCGGTGGCGAGGCCTGTCCGCGGGTGGCGTCGCGGGGCCCGTGCGGCACCGGTCGCCGTCCAGCGGGTATCCCAGAAGGCTGGGATATCGGCCTTGGCGGCGTACGGACAAACTGGCGAGTGGCCGGCCACTGCGAAGGGGGCGTTCCGCGCAGGATCCGGCTTTCCCCGTACCGACGGCTTCCGGAGGCACTCTTGCTCGTATCCCTCAGGCGTACCCTGCTCGCGATCCTGCTCGCCCTCACCGGGCTGCTCCTGCTGCCGGGCGGCGCGTCCGCCGACACCCCGGCGTCGGTCCTGTTCAACCAGTACTCCCAGCGCTGCCCCGACGCGAGGTCGGGGATCCAGGACATGCACCCCTGCGCGCCGTCCGACAACCCCGGCATGTGGGTGATCAAGCGCGTCGCGGGCTACCCCGAGCGGTTCACCGTCACCACCAGCAGCCCGGACGGCGTCCTCTGTCTGACGGCCGACGACCTGCCGATGACCACCGGCTGCGTGGCGGGCTACACCAAGCAGCAGTGGGAGATCACCCCGTTCGAGGCCGAGCCGGCCCTGTACGACCTGGTCGGCGTGCGGCTGAAGAACGTCGCCACCTCGACCTGCCTGGACAACTCGCGCAAGACCTTCGGCGGTTGGAAGCTGGTCCTGAGGGGCTGTGACGGCGGCAGCTACCAGCAGTGGGACGTCTACCGCAGCACCTACGACGCGGTCTTCCACGCTCCTCCGGGCCAGCACAAGGGCATGACCTGGGGCACTCTGGAGCAGCGCGCCGACAACGTGGTGCACGTCGGCTTCGACAACCTGACCAACAGCGACCCGTACAACGGTGACACCGCGGCGAACGCCGTGCTGCCGGTGCTCTGCATCAGGCAGGACGGCCGCCCCGCTCCGGCGGGCGTCCCCACCAGCGGCTTCCACAGCTGGGCCGGCGGCGAGGTGAAGGTCACCCCGGCGCTGCCCGGCTACGAGCTGACCAGCCGCGCCGTCGCCGACCAGAAGTGCGCGACCGCCTTCGGCGCCGGCTTTCGGATGGCCGAGTTCCACGACGGCACCGGCTGGGGTCTGTGGGCCAACGGCACCCTGCCCGCCAACACCCGCTTCTGGACCGCCATCAGCGGCCAGTCGGCCAACCCCTGGGACTGACCCACCGGCCCCCGAGGGCGGGCGCCGACGACGGCGCCCGCCCTCCGGGGCGCCGCCGTTCCCGGCCCGCCGGGGAGATGTTCATGTCGGTGCCCGAAGAGGGACCCCGAGGCGATCTGGATCACTCTCGCCAAGAAGGAGATCTACGACACCGTCACCTGGTAGCACACCCGCCCCCCGGCAGGTCGTCACGCCGGAAGCTGCCGAGCACCTCGGCGAGGCAGGCCCCACTCCGCTCGGGCCGCCACTGCCGGGCGGCCGGATCGCGCGGACAAGCCGTGCGCCGACGGCGCGGCGCGTGCCAGGATCTCGGCATGTCTGGTCGTGCGTTGAGTTTCGGGGCAGTGGCGCAAGCCTACGAACGGTTCCGCCCGGGGTACCCCGAGGAACTCCTCGACCTGGTGGCGGCCTACGCGGGCCGGCCGGTGCGGACCGCCCTGGAGATCGGCGCCGGGACGGGCAAGGCAACCCGCCTCTTCGCCCGGCCGGGCGTGACGGTCACCGCCACGGAGCCCGACGAGGGCATGCTCGCCGAGCTGCGCAAGCACGTGCCGGCCGGTGTCCGGACGGTGCGGGCCGCGTTCGAGGACGTGCGGCCGGGGGAGCGCTACGGACTGGTCTACGCCGCGGCGGCGCTGCACTGGACGAGGCCGGAGGGCCGGTGGTCGCACATGGCCGCGCTGCTGGAGCCGGGCGGCGTGTTCGCCTCGTTCGGCGGGCCCACCGAGCTCGTCGACCCGGCGGTGGAGGAAGCCGTGCGCGCCGCGCGGGCGCCGTTCCTGGACCGCGACGACGTACCGCCCCCGGACGAGGAGCCGGACATGCGGTGGCCGGGTACGGAGCTGCGGCGGTCCGCATGGTTCACCGACGTCCGACAGTCGGTGATCGAACGGCGCCTGAGCATGAGCGCGGGCGACTACGTGGGCCTGCTGTCGACGATCTCGGCGTACCTCGTGCTGGCGCCGGGGGACCGGGAGCTGTTGTTCGGCCGGCTGCTGCGGGTGCTGCCCGGGACGGTCGAGATCGCCGCCGACATCACCGTCCATCTCGCACGCCGGTGCCACGAGCAGTGATTCCGGGGGCATGATCACCTGCGGGTGGGGGCCGTGGGCGCGTGGGCACCCCGCCTTCTCGGAGAAACAGCCGCTCTCGCTAGCCTTGCCCACCGGGTGCCGGCGCGACGAGCCGGCCGCCCGGCTCCGCCCGTCTCCCAGGAGGACCCCCATGTTCAAGGTCAACGAGTACTTCGACGGCACGGTCAAGTCGATCGCCTTCACCACGGAGGACGGTCCCGCGACGATCGGCGTCATGGCCCCCGGGGAGTACGAGTTCGGCACCGCCGCCCGCGAGGTCATGCACGTGGTCAACGGCGCGCTGACCGTCAGGCTGCCCGGCGCCGAGGGCTGGGAGACCTTCCGGACCGGCGAGCGCTTCGACGTCCCGGCGGACAGCAAGTTCCAGCTCAAGGTCGAAGCCGACACGGCCTACCTCTGCGAGTACCGCGACTGACACCGCCCCGGACCACCCGTTCCGGAGGAGCGGCAACGGCGGTCCCTCCCCCGGGGGCGCCGCCGTTGCCGCACGATTTCCTCGCGACGGCGAATATGACGGCCACGCGCCGATTTCTGTGGCTGGCGTAAAGATTGTCATCCTATTGGCCAATTCGGGTTACCGGCGCCATGGCGGTCGCAGATCGGTGACTATGATCCACTTCTTGTGACGAACAGTCAGAGCGATATAACAGCAGTGCAGTCGGCCGATGTCGTGATCCTCGGGGCGGGCCCGGCCGGTCTCCTGCTGGCCAACCTGCTCCAGCGCGGCGGGATCGACTGCGTGGTCCTGGAACGCACCGACCGCACCCGCGTACAGACCCGGGCGCGCGCGGGCTTCCTCGCACCCAACACCCTGCGGATCCTGGACCGCCACGGCCTGGCCGAAGGCCTGCACCGCAATGGCAAGCAGCACGGCGCCTGCGAATTCCGCACCGCCGAAGGCCGCTTCCGCCTGGACTACGGCAACCTCGGCCGACGCGAACCGCACACCGTCTACCCCCAGCAGTACCTGGTCACCGACCTGCTGACGTCCTTCCTGGAGGCAGGCGGGCGGGTGCACTTCGAGACCGAGGCGCTCGCCGTGCACGACACGGGCACCACCCGCCCCACCGTCGCCGTACGGGAGGCGGACGGCCGTCTCGCCCGGTGGCAGGCCAGGTACGTGGCCGGCTGCGACGGCCGGCACGGCGCGGCCCGGCGCTCCCTGCCGCCCGGCACCGTACGCCACCACCGGGACCACGGGATCTCCTGGCTCGGCCTGCTCGCCGAGGCGCCGCCGAGCCTGGACGCCGTGGGCTACGCCGTCCACGACCACGGCTTCGCCGGGCACATGGCCCGCACCTCGGAGGTCACCCGCTACTACCTGCAGTGCGAGCGCGGCACCGCGACCGGAGACTGGTCCGACGGGCGGATTTGGGACGAACTCGAAACGCGGATGTACGCCGCCGAGCACGGACCACTGCACCGCGGCCGGATCCTCGGACGCGGGGTCGTCGACTTCGAGTCCGACGTCATCGAACCGCTGCGCCACGGATCGCTCCTGCTGGCCGGGGACGCCGCGAGCCTGATCAGCCCGTCCGCCGCCAAGGGCGCCAACCTGGCCGTCCTGGAAGCGGAACTCCTTGCCCGGGCCCTGATCGCCGACCTCGCGCACGGCGACTCCCAGGCGCTGGACCGGTACTCGCGGCAGGCCCTGGAGCACATCTGGCGGGCGCAGGAGTTCTCGCTCTGGATGATCCGGCTGCTCCACCGCGAGCCCGCCGCTCCCATAGGCGAATCGTTCTTCCACGAATCCTTGCGCCGCTCGCGCCTCGAATCCCTGCGCACCTCGCGCTCCCACCAGGACTGGTTCGCCGAGAGCTACACCGGCGTCTGAGCCCTCCCGCTCCACCCCGCTCCGCCCGGCCCCGCTCCGGCCGACCCCGCTCCGCCCGGCCCCGCTCCGGCCGACCCCGCTCCGCCCGGCCCCGCTCCGGCCGACCCCGCTCCGCCCGACCTCGTTGTGCCCGGCCCCGCCGCGCCCGCCCCGCTCCGCCCGGCCCCGAGCCGGCCGGAGGCTGTCGGCTGCCCGCTGCCCGCCGGACTCCCGAACACCCGGACAAGGAACCGCACCATGCCGACCACGATGACGCCCCCGGACGCCGACGATGTCACCCGCCTCCTCGCGGCGGCCACCTTCGTCCGGGAACACGACAGCACCACGCTGCTCCGCCTCCTGCTGCCCGGCCTCCCCGGCCCGCGGCTGCGGGCACTGGCGGACCACTGCCGCTTCGCCCATGCCGCGGTCCTGGTCTTCCCGTCCGACCAGGACGCCCTGCACGATCAACTGGCCGCCTGCGACCTGACCGTGGACGTACCGTCGACGCCCAGCACCGTGGTCCGCGAGCGGCTCGCGCTGCGGCACGGCCACGACCCGGCGGGCCTGGACGTCGCCATCCTGCGGCCACCGCTGCGCGGCCCGCTCGGTGAGCGCCGGGTGGTCGAGGTGTTCGCGCTGACCGTCCCGCCGGGCTCCGGCCTGGCCGCGCTCGCCGCGCACGAGCGGGTCGCCCAGCACGAGGCACACCTCGCCTTCGAGGTCGAGTCCGCGGACCCACTGGTGCTGGACGGCCTGTGCGCGCTGCTCGCCCGGCACGGCGCGAGCCCCGACGGCGGCGGCTACAACCCGCACGAGGACGGCACCGTCCTGTACTTCACCGCCCCGGCCGGGTCGCGGACCGGGTACCGGCGGCTGGAACTCCACGTGGCGGGCGCCCACCCGGACACCCTGGCCGCGCACCTGGGCCGGTACCCCGCCGGGCCGGACGAGGACCGGGGGCAGGACCGCCCGGACGGGCCCGCCGATCCGCACCGGGAAGCGGAAGCGCTGCTGCACCTGCTCACCGGGGCCTGGACGACCCAGGCCCTCGCGGTGTTCGCCCGGCTGGGGCTGCCCGACGCCCTGGACACCCGCACGGGAGCCGGCGCCGAGGCACTGGCGGACCGGATCGGCGCTCACCCGCAGAGCCTCGCGACCCTCCTGCGCTACCTGGTGATGCTGGACGTGGTCGCGCAGCACCCGGACGGCTTCCGGCTCACCGGCACCGGGGCGCTCCTGAGGGCGGACGCCCCGGGGTCGATGCGGCCGCTGGCACTGATGTACGGCGGCCCGTTCTACCACTCCTTCGCGGAACTGGAGCACACCGTGCGGACCGGCGAGGCCGCCTTCGACCACCTCTTCGGCGAGAACCACTTCGACCACTTCGCCCGCGACCCCGAACTCGCCGAGCAGTTCGACCGCTCGATGGTCGCGAGTACCCGGATGTTCGAGCCGGTCCCCGCACATCCGGCGATCCTGGCCGCAGGCCGGGCCTCCGTTCCCGGTACCGTCGTCGACATCGCCGGCGGGACGGGCGAGCTGCTCGGACGCGTCCTGGCCGCCAACCCCCGACTGCGCGGCGTCCTGCTGGAACGCCCGCACGTCGTCGCCGCCGCCCGCGGGCAGCTGGACGCGGCGGGCTGCGGCGAGCGGTGCACGTACGTCACGGGCGACTTCGCGGACGTGCCGCCGGGCGCGGACGTGTACCTGCTCTCCCGGGTCCTGCACGACTGGAACGACGAGCGCTGCCGGGACATCCTGCGCCACGTGTCCCGGGCCATGCCCGCGCACGCCGGCCTGCTCATCGTCGAGCGGGTCCTGCCGGCCGACGGTTCGACCTCGCTGGCCACCGCGTGGGACCTCCACATGATGTGCAACACCGGCGGCCGCGAACGCCGCGCCGACCACTTCGCCCGGCTGCTGGCCGACGCGGGCCTCGAACTCGTCGACGACTCGCCGCTGCCGCTCGGTGGCACCCTGCTGCACGCGCGCAAGGCCGGGGTGCCGGCCCCGCGCGGTCTGACGGCCGGGTGACGGTCGCGGCGGGGTGATGGCGACCGGTGATCGGGCCCTGCTGACGGTCCTGGGTGACGAGGGCCTCGACCTCGCCACCCTGCGTCTGACGTCGCCCGTCACGCTCCGCCGGCTGGGCGAGCTGCTCGGACTGGTGCCCGCGGTCCGAAGCACGTCCGAGGGTGCTGGAACACGGCCGTTCCCGCAGGCGGCGGTGTTCGGGCCGTGTTCCGGCACCCCGGAGGCCGGACCTCCCGTACCGACTGCCGGTCCGGCCGGCGTGGACGCCGCGACCGGTCCGGCCGGGACGGCGGCCTGTTCGCGGCCTACGCCCCGCTGATGGAGAACCCCGGGCGGTGCGGCGTGCGGGGGCTCAGTGCGCTTCGCGGGGGTGCCCGGCGACGCGGCGGGCACCGGCGGTGATCCTCTTGAGGAGCAGGCTCGGGATGGGCGTGCTCAGGGGCCGGTACGCGGCCGGTGAACCGGTGGCGACGGGGCGAAGCGTCGAGGGGACGGCGGGGACGGACCGCGTGGCGGCGGGGCCGGCGCCGGTGAGTGTCTGCCGGTTGCGCACGTGCTGCTCCAGGTGGCATTGAGGCGATGGTGATGTCGGCGGCCGCGGGCGTCGACGTCGAGGGTCGGCGTCGAGCCGTACGGCCTGCGGATGCTCGGTACCGCGCAGTGCGGAAGCAGGTGGGTGAGCGTCGCCCCGACGCGGTCTGCGCTGTTTCCGCGGACGGCGGCGAAATGCTCCCTGCGCGTTTTCTACCCGCTCCGCATGCGCGGCGTCCAGGGGTTGCCCGGAGTTCCGTGTGTTCGTCCGAACGCTCGTACCGGCTCCGTGGCGGGTGCTCCACGGAGGGCCACCGCTGGGACTCCGCCGGACCGTGTGTGCCGCCCCGCGGCCTCAGCCGGCCGGGCCGAGGAAGGACGCCCGGCCCGCCGGCCGGGGCCCGGCCGACACCGAGCGTGGGGAGCTTGCGGAGGGTGGAGCGGTCCTGGACCTCCAGCGTCCGCCGAACCGTCCGCCGGGTCGACCGGACTTCCGGCCGCGCCGGGGGTCGACGCGCTCGGGTGAAGGTCCGGTGGCGAGGCCTGGAGGCCTCGCCACCGGTGCCGTGCCCGGGAGCGCTCCGAGCCGATGTCCCTCCCGCCCGGACCTGCTGACGTCACGTCAGTTCCCGTCGGTCCCAGGACCAAGGTCCTGGCCGGGACCGCTCGCCCGGAGCCTGCTCCCACCTGCGGTTCGTCCTGGCTGCGGACGAACTCCGCTGTCCCTGAATGGTCTTCTTGAGCAAGCCGGGAACCACCGGTGCCATCGATCAGGAGAGGTCCTTCCATGAACGAGTACGTCCCGCAGAGCCGGAGCCGCCACGGTCGGCGCTGGGTGGCGACCACGGTGGCCGCGGGTGTGGTGGCGGCCGGGGTGCTGGCGCCGACCGTGGCGTTCGCGGGCGGCCGGCCCGACAGCGTCCAGTCGAGCCTGAACGCCCTGGTGAAGGATGACGGAGTACCCGCCGCGCTGGCCGCCGTGAAGGGCCGCGACGGCCGCACCCGCAACTACACCGCGGGGGTCGGCGACCTCGCCACCGGGGCCAAGGTCCCCGTGGACGGCCAGGTACGGATCGGCAGCAACACCAAGACCTTCACCGCCGTCGTCGTCCTCCAGCTCGTCGCGGAGGGGAAGGTCGGCCTGGACTCCCCGGTGGAGAGCTACCTGCCGGGCCTGGTGCGCGGGGACGGCATCGACGGGCGTCACATCACCGTTCGCCAGCTGCTCCAGCACACCAGCGGCCTGCCCGAGTACGTGGACAAGGACGCCATCCTCACCGACCCGACGCGGTACTACGAGCCGCGTGAACTCCTCGACGCGGCGCTGGGCCAGAAGGCCCACTTCGCCCCGGGGACGAGCTGGGAGTACAACAACACCAACTACCTGCTGGCCGGTCTGATCATCCAGAAGGTCACCGGGCGGCCGCTCGGTGAGGAGATCGGGCGGCGCATCGTCGACCGGATCGGCCTGCGGCACACCTACGTCCCCGCTCCGGGGGACATGGGCATCCGCGAGGCCCACCCCAAGGGCTACCACCGCGGTGCGGACGGCTCGCTCCGCGACTACACCGAGCTGGACCCGTCCTGGGGCTGGGCGGCGGGCGCCGCCGTCTCCACCCCGAGCGACGTCACCCGCTTCTTCACCGCGCTCCTCGGCGGCCGCCTGCTGCCCCCGGCGCAGCTCGCCCAGATGCGGACCACGGTGGCCGCCGACGCGGTCGCTCCGGGCGCCCGCTACGGACTGGGCCTGGTGAGCCGGCCGCTGTCGTGCGGCGGCGTGGCCTGGGGCCATGGCGGGACCATCCCGGGCTACGACACCGCCGGAGGAGCCACCGACGACGGCCGGGCCGTCAGCCTCGCGGTGACCATGATCCCGGGCGGCGAGACCGGGCAGCACGTGGAAGCCGCGGTGGACGCGGCGCTGTGCCGCTGACCCTCCCCGGCCGGACCGGAGCGTCCGTACCGGCATGTCCGGCATGTCCGGCATGACCGGCGGGTGCCGCGCGCCACGGCGTGCGGCACCCGCGCCCCGTCGGCCACCTGATCGGTCCCCCATCAGTTCCCCCAGCATTCCCAGCAGAGGAGTTCCATCGTGAGCGAGTACGTCCCGCAGAGCCGGACCCGCCGCGGCCGGCACCGGGCGGTGGCGGTCGTGATCGCCCTGGCCGCGGGTGCCGTGGTGGCCGGAGCGCTGGCGCCGACCGTGGCGTTCGCGGGCGGCCGGCCCGACAGTGTCCAGTCGAGTCTGACCGCCCTGGTGAAGGAGGACGGGCTGCCGGCCGCGCTGGCCGCCGTGAAGGGTCGCGACGGCCGTACCCGCGACTACACCGCGGGGGTCGGCGACCTCGCCACCGGGGCCAAGGTCCCCGTGGACGGCCAGATCCGGGCCGGCAGCAACACCAAGACCTTCACCGCCGTGGTCGTCCTCCAGCTCGTCGCGGAGGGGAAGGTGGGCCTCGACGCGTCCGTCGACACCTACCTTCCGGGCCTGCTGCGCGGCGACGGCATCGACGGGCGCGCCATCACCGTCCGCCAGCTGCTCCAGCACACCAGCGGCCTGCCCGACTACATGGACGCGCCCGCCCTCGCGGACTTCACCACCGTGCAGTACCGCTACTTCGAGCCCCGCGAGCTGCTCGACGGCGCCCTCGTCCAGAAGGCCCGCTTCCCCGCCGGCAGCAGCTGGGAGTACAGCAACACCAACTACCTGGTCGCCGGGCTCCTCGTCCAGAAGGTCACCGGACGGCCCGTCGGCGAGGTGATCACCAAGCGCGTCATCGACCGCGTCGGCCTGCGGCACACCTACTTCCCCGCCCCGGGCGACACCGCCGTCCACGAGGCCCACCCGCACGGCTACTTCCGCGGCTCGCCGGACGCGCCGCTGGTCGACTACACCGAGATGGACGCCTCGATGGCGTGGGCGGCCGGGGGGATCGTCTCCACCAACACCGACCTCAACGCGTTCTTCGCCGCGCTGCTCGGCGGCCGTCTCCTGCCGCCGGCCCAGCTCGCCGAGATGCGGACCACCGTGCCCGCCGAACTGCTGGGCCCGGGGGTCCGTTACGGACTGGGGCTGCAGAGCAAGCCGCTCTCCTGCGGCGGCCTCGCCTGGGGCCACGGCGGCACCTCTCCCGGCTACCGGACCAGGGGCGGGGTGACCGACGACGGGCGGGCCGCCACCATCACCGTCACCGCCGTCCCGGGCGCGACCGGCGCGCAGCACATGGCGGAGGCCCTGGACGCGGCCCTCTGCCGCTGACCCGCCCCGCTGACGGCCCCGCGGCCCCTGGCTCAGGGGCCGGGGCCGTCAGTCGAGCTCCTCCGCTCCGCCGCCGACCGCCGCGACCGGCAGGGTGGCCAGCACCCGGAAGCCACCCCCGTCGACGCTGCCCGCCACCATGCTGCCGCCCTGCAGCGCGGCGCGTTCGCGCATGCCGATCAGTCCGTACCCGGTGCGGCCCGCCTGCGGCCCGGGCCCGGCGGCCCCCGTTCCTGCCCCCGCTCCTGTCCCCGCTCCGGCACCCTCCAGGGCGTCCGCCGGTGCGGTGGCGGCGCCGTCGTCGGTCACCTCGACGGTGATCCGGTCCGGGTGGTACGTCAGTTCCACGCTCGCCCGGGCCCGGCCGGCGTGCTTGCGCGTGTTGGTGAGGGCCTCCTGGACGATCCGGAACACCGCCAGGCCGGTGCTCGGCGGCAGCGGGCGCTCCTCGCCCCGGACGGTGAACCCGGTGGGCAGACCCGCCCTGCGGGACTCCTCGACGAGCCCGCCGAGGTGCCCGATCCCGGGCTGCGGCGCGGTCGGGCCCCCGTCGTCCGGCTCGTCGCCGGCCCGGAGCACGTCGAGCAGGTGGCGCATCTCGCGCAGCGCCATCCGGCCGGAGCCCTCCAGGGTGACCAGGGCGTCGCGCACCACCTCGGTGTCGCGGTCGAGGTGGGCGCGGGCACCGCCGGCCATCAGCTGCATGGTGGTGATGTGGTGCGCGACGATGTCGTGCAGCTCCCGGGCGATGCGGCGCCGCTCCTGCGCCACCGCGCGGTCGGCCAGCAGCCGGCGCCTGACCTCCACCTCGTGCTGCCAGCGCCTCAGCATCTCGGCGGCGGCGACGACCAGGGCCGCGGCGAGCAGGTTGACCGCCACTCCGGAGACCGGCGGGGGCCACGGGTGCCCCCGCCCGAGGAGCGGCACCGCAGCCGCCACGAGGCCGGCCGGCGCCGCCACCGCGATGCCCCGGGACCGGGCCACGGCGAACAGCGCGACGCAGAGCGCGCAGTTGAAGTGCTGCGGCACCGCGACGCTCAGGTTCAGCGCCAGGCCGAGGACCAGCACGCCGGACAGCGACGCCAGCGGGTAGCGGCGCCTGGTGAGCAGCGGTACCGCTCCCAGGACGAGCAGGACCACGGCGGTCAGGGCGATCGGCCGGCTTCCGTCCGGCCCGCCCATCGAGTAACCGAGGAGGTCCAGGACCGCCGCCGCGACGGCCACCAGCGCGTCACTGGCCGTCCAGGGCAGGCCGTCGGTTCCCGGTGAGGGCGGCGGGGGCCGGTGGTGCGTCGACATGCTGGTGGTGGTCCTTTCCGTGGCCGGGCGGACCGGCCCTCGCGGGTCCGCCGCAGCCGTCGTCCGTGCGCCGTCCCCTGCGGTGACCTGCGGTGACCTGTGGTGACCTGCGGTTCCGGGGGCGTCGGTGGTCCCATTGTCGCAGCGGCTCCCGGCCCCGAACCGGTACCGGGGGCCGATCCCGGACCGGGCCCCTGGTCCTGGTCGGGGCCGTGCGGCGGCCCCCGGGCCCCCGCGCGACCCCGCCGCTAGGGGGTAAGGGACGGGGTGTGCCGACCGCGCCGCGTCGAGCAGAACGCACGCGTCGACATCGGGGCGGGGATGCACGGCCGGAGAACGAGATGTCCGAGTACGTCATGGTGTCGGCGGCGATGACCATCGCGAGGCCACGCCTGCCGGCCTCCCTGCGGGCACCGGTCGCCCCCGCGTCCTCCCGGAAGGAGAACGGCCGTCCGCGCTGCCCGGTGGGGGCCGGGCAGCGGGAACGGCCGTCGGCGGACTACGGGGTGGGCGTCCAGCGCTGGGCGCCGGTGCCGTTGCAGGTGGCGAGTTCGAGCTTGGTGCCCGAGGCGGTGGCCGCGCCGACGGGGGCGAGGCAGCGGCCGCCGTTGGTCACGGTGCCGGCGCCGCCGAGCTGCCACTGCTGGCCGCTCGACCCGTTGCAGGCCTGGACGGCGGCGACGGCCGCGCCACCGTCCAGGCAGCTGCCACCGAGGCCGGTGAGGGTGCCGTTCGGCTGGAAGGTCCACCGCTGGTTGGGTCCGCCGTGGCAGCCGTAGAGGGCGGGCTGGGTGCCCGGGGTGCTCGCGCTGCCCGGTAGGTCGACGCAACTGGAGGAGGCGGCGTTGACCAGCTCCGCGTTGCTCGGCAGCGGGGTGGGCCGGCCGGTGGCGGTGATCTCCGCCGCACTGGTCCAGGGGCCGCGGCCGCCCGCCTCGGTGAGGGCCCGCAGCCGCAGGTAGCGGCCGGTCGTCGGGCTGAAGGTGACGGTCTTCGCCCCGGCGGAGTCGGCGAAGGTCCCGGTGGCGACGGGCGTCCCCCAGGTGTCGGCACTGTCGGAGACGTACACCTCGTACGACCCGATCCGGCCGTTGCTGCCGCCGTCCTGGCGCGGCAGGTAGGTCATGCCGTCGACGTTGTAGCGGGCGCCGAGGTCGATCCGGACCTCGTGCGGCAGCGGGGCGTTCCCGGCGGACCAGGCGGTGTGCCAGAGGGTCGCGGGGTCGCCGTCGAAGGCGTTGGCGGCCGCGCCGTCCTCGGCCGCGGTCTCCTGGCTGTCGGCGGAGACGAGCTTCCAGCCGGCCTGCGGGATCGGCGTGGCGGAGGTCGGGATCGCGCCCCCGGCCGCGACCGTCACACCGGACGCGGTCACGGTGAACGCGCCGGACCTGTCGCCGGCCTTGATCCACAGCACGCCAGAGCGGTCGGCCGCGTCGAAGTACCAGCCGGTGGCGGCGCTGTCGTAGGCGCTCTTCGAGCCGTACGCAGCCAGCCGGGTGCCGCCGACCGAGACCGCGCTGGGGGCCGAGGCCGCGTGCACGCTGAACTCGTAGCCCCGGGAGGCCGGCTTGCCGGTGTAGGACCCGGTGCTGGCGCCGACGTCGATGGTGACGGTGCCGGTGCCGGCGGTCGGCGCGGTGACGTTCACCGGCTGGGTGGCGGAGGCGCCGCCCTGGTAGGCACGGGTGATCCCGTCGTCCTCGTAGAGGCTGAAGGAGGAGTTGCCGCGCGGGTAGACGTCGTACGTCAGGGTGGAGACCGGCTTCTCCCCGGTGTAGTTCATCTGGGGCCACATCGGGACGATGCCGCCGCCCTTGACGAACAGCGGCAGGGTGTCCAGCGGCGCCGCGTAGCCGTTGAGCCAGCCCGGACCGTTGTAGGCCTTGCCGGTCCAGTAGTCGGTCCAGGTGCCGGCCGGCAGGTAGATGCCGTCGCGGGTGGTGGTGTCGGTGACCACCGGGGCCACCAGCAGGGAGTCACCGGCCATGAACTGACCACTGGTCAGATTGCCCCGGGCGACCGGATCGTCGGGGTACTCCAGCACCATCGCCCGGGTGGAGGGCACACCGGTCTGCGCGGCGGTGTGGCTCATCGTGTACAGGTACGGCATCATGCGCATCTTGAGCTGGAGGTACTTGCGGTTGATGGACAGGTACGGCTCCGAGAAGCGCCAGGGCTCCTTGTCGTTGTACCCGGCCGAGGGAGCGGTCGGGCCCCAGCCGGACATGGTCATGAACGCCGGGGTGAACGCCTTCCACTGGAGGTCCCGGACGTAGGTCTGCGGGCTGCCGCCGAAGATGCCGTCGACGTCGCCGGACGCGTAGTTGAGGCCCGAGAGCCCGGCTCCGGTGATGGCCGGCACGTGCCAGCGCATCGCGTCCCAGGTGCCGGAGGTGTCGCCGGTCCAGACGACCGCGTTGCGCTGGGTCCCGGCCCAGCCGTCCACCGTCCACACGTAGCGTCGGGCGTCGGAGTTGTCCTCGATGCCCTTGACGGCCTGCTGGACGCCGTCGAACGCGTACTTGTAGCCGCCGCCGATCCACGCGACGTCGGTCTTGACGCCCCGGCTGCCGGCGGTCCTGACCTCGTCAACGATGTTGGACAGACCGGTCGACGTCCACAGGCCGGTCTGGAACCCCTTGGCCTTCAAGCCGCCGACGGCGCCGGGCAGATCGGTGTAGCCGCAGCCGTAGCCGTCGTTGGGCAGGAACCAGCCCGACGGCATGTCGGCGTTGCGGGCGTCCGTCGCGTAGCCGACCACGTCGGGCGTCGTCTGGTGCCGGACGCGGTCGTGGTCGCCCTGGTAGGTGGGGTTCGAGGCGTTGAAGCAGTCGGCGTTGCCCAGTTCGAAGCCCCACATCGGGGCCAGGAAGGGCTTCCCGGAGACGTCGGTGTAGGAGTTCAGCACGCCCTTGAGCGAGTCCCCGACGACGTACCAGGCGTCGAACCGCTTCTCGTTGTGCGTGAACGAGCCCGGTGCGCCGAAGCTGTAGCTGCCGGGGGCCCAGGTGTTGCGCATGACGCCGTAGCCGTTGGTCGACATGTAGAACGGCGCCGGGCTGGCGTTGTCGTTCTCCCGCCAGGTGTTGCTCACCGAGATCGGCACCGTCTTGCCGCGCAGCGCCCACTCACCCAGCCGCAGGCCGGTCCCGTAGAACTGCTCGTCGGCGCCCTGGGTGAGGTACTGGGTGGTCTGGGAGGCCGTCCAGCTGGTGGGCTGGGCCTCCTGCCAGATCGGCGTGGTGTTGTCCGACCGGTAGAGGGCGAACCGCAGCGGCGACTTGTAGACCCTGATGGTCATCGCGTCGGTGTTGATCCGGTAGTAGGCGCCGGCGTCGGAGTGACTCGTCACCACCGGGCCGAAGTCGGTCTTCACGGCCAGCGCGGAGCCGGCCGGGTCGTCGGTGAAGGCGCCGGTGGGGGAGAGCCAGATCCGGAAGATGTCCGCCCGGGCGATCGCCACCCGGGCCTTCGCCCCGCTGGACGTGCTCACCGTGTAGGTGCTCCCGGACTGCGTGAGCCCGGTGGCGTTCCCGGCGGTCGAGGCCGCGGCGGCCGAGGCCGGACCGGTGACGGAGAGCACCGCCCCGACCAGTACGGCGACGAGCCCGGCCGCTAACGGCCGCCCCCCGCCCCATCGTTGCCACCAGCGGGTTGTGTTGCGAGGCATGCGACGTCCTTCACGGGAGAAGGTCCGAACCCGTCGGCGAACGCGACGGGCGACTGGCCGAGTGGGCAGCGTAGGCATGACACCACTCACCAAAAGTGCAGTCAAGAGAACGAACATGAGCGCAACTGCTTCTTTTGACTCAGATAACTGCAACTAGGCCCTGGTCGGGACCGCTCGCGCGGGGGGCGCTCCGGCTGCTGAGCCGTTGTCATGGCCGAGTTGATGCAGGCGCGGGAGGTCGATGGGCGATTTGTCCAGAAGTAGCGGCGCGATGGTGCAGAAATCTGCAGGGAGATGCGGGGAAAACCGCACTTGTGATCAGGCGTGCGAGGTATCGGACTCCGAGGCGCCGGTTCGGGCGAGGGCGTCCCGGAGGGCGGCCCAACCCCGAGGCGCTGGCGGTCGTGGGCCCCGCCGACCGCACCCGGCGCCGCGACCCGGTCCGCCGGGTGGCCGCCGCCCCGGTGGAGTGACCCGCGCTGTGCGGGGGCGGCTGTCCGGCGGGGCCCCCGTCGCTGTGAGGCGCGTCACTGACCGGGCGCGCCGGGGCCGCCCTGCGTGATCATGACCGGATGGACACTCGTTTCCTCGGCATCGCCGAGTTGGCCGAAGCCCCGTCCGTGGCCGTCGTAGTCGACGTCATGCGCGCCTTCACCGTGGCGCCCTGGGCCTTCGCCCGAGGGGCGGAGAAGATCGTTCTCGCCGAGTCGCTGGACGATGCCCTGGCACTCAAGGCACGCCACCCGGAGTGGCTGGCGCTCAAGGACGGTCCGCCCGCGCCCGGCTTCGACCTCGTCAACTCGCCCGGCCTGCTGCGCACCGCCGATCTCGGCGGGCGCACCGTGGTGCAGAAGACCACCGCCGGGACGGTCGGCGCGCTCGCCGTCAGGGACGCGGCACTGGTGCTGTGCGCGGGCTTCGTGGTGGCGGAGGCGACCGCCCGGCTGCTGCGGGCGCGCGCGTGCGACAGCGTGACCTTCGTGGTCACCGGCGAGGACGGGCACGCGGAGGAGGACCGGGCCTGCGCCCGGTACATCGCCGGGCGGGCCACCGGCGCCGGGACGGACGCCGCCGAGTACCTGCGCCGCGCCGGCGGGTCACGCGCCGCCGCCGAACTCACCGAGGGGGTGCGGCAGGGAGCCCACCCCGACGACGTCGCGCTCTGCCTCGAACTCGACCGGTTCCCGTTCGCCGTGGTGGCGACCTGGGAGGACTCGCTGATGGTCCTGCGGCCCCATCCGGTGCCCGCGCCGGCCGACGGGGCTTCGGTCCGGGCGCTCCCGGGCGGGTAGCGGGGCACCGGTGGGGGCCGGCCCCGGGGTGCCCGACAGGTCGTCAGTCGCACGCGTGGGCGGATGAGCCGGCCGGCTCCCGGCCGGTCAGGCCGCGGCTCCGCATCTCGTCCGCGCGGGAGTTGCCGAGCGCGCCCAGCAGGTCCGCGGCCCGGAGCCAGCTGGCCCGGGCCGCATCCGCGTCCCCGAGGGCCTGCTGGGTCCCGGCCAGGTGGTCGAGCACCTCGGCCTGGTTGTACCCGTCGAGCAGCTCCTCGTAGAGCCCCAGCGAGGTCCGGAAGTGGTGGACGGCCTCCTCCAGTTCGCCCAGGTGGTGGAGCGCGTAGCCGATGCTGTCCCAGGTGGCGGCCTCGCTGAAGCGGTTGCCGGTCTCCTGGAGCAGCGGCAGCGCCTCGCGGCAGGTGGCGATGGCCTCGCGGTGCCGGCCCAGCAGGGTCAGGTACCAGCCCACGGCGTTGAGTTCACGCGCGATGAGGTTGTCGTCCGCCAGGGTCCGGTAGATCGCCAGTGCGGTGCGGGCGTGCCCGAGGGCCTCGCCGTGCCGCCGCTGCCGGCCGCGGACCCAGCCGAGACTGCGCTGCGCGTCGGCCTGGGCGAGCGGCGGCAGCAGGTGGAGCCGGCGTTCGACGTGGCCGACCGCCCGGTCCGCCTCCTCGCTGCGGCCGGTCTCGGCGAGGGCGCGGGCCAGGGCGGCCGCGGTGCGGCAGATGCCCTCCGGATCGTCGAGCAGGAGGGCCGCCTCCAGTGCCAGCCGCTGCATGGCGATCTCGTCGGCCCACTGCCCCCGGGCGGAGAAGTGCGGGATGCAGTCGTGGGCGAGGCCCATCCGGTAGTGGAGCAGCCGGGGGTCGTCGCCCGTCCGCAGGGCGGCCAGGATGGTGCGCTCCTCCCGCTGGAACCAGGCCCGGCCCTGTTCGCGGCCGTCGAAGGGCAGCAGCACCGTCCCGGGCGCCGGTGCGTGGTCCAGCTCGTGGATGGGGCGGGTCTCCGACGCCCGGACGGCGGCCCGGGCGTTGTGGCGGAGGTAGTCGAGCAGCCGGATCTCGGCGGCGTAGCGGTCGTCGCGCTCCTGGTCGAGCAGGTCCCCGGCGTGCTCCCGGACCAGGTCGTGCAGGACGAAGCAGCCGTCCGCGTCACGGCTGAGCAGACTGGCGGCGACCAGGGAGCGCAGCAGGCGGCGGGCCGTCGCCATCGGCTCGCCCGCGGCGGAGGCCGCCGCCTCGGCGGAGAACACCGGGCCCGGCAGCACGGTCAGGTGGCGGAAGAGCCGGGCGGCCGCCGGGTCGAGCGCCCGGTAGGACCAGGAGAAGACGGCCCGGACGTCGGAGTGCGGGTCGTCGGTGGTGAGGGCGTCCAACCGGGAGCGGGCCCCGGTCAGTTCACCGGCGGCGACCCGCAGCGCCAGGGCGGGCTCCGCGGCCAGCTGGGCGGCGACGATCGCGACGGCCAGCGGGAGGCGCCCGCACAGCTCCACCAGCTCGGCCGCCCCGGCGGGCTCGGCGGCCACGCGCTCGGGGCCGATCCGTGCGGCCAGCGCGTCCAGGCTCTCCTCGGCCGTCCACAGGCCGAGGTCGACCAGCCGGACCTCGTCGGTGGTGGCGAGTCCGGTCAGGTGGTTGCGGGAAGTGATGACCGTGAGGCAGTCCCGAGACCTCGGCAGCAGCGGCCGTACCTGCTGCGAGTCGCGCGCGTTGTCGAGGAGCACGATCATCCGGCGGTCGGCCAGCAGCTCCCGGAACACGGCGGCGCGCTCCTCGGCGCCGTCGGGGATCGACGCTCCCGGCACCCCGAGCGCGCGGAGGAAGCCGCCGAGCGCCTCGGCGGGGTCCAGCCCGGTGCCCGAGGGGTCGAAGCCGCGCAGGTTCACGTAGAGCTGGCCGTCGGGGAACCGGTCCGCGACCATGTGGGCCCAGTGGACGGCCAGGCTGGTCTTGCCCACTCCGGCCATGCCGCCCACGGCGACGACCGGCGGGTGCTCGGCCCGGTCGCCGGGGCCGCCGCCGAGGTGCCGGACGCGGGCCAGGACGTCGTCCCGCCCGCGGAAGGTCCGGAGGGCGGGCGGCAGTTGGCGGGGGACCGGGTGAGCCGTGGCGGCGGTCGTCGTCGCCGGAGCCGGGTCGGCGGTGCGCCGGGCGGCGGCCGTCAGCGTGCGCCGTTCGTCCTCGTCCAGGGCCAGGGCGTCCATCAGCTCGTCCAGCGTGCCGTGCCGGGGGACGCTGCGGCCGCGCTCCATGTCGCCGATCGCCCGCACGCTGACGCCGGACGCGCCGGCCAGCCCGTCGAGCGTCAACCGGGCACGCCCGCGTGCCGCCCGCAGCAGCGCGCCGAAGGTCGCCTGCTCCATCGCCCCACACCCCCCGACCTGCTCCCTCGACGGAGATCATCTCATCCGGGCGGGTCGGTTGTCGCACCCGTCCACCGGGAGGCGGCGGGCGAAACCGCCTGCCAACCGCCGGTCAACTGCCTGGCCCCCGGGCACCGGAGGAGGAGAGAGTGGGCGCGGGGCCACAGCCGGCCCGCCGGGCGGAAGGAGCAGCACACGGTGGAGTCCCTCGCCACGCCCATGGTCGGCCGGGAGGCCGAGCGGGCCGTCCTCGCCTCGTTCCTGGCCGCGCCGCAGGGCCAGGCCCTGGTGCTCAAGGGCGAGACCGGTGTCGGCAAGAGCGCCCTGCTGGAGCACGTCGCGCAGTACGCGGGCGGCGTCGGCTACCGGGTGGTCCGGGCGGTCGGCGTCGAGGCGGAGTCGCACCTGCCCTTCGCCGGTCTGCATCAGCTGCTCCACCCCTTGCTCCCGTACGCCGAGCGCCTGGACGACGTCCACCGGGTCGCCTTCGACGTGGTCTTCGGGCGCAGCCAGGAACGGGCCCCGTCCGTCATGGCCCTGGGGATCGCGGTGCTCGACCTGGTCGCGGTCGCGGCCGCGCAGGAACGCCTCCTGCTGGTGCTGGACGACGGCCAGTGGCTCGACGCGGCCAGCGTCGAGGTCTGCGGGTTCGTCGGCCGCCGCCTCGCCGGCAACACCGTGAAGCTGCTGGTCGCCCTGCGGCCCGAGAGCTCCGCCGGGTTCGACGCGGCCGCGCTGCCCGCGCTGCCGGTGCCGCCGCTGGACGGGCCCGCCGCCGAGCGACTGCTCGACGAGCGCCACCCGCACGTGGACCCGCGGGTCCGCCGCCGGGTGCTCGACCAGGCCCAGGGCAACCCCCTCGCCCTCCTGGAACTCCCGTCGTACCTGGGCGGGAGCGCCGCACGGCCCGCCGCCGGGGAGCCGGACGGCCATGAAGTCGTCCCGCTTCCCGACCGGTTCCGCCAGGTCTTCGGCGCGCGCATCGCGGCGCTGGGGCCGGCCGCCCGCGCGGAGCTGCTGCGCGGCGCCCTGGACGGCGTCAACGCGGGGGCCCCGGCCGGTCCGACCGCGGGTGCGCGCTACCGCATGCGGGAGGTCGACGAGGCGGCGGCCGTCGGCCTGCTGGACCAGGACCACTTCAGCGGCGAGTTCGTGTTCCGGCACCCGCTGGTGCGCTCGACCGTGGTCCGGGCGGCCACCCCGAACGAGCGGCGCGCCGCCCACGCGGCGCTGGCCGAGGTGCACCGGGACGACATCGAGCGCCGGGCCACCCACCTGGCCGCCGCCGCGGTCGATCCGGACGACGAGGTGGCCGCCGCCCTGGAGCAGGCGGCCGCGTCGGCGACCCGCCGGGGCGGCGCGGCCGCCGCGGTGACCTGGCTGACCCGGGCCGCGGAACTGAGCCGGACCCCGGAGGACCGCTCCCGCCGGCTCGGGGACGCGGCGTTCGTCGCGGGGCACGCCGGACTGCTCGACCAGGCCCAGCGCCTGGTCGGCGCGGACGGCGCGCCCGGCCGGGCCGGGACGACGGCCTCCGCCCTGGCCTTCGCCTACGCCGTCCTCTACGAGGACGGGGACGTGCGGTCCGCCCACCGCCAGGTGGCGGCGGCCGTCGAGCGGATCGTCGACGGCGCGGCCGGGCAGCCGGTCGGCGGCGTCCCGGCGCGGACCATCGGGGGTGCGGCCGGGCGGACCGGCGGTGATGCCCCCGCGCCGAGCGAGGAACTCACCCGGCTGGTGAACCTCCTGCTGGCCGTCAGCCAGTACGCCGGCGACAGCACGTCCTGGCAGCGGACCCACCGCCTGCTGGACTCCCTGGGCAGCCTGGTCCCCCCGAACTCGCGCGTCTACCAGGACGCCTGGTGCGACGTGGTGCGCCGCGGCGCCGGGGTCGGCGAACGCGTCGCCGCGGCGTTCGCCGCCTACCCGGACCTGGACCCGTGGGACATCACCCGGCTGGGCGTGGCCGCCTACCACGTCGACGCCCTGAGCCACTACCGGACGTACCTGCGGCGGAGCGTGCAGCGCGAACTGCGGGCCGGCGCGGTGGGCACCGGCATGACCATGCTGCACCTGATCATGCTGGACCAGACCGCCTCGGGTGACTGGGAGGCGGCCGAGCGGACCGGACAGCAGGTCCTGGAACTGACCCTGGCCCACGGCCATGTCCTCTTCGCCCAGCAGAGCCGGGCCTATCTGGCCGTGCTCGCGGCGCTGCGCGGCGACCTCGACCGCGCACGGGACCTGCAGGCCGTGGTCGACCGGTGGGCCCGGCCGCGGCGGATCGGCTTCCTCACCCAGATCGCGGACACGGTGGGGACGACGGCCGCCCTCAGCGAAGGGGACTACGAGGCCGCCTACCTGTGCGCGATCGGCATCACCGCCCCCGGCGTCCTCGAACCCTGCGCGCACCAGGCCTCGCGCACCGTGCTCGACCTGGTGGAGGCCGCCCTGCACACGGGCCGTGCCGAGCAGGCCCGCCGGCACGCCCTGGCGGCCCGGGACGCGGGCCTGCCCGAGGTCTCGCCCCGGCTGGCCGTGATCACCTGCGGAGCCCTCGCCATGACGGCCGAGGACGGCGCCGAGGCGGCCGAGATGTACCGCCGGGCCGAGGAGCACCCGGCCGCCGGTGACTTCCCGTTCGAACTGGCACGCATCCGGCTGGCGCACGGCATCCGGCTGCGCCAGCACCTGGGGCCGCGGGTCGCCCGCCCGGTGCTCGGCGGGGCCGTCGAGACCTTCGAGCGGCTCGGCGCCCGGGGCTGGGCAGAGCGGGCCCGGGCCGAGCTGCGGCTCTGCGGCGCCCCGGCGCACTCCGCCGCGGCGCACCCGGCGGCGCTGACCTGGCAGGAGCGCCGAATCGCCGACCTCGCCGCCGGCGGCCTGACCAACAAGGAGATCGGCGAGCGGACGCACCTCTCGCCGCGCACCGTCAGTTCCCACCTGTACCGGGTGTTCCCCAAGCTGGGCGTGACCTCCCGCGCGGCCCTGCGGGACGCCCTGGCCGCCCTCCCGGACCAGCCGGGGGAGCAGCCTGAGCGGTAGGGGATTCCTGCTGCGCGTGCGACCCGGATCGTCAGACGGGCGGAGGGCCCGGACCGCCCCCGGCTCAGAGCAGGGTGCCGCACCACACGTTCCGGGCCAGCCAGTCGTCCTGGCGGTACGAGCCCCGTGCGGGGCCGGCCGGTGAGGCCGGCAGTGAGGTGGACGTCTGCTCCGGGCGGATCCGTTCGGGCAGCGTGCGGAAGCGGGCCCGGCCGGCCTCGGCCGCGTCGTCGGTGCCGTGTTCGCGGGACTTCACAGGGACCTCCGACTGGCAGGTGGCGGATGTGTCGTACCCGGGCAACGTGGCAGCGGTCCGGCGGATTCCCGCACCGGGGCGGGAGTTCCCACGACCCCGGAAGCCGACCCCGGAGGGACCCCGGGAGGGGGCGGCCCGGGCGGCCGGCCCTCCCCGCAGTCGGTCCAGCCTTGTGCAGGAGCGGTTTGACGGTGCGTGAGGTGTGCGCCGCAGCCGCGTCCGGCCGGTACGACTGCGCCGACGGCGCTGCCCGACCGGCAGTCGGATGACTGATGTGGTGGTGGCCGCCCGCGGCACACAGTTGACCGGCGAGCCCCGGTCGCGGGCCCGACCCCGGTCCCCGCGAATCCGCCGGGAGTCGTGGTCCGCCCCCGACCGGCGGCCGCCGCCCCGCCCGACCGAACAACGCCGTTCCCGTCGGGCACCACACCACACCACCCCTGGGAAGGGACCTCCATGAACCGACGCTTCCTGGCCGCCCTCGCCGCCGCCGTGCCCCTCGCCGCCGCGGTGTACGCACCCGGCGCCTCGGCCGCCGCGCCCGGCTCCGCCGCCCCGCACGGCTGTACCAGCCCCGCGGTGCACGCCCCGGCGGGCACCGCGGTGGAGCGGGTCGCCGCGGTCGCCCACGCCGCCGGCACCTTCGACGTACCCGCGGTGTTCCCGCAGCCGGCGGCCCAGGTCCCGGACGTCCCGGCGTTCTGCGACGTGACGATCACCCTCACCCACCCCGGCCAGGGCGACCACGCCACGGTGCGGGTCTGGCTGCCGCAGCAGAACTGGAACGGCCGGCTGCAGACGGTGGGCGGCAGCGCGTACGCCGCCGGCGACTACGGAGCGGGCCTGGCCGGCGCGGTCAAGGGCGGCTACGCCGCCGCCACCACCGACGCGGGCGTCGGCACCTACCTCGACACCACGTGGGCGCTGAAGGCCGACGGCCGGGCCGACCGGGCGCTGCTGGAGAACTTCGCCTCCCGCTCCGAGCACGAGGCCGCGGTGGTCGCCAAGGAGGTCGTCGCCGCCCACTACGACCGGGCCGCGTCCTACTCCTACTTCAACGGCTGCTCGACCGGCGGGCGCCAGGGCTACGCGGAGGCCCAGAAGTACCCGGCCGACTACGACGGCATCCTCGCCAACGCGCCCGCCGTCAACTGGGACGAGTTCGAGGTGGCCACGCTGTGGCCGCAGGTGGTGATGAACGAGGCCGGGACCTTCCCGACCGCGTGCGAGTTCAAGGCCTTCACCGACGCCGCCGTCCAGGCCTGCGACCGGCTCGACGGCGCCGCGGACGGGCTGCTGACCGACCCCGACGCGTGCGGCTACGACCCGCGCCGGCTGATCGGCACCACCGTCGAGTGCGACGGCGGGCGGCTGACGATCACCGCCGCCGACGCGGAGGTGGTGCGCCGGATCTGGGACGGCCCGCGCACCGCCTCGGGCACGAAGCTGTGGTCGGGCGTGCCGATCGGCGCCGACCTGGCCGGCCTCGCCGGCAGCAAGGTCGACGAGACCACCGGCGAGCGGGTCGGCACGCCGTTCCCGGTACCGGCCGCCTGGGTGTCGACCTGGCTGAAGAAGCAGCCGGCCTTCGACCTCACGACCCTCACCACCGGCCGGTTCGCCCAACTGTTCCGGCAGTCCGAGGCCGAGTACGACCGGATCATCGGCACCGACGACCCGGATCTGTCCGGCTTCCGGAAGGCCGGCGGCAAGCTCCTCACCTGGCACGGATCCGCTGACCAGTTCATCCCCGCCGCCGGCACGGTGCAGTACCGCGAGCGGGTCGAGCAGCGGATGGGCGGTGCGAAGAAGGTCGACGACTTCTACCGCGTCTTCCTCGCCCCGGGGGCGTCGCACTGCGGACTCCTCGGCCAGGGCGCCGACCTCGCCGCACTGACCGCCTGGGTCGAGCACGGCGAGGCCCCGCGGACGCTGCCCGCGACCCTGCCGACGGCCGACGGCCGGACCGTCACCCGCGACCTGTGCGCCTACCCGCTGGTCCCGCGCTACCAGGGCCACGGCGACGCCGCCGACGCCGCCGACTTCCGCTGCGGGCCCGCCACCCGGCGCTGACCCGTCCCCAGGCCGTCCCGGTCCGTACCCCTCTCCCCGGGGTGCGGGCCGGGACGTTTCGGTGGGGGCGGCCGCTGCGCCGCCCCGGTGCCGCGCCGTGCGCGCCCGTTGGTGTCGCCCGTTGGTGGGTGTCGTCCGTTCCTGTCGGTACCCCGTGGCCTCAGTCATTCGACTGATCCCGTGGGCGACGCCCGGACCGATGCTGGAACGGTCGCCGCACGCCGGTGCAGGCCGACATCCCGCTCGGAGGGCCCGTTGTGATCCGTACTCCCGTCGTGTTCATCCATGGCGCGTGGCTGCACGCGCTGTCCTGGGAGTGCTGGGTCGAGCGCTTCACCGGCCACGGCTACCTCGCCCACGCCCCGGGGTGGCCCGGCGAGGCCGCCACCGCGCGGGAGGCCCGCGAACACCCGGACCGGGTGCCCGACCTCGGCCTGGACGGCCTCACCGGCCACTACGCCGGGATCGTGCGCTCCTTCGAGGTCCCGCCGGTGATCATCGGGCACTCGGTCGGCGGGTTGGTCGCCCAGCACCTGGTCGGCGCCGGCCTGGGCCGGGCCGCGGTGGCCCTCGCCCCGGCGCCCGTCAACGACGTCGCGCTGCGCTGCCCGGACTGCGCCTGCGCGGCCGCGCGCCTCGCCGTCCCGCTCACCCCCGAGCGCTTCCGCGACCTCCTCGGCACCACGGTCGGTGGCGCGGAGGGCGAGCGGCTGTACGACCGCTACGTCGTGCCCGCCCCGCGCCGCCTGCTGGCGGACCTCGGCTGCGGCGGCGGCCCCCGGCACCCGAGCACCTCGGCGGACACCCGGAACGCGGCCCGCGGGCCGCTGCTGCTGGTGTCGGGGCAGGAGGACCTGCTGGTGCCCGACTGCGTGACCCGCGCCGTCTACAAGGCGTACGGCGACTCCACCGCGACCACGGACCTCAAGCAGTTCGCCGACCGGGGCCACTCCCTGGTCATCGACAGCGGCTGGCGGTCCGTCGCCGACTACGTCCTCGACTGGCTCGACGAGCGGGGCGTCCGCCCCACCGCCCCGGGCCGCTGACCGGCCGGGAGACCGACCGGGGGCCGCGCGCCTGTGCCGGCCCCCGTACTCCCGGCCGGTCCGGTCGGGAACACGACACACCGAGGGCCCCGCCGTGGCGGGGCCCTCGGTGTGTGCGCGTGATTCGCTCTGTGCGCTGTGCGCGTCAGAAGGTGTTCACCGCCGCCGCGGGTGACTCGGGCCGCGTCAGCCGGCCACCGCGCTCGCGCGGACGATGACCGGGATGTTGCCCCGGGTCGCCTTGGAGTAGGGGCACAGCCGGTGCGCGGCGGCTCCCAGCTCCTCGGCCATCGCCTGGTCCACGCCGCCGAGTTCGACGTCGAGCACCGCGCTGAGGCCGAACTCCCCGTCGTCGCCGTGGGTCAGCGTGGCCTCGACCGTGACGGCGGTGCTGGTCAGCCGGACCTTGCGCTCGGCGGCGGCACGCCGCACCGCGCCCAGGAAGCACGCCCCCCAGCCGGCCGCGAACAGCTGCTCCGGGTTGGTGGCGCCGCCCGCGCCGCCCAGCGCCTTCGGGATGGCCAGTGCGGTGCTGAGCAGGCCGTCGCTGGCGGTGGCCTGCCCGCCGTTGCGCCCCTCGCCGGTCACCGTGACCACACCGGTGTAACTGACTGCCATGTCCTTCTCCTCGTACGTGTCGGTCCGGCGATCCGCGTCCGCGGTCACCGGTTCGGATGCCGACTCCTGCTGATGGAGTGTCAGATGTGCGGTGCTGCTGCCGGGGCGGGCCGGCCGCCGGGCCCCGGGAGGCGCCGCGCCGGTCCGCCTCAGCGGGTGGTCCGGGCGGCTTCCTCGATCACCTGCGCCACGGTCCCCGGATGCGACACGGCGACCGAGTGCGAGGCCGGGACGAGGGTGACGCGGGCGTGGGCGCGGCGGGCCATGAAGAGCTGGGCGGCCTCGGGGATGTTCAGGTCCTGGGTCGTGACGACGTCCCAGCTCGGCTTCTCCGTCCAGGCGGCGACGGTGGCCGGCTCCTGGAGCGCGCTCTGGGCGATCGGGCGCTGGGTGGCGGCCATGAGCGCCGCCTGGGCGGCGGGGACGTCGGCGGCGAACTGGTGGCGGAACGCGTCCGCCCGGATGAACAGGTCCGTGGTGGCCGTGCCGTCGGCCAGCGGGTAGGTGACCGGGTCCAGCGCGTCCCCGAGGGTGGACCCGGGGAACCTGCCGGACAGCTCCAGCGCCGTCTCCCCGGGCGCGGGCAGGAACGCCGCCACGTACACCAGGGCCCTGACCTGCGGGTCGTTCGCGCCGGCCGCGCTGATGACCGAGCCGCCGTAGGAATGGCCCACCAGGATCTTCGGCCCCGGTACGTGCTGGAGCAGGCCGCGCAGCGCGACCGCGTCGGAGGCGGGGCCGCGGAGCGGGACGGCGGGGGCCACCACCGGGTACCCGTCCGCCTGGAGCCGCTTGATCACGCCGTTCCAGCTGGACGCGTCGGCGAACGCGCCGTGTTCCAGGACGATCGTCGGCCTGACGCCGACCGCGACCGGCGCGCTCGCGTTCGCGGTGCCCCCGGCCACGGCCGTGCCCAGCACGACGCTCGCGGCCGCGGCCCAGACCGCCGCCGTCGCCAGCCGGCGCTTCCGGGTGCTCTTTCCTGCTGCCATGGGACAGTCCTTCCGTTCGGTACGGGTACGGGTACGGGTGCCGGTACGCGGGTCAGTGGGCCGATGCGGCGCCCCGAACCCGTCCGAGCGGACGGTGGGCGCCTCGGTGGTTCCACCCTCGCGGCACGGGCGGCGCCTCGGATCCGTCGAATGACGGTCGGTCCCGGCCCCCGCCGACGGCCCGGCCGGGGCGAACGAGCGAGTCGCCGACTGCCCGTCACCGCCCCGCCCCGCCACCTGCGGCCGGCGAAACCCCCACCCGGCGCGGGTACTTCGTACCCGGCGGTCGACGTAGTGCCATGACGCGGGCCCTGTCCTCGGTCAACTGACGGATGCCGTAACCGCGTCCGCGCACCAGGGTGGGTGCGACCGGGCCCAGCCCGCCCCGCACCACCTCCGGAGGACCTCGTGACCGTCGTCAACTTCCAGCTGATCTCCTCGCTCGACCCGGACGCCGTGCTGGCCGTCCTCACCGACTTCGGCCCGGCCCGCGCCCAGGCGTGGCCCACCATCGACGCGGCGCACTTCGCGGTGCACGGCGCGGGGGAGGGCTGGGCCGAGGTGACCGAGGGCACCGCCGCCGCCTGGGAGCGCGCCCGCTACGACTGGAAGCCCGGGGGCGACGAGGTCACCATCACCACCCTCGACTCCAAGCTCTTCGGGCCCGGCGGCGGCTGGGTCTTCCGGCTGACCCCGGAGGGCGACGGCACCCGGGTGGACGTCCGACTGACCAGGACCCCGGACACCCTGAAGGGCAAGCTGCTGGCCTCGCTGCTCCCCGTCGTCGCCCCGTCCTCCCTGCGCAAGTCCTTCGCCGGCCCGCTGCGGGCCCGCTGACCCCACCCGGCGAGGCCGACCGGGGCCGTCCCGCGCCCGGGGCGGCCCCGACACCGGTCAGCCGGCTGTCGCTCCGCGCACTCCGCGCCCGCCCCGGCGACGGAGTGCGCGGAGTTCGAGCGCGCTGAGAAGCACGACGGCGGCCGGGCCCGCGTACGCGAGCGGATCCCCGAGGTGCTCGGGCACGGCGACGACACCGTCGGCGGACCTGCCGGGCACGGCCTTCGTCGCCTGGGTCATGACCGCGACCGAGCGGTACGGGAAGGGCCTGGTCCGCGCATCGTCGGACCGGGTGGACCGTCGCGGACCGGGTGGACAGCCGCGGACAGGGGTGGACAGTCCCCGCCCCGCACGGACCTGGGAAGTGGACACGGTCCGGCGCCAGTCTGTGCGTCATGAACCTTGCACACAGCTGGAAGGGCCGAACGGCCCGCAGTCGCCCGGCGGTGGCGGCCCGGCCCGCGGCCCGGCCCACCGCTGCGTCGGGGGCCTTCTTCGCCGCCCCGGCAGGGCCGGCGCGGCGCCCCGGCTCCGGCCGCCGGTCGCGTCAGTCCGTCGCCGCCGCCAGCGTCCTGACGACCAGGGAGTCGAGGTACGCCTCGTCGATCCCCCCGATCCGGAAGAGGACCCGCAGGTAGAGCGGTGCGACGATCCCGTCCAGGACGTCCATCATGTGCAGCTGCGGCTCCCCGCGTGCCACGGCCCGGTCGAGCATGTCCTGCAGGTCCCTGCCGCGCGGTGCGAGCACGGTCCTGGGGTCGAGGCCGGGGTCGGCGTTCCCGGCGGGCAGGGCGACGAGCGCCTGTAGCAGTGCCAGGCCGTCCGGCCCCTCGATCGACGCTGCCGCCCCGTGGGCGTAGGCGACGAGGTCCCCGCGCAGTGTCCCGGTGTCGGGGATCACGGACGTGGCGGAGAGGCGCTCCACCGCGAGCTCCAGCACGATCGCGTCGGTCGACCGCCAACGCCGGTAGATCGAGGTCTGGTGGACGCCGGAGCGTTCGGCGATCTGGGCGATGGAGATCCGTGCGTGGCCGTGCTCGGCGATCAGCTCGGCCGTCGCGCCGAGCACCGCCTCCCGTACGCGGGCGCTTCGGCCGCCGGTCCTGCGCCGTACCTGGTCTTCGTTCACAGCCAAAGACTAACGCAAGAGAACTTGCGTCTATGGCTTCGGCTCACTACCGTAATAAACGCAACCAATCTTGCATTAGGAGAACGCCATGAAGCCCCTGCTCTTCGAGAACGACCCGCAGTTCTGGTACGAGACCCTCCGGGCGATCGGTCACGCGGCCTACGGCGGCTCCGACTTCGGCGAGGTGATCGCCACGGCCCAGAGGATCACCGCCGGTGACTACGACGGCTGGTACGAGGAGTGGTCCGCCACCGCCGAGCGCACCGCCGCCGAGGCCGCCACCGCCCTGGCCGGCGGCCACCGGATCAGCGCCCGGGACGCCTACCTGCGGGCGAGCAACTACTTCCGCTCCGCCGAGTTCTTCCTGCACGGCAACCCGAAGGACCCCCGCATCGCGGCCTCCTACGAGCGCGCGGTGGACACCTTCCGCTCGGCGGCCGCCCTCTTCGAGCCCCGCATCGAACCCGTCGAGATCCCCTTCGAGGGCACCGTGCTCCACGGTTACTTCTACCGGGCCCCCGGCGACGCCCCCGCGCCCACGATCGTCATGCACAACGGCTTCGACGGGTCCGCCGAGGAGATGCACTTCTTCGGCGGAGCGGCCGGCCAGGAGCGCGGCTACCACGTGCTCACCTTCGACGGCCCGGGCCAGCCGGCCGCCCGCTTCCGTGACGGGCTGCCGTTCCGCCCGAACTGGGAGAGCGTCGTCACCCCGGTGGTCGACTGGCTGATCGCCGAGCGCCCCGAGGTCGACCCCGAGCGCATCGCCCTGCTCGGCCTCAGCATGGGCGGCCTGCTCGCGCCCAGGGCGGCCGCCTTCGAACACCGACTGGCCGCCGTGATCGCCGTCGACGGTGTGTACGACCTCGGCGAAGTCAGCGTGAAGAACCTGCCGATGCCGCGCCCCGAGGCCGAGGCCCTGCTGCGCGCCGAGCACGCCCCCGAGATCGACGCCTCCATCGAGGCGCTGATGAAGACCAACCCGACCGTGCGCTGGGCCATCACGCACGGCTCCTACGTCATGGACGTGGCGACCCCGCGCGCGTTCCTCGCCTCCTACCTCGACTACACGCTCGCCGACGGCATCGCCGAGCGGATCACCTGCCCCACCCTCGTCTGCGACGCCGAGGAGGACCTCTTCTTCGACGGCCAGGCCCAGCAGCTCTACGACCGCCTCACCTGCCCCAAGACCCTCGCCCGCTTCACCGTCGCCGAGGGTGCGGGCGCCCACTGCCACACCGGCGCCCAGCGTCTCGCCATGGGCCGGATCCTCGACTGGCTCGACACCGTCCTGCGGTGACGGAGGCGGTGGCCCCCGGCCCAGTGCACAGCCGGACCGGGGCCGACCGCCGAACCGAGGGTTCCGGGCTGGCGGCTTCGCCCCGCCCCGCCCGGCTTCGCCCCGCCCCGGGGAACGCCGGGCCGCGTCCCTGCGGCCCCGCCGCGGTTCGATCCGGAGCCCGCCCCCCGAGACGGTCGAGCCGCCTCGGGGGCTTCGGCGGTGCGGTCGCGGCATCGGGGCGGCGAACGCGTCCCTGAGTGGCGAACGCGTCCCTGGGCGGCCGCCTCCGGGACGGGCGGCCGGCCCGCGCCGGCAGGACTCGTGGCGCTACGCCACGACCGATTGCGGAGGCAGCTCCCTGCCGCGGAGCGCGAGGGCCAGGCCGATCAGGCAGCCCGCCACCAGTCCGGCACCGTGGTTGTTCTCCAGCAGGCACAGGAACGTGCCGGCCGCGGGGATGAGCAGTACGGGCCAGATGTCCTTGGCGGTCACGCCCGGCGTGCTCCTGCCCAGCAGACAGGTGACGGCCAGTGCGCCCAGCAGTCCGCAGATGGCCACGGAGTCGCCGCCCCCGTTCGGCGCCCAGCCGGCCAGGCTGACCACATGGGCCAGGACACCGCTGGCCAGGAAGACGCCCAGGGTCCGCCACCGTCCGAGGACCGCTTCGGTGACGGCGCCGATCACGAGCAGCGCCGACAGGTTGAACGCGATCTGCGTGATCCCCGAGGACTGCACCAGCAGCGCGGTTCCGGCCCGCCACCACTGACCGTCCGACAGCGCACCCGGCCGGCGCATCAGGCCCTCGACCACGCCGGGCACCGCGTACTGGACCACCGCCATCGCCGCCATCACCGCGAACAGCGCGAGGGTGACCCTGGGGCGCCGCGCCAAGGCGGTACGGACGACCGCCAACACCTCACCCGGCCCGGAGTCGCCGCTCGCCGAACCGCCGTGTCCGGAGCCGCCCGTGAGGCCGGCCAGGACCAAAGTCCGCAGCCCCGCACCGACCACCACCGCCGCACTCGCGTACAACCCGATCTCATGCGGCGACATCGCCGACCCCCCGTTCGACCGCTCGGGGCACCTCGCCCCGTCCATGTCACCCATCATCGCAACCGGGCGGAACGCCGCACCAGCCGGGTGATCATTCACGGGGCCGTGACAGTCGTCATAGCCGCGGGCCGGCCCGCGGCCGTCCGGCGCCCGGCCGGGCTGTCGGGGCTGCTCCCGCGCCCCGGCTGGTGGGGCTGTCGTGGTCGCCGGCGGCGCGGTCAGTGGCCGGACGGTTCCGAGGGCGCCGTGACCCAGCCGGGGAGGGTGGGCATGACGGCCTCGGCGACCCGGTACAGGAGTGCGTCGTCGACGGGACGGCCGTCGTGGCGGAAGACGGCGACCTCGAAGGCCCGGCCGCCCGGGGCGCCGGGGCCCTGCGCGACGACGAGGTTCCGGACAGGGGAGCCGACGCCGGTGGTGGCCTTCCCGTCCGTGCCGAAGCCGAGGCTCATGGCGTCGGTGTAGTACGTCATGGCGGGATGGCCGAGCACGGTGGCGGGCCGGGGGAGGAACCGAGGCATGTCGGCGATGTCCTCGACCGTGGTGGAGCTGTCCGTCAGGGCGACGGCACTCACCCCCAGCCGGACCTCCACCATGGCGTCCTTGCCCAGGCCGAAGGGTGCCGGACCGGCCGTGGAGACCCGGTCCTGCGGCGTGCCCAGCAGGGCCGGCAGGTCGGGGCGGTTGAGGGCGGCGCAGAGCACGGCATAGCCGGCCGGGTCCGTGGGCCGGGGTGCGGCACACGCGGCCGGGGGTTCGGCCCGCTCGGTGCGGGGGGCGACCAGCGCCCACGCGCCGCCGCCGATTCCGACGGCGGCGAGTGCCACCGCCGTCACCGTGGCCGCGGTGTTCCTGCCGGGCTTGACTGTCGCCACCGATCGGGCTCCTTCTTCGTCGACGCGGCTCGTCCGCCGTGTCTCGGGGACCCGATGAGCAGGGATGATCATAGGACAGAGCGCTGCGCGGGTGTCGCGGCCGTCCCCTCGGGCCCGCCGCACCGGTGCCCGCGTGCACCGGCCTCGTCCCCTCGTGCCGATGCCCTCACCCCCCGCCGGTCGGGCCGGGCCCGTCGCGACGGGCCCGGCC